>CAYRKU010000042.1:0-12656 GCA_964425055.1 uncultured Lawsonia sp. | reverse complement strand
GAGCAATGCACGAGGGTGATTACGGATTATTTGTCACGCTTTCCAACTACACGAAGAAAGCGCGGAATTATCTCGACAACACTCCGATTATCCGCGGTATAAACGGGACGGAACTGGTTGATCTTATCCTTAAATATTATGAGGATCTGAGCGAGAAGTACAGAAAGATGATTCCGCTGAAGATGGTATATATTCCCATGCCAAAGACAGAGGATTAAACGCTTTCAGCGTTTATACACTTTTCAGCGGCAGCAGGATTTTCATGGAAAGGATGGTGCAGAATATCACTGGCTCAAACAGCTTTAAGGGCAAGACAGTCATTCCCCCCATGGATCTTTCAGACCGCAGCCGGATCCGGCAAAGCGGAAAAGCCTTTATTTCAAGCCCAGCTACCCCCCCCCGCCGGGGGTTAGGGACAGGTATTGTATCAAAGCCACTGTTATGATTCTCCCCGCGGATCAGCGGACATTTCAGTACGTCCCTATTGTTTCCAGTTGACCGAGGTGATCCACAACAAGCGTGGGCTGACGTTCCAGACCCGGCAGTTCACTTTTTTTGGCTTCACCACTGAGTACCAGGATAAAATCAATTCCGGCATTTTCAGCCAGTTTTTTATCCGTGCTTAATCTGTCTCCAACCATCACCATATCTTTTCGGGCATAACGGGACAGCAGCGGGCCAAGTACGGCCGGGTCCGGTTTACCGAAAATATGTTGGGGCCGGCGGCCGGTTGCGGTTTCATAAAGGGCCATAAAACTGCCCGCATCGGGCAGAGGACCTTTTGGAGAAGGGCACACAAGGTCTGGATGCGTGGCAAGAAAGGCAACCTCAGGATGTTGCAGCAACAGGGCGGAACGAGAAAGTTTAGTGTAGTTAAGCTCTGTATCATAGGCAAGCACTACCGCATCAGCCATTTCTTCCGAGTCTTCTTCAAGAATAGCAAGATCGGGCATACGCTCTTTCAGACAGGTAACAAAATCATGGTTGCCAACGGCATAGATGCTATGGATTGCACTACTGCGCAAATAATCCACCAACGGGGTAATGGGGGAGAGAAATTGTTCCAGCCTGACCGGGATTCCCATTTTTGTCAGTTTATTGACATAGGTTGACGGCGCTTTGGACGTATTGTTGCTCAGATAGTAAAAATCCACATCGTTTTGATGGCGTAGAATAAAGTCAACCGTACCCCGGATGGGGATATCTCCAAGATATACAGTTCCATCCAGATCCAGAACAAAACATTTTTTCTGCAGCATGATGTCCCTTCTGAAAACAATTTCTCAAAATGGAAGTATAGATAAAGACGGTGCCGCTGTCCAGATATTCTGATATCAGGAAAATGCCACATGTTCACGGTAGTTAGATTCCCGTCAGTCCGGCAACCTGTGGCACCGCAAAGCAACAAACACAGCGTTAAATTTACCGGGCTTCGGCCTAACAAAGCGTAAACACAGCAAAATAATGCGCGGGACAATACTCTGCCAATGTATGCGGAACCGGATACCCCGTATACGCATCCTTGACAGAGCACACGGGATAACCTAATTCTGTATAAGATTTACAGTAAGGAGTTTTTCATGCCCAATCCCATTCGGATGTTCAAACTGGTTTCCGGCGAGCTTGTCCTTGGCAAGTATAACGAAAGTACAGATATGCTTGAAGACGTTGCCATTATTCAGGTTGTTCCCACCCAACAAGGTATGCAGATGATGATGCTACCCTATGGCTATCCCTTTGAGCAGGAGTTTAAAAGCTCCATTTCCGGAAAGCATTTCCTTTTTGCGTATAAACGCCTTCCTGATGATCTGGAAACCAAGTATCTTGAAGCCTGTACCAACCTTACCCTGTCCACCGGCGGACCGGTCGGCAGGCCAGCCGGTGTGAGCAGTATCATCAGGTAGGTTTTTCTTTTCCCGTCTACGCCCCTGAGTGTCTGATTCAGCACTTGGGGGCGTATGCATACCTAGGCTCATTATTTCATGAAAGAACTGCTTCCTCTGCTGCCGCGGCCAAGCCGTTACATTGGCATTGAAGAAGGTTCCGTGCACAAAAACCCGGCTGCCGTGCAACTGCATTGCGCCCTGGCCTTTCCCGATCTTTATGAAGTGGGTATGTCCTACCTTGGACATAAAATCCTCTATGCCATTCTGAACGGACGGGAAGATATTTTTGCCGAGCGGGTGTACGCACCCTGCCGTGATACAGGGAAACTGCTCCGTAAAAATAACGTCCCGCTGGCCACATTGGAAAGCGATACCCCCATTGGCAAAACGCACATGTTTGCCTTCGCCATCACCCACGAGTTGTGCTATACCAATGTACTGTACATGCTGGATCTGGCCGGTATCCCTCTGCGCGCGGCAAACCGGGGCGAAGATCTGTTCCGCTGGCCCCTGGTGGTGGCCGGAGGTGGCTGCGCCATTGTCGCTGAACCACTGGCCCCGTTTATTGACGTTATGCTACTGGGGGAAGGGGAGGATCTCTTACCCGAATTTTGCGATCTGCTTATTCAGGCCCGCAGGGAAGGCTGGACACGATCCCGCCTGTTCCGTGCGGCAGTGCATATCCCTGGAGTATACATTCCCTCATTCTATACTCATGATGCTGCGGGCAGACCCGCCCCCATCTACCCTGATCTGCCCCCTCCAGGTCGACGGATTGTGGCCGACTTTGACGCCGCGCTCTACCCGGAGCAGCAGGTTGTGCCCTTTGGGGCTGTGCATAACCGTTTAAGCCTTGAAATAGCCAGAGGTTGTACCCGGGGGTGTCGGTTCTGCCAGGCGGGCATGCTGTATCGCCCCGCCCGGGAACGTAGCCTGCCCCGGCTGGAAAGCATTTTAACCCGCTGTCTGAATGATACCGGTTTTGATGATGTGTCTTTTCTGGCATTGAGCACGGGCGATTTTTCCGCGCTGAAGGCTCTGTTTATGCGAACAGCGGACCACTGTGCACGGGAACAGATTTCCGTTTCTCTGCCTTCACTTCGAGTAGGTTCCATTGATGATGACATTATGAAGCGGCTGGCCGATATCCGACGTACCGGGGTTACCCTTGCCCCTGAGGCTGGCAGCCAAAAATTGCGCAATATTATCAACAAAGGCGTTACCGAAGAAGGGCTGCTTCTGCATGCTCGGAAACTGTTTGAACACGGCTGGCAGCAGGTCAAACTCTATTTTATGATCGGCCTTCCCGGTGAAACAAAAGAGGATATTGCCGCCATTACCGACCTCTGCCGGAAGGTACGCGACGCTGCGGGCCGCGGTATGCCGCGGCTACAGGTTACGGCGGCCATATCTCCCTTTGTGCCCAAGCCATTTACCCCATTTCAGTGGGAGCCCCAAATTTCTCCGTATCAGGTACGGGAACGGATTCAATTTTTACGTGATACCTTCCGCACTGAAAAAAATCTGAAACTGCGCTGGCACGAACCGGAGGTAAGCCACTTGGAAGGCATCCTTTCCCGTGGAGACAGGCGGTTGGCCGACGTGGTGGAAAAAGCATACCGCAAAGGAGCAACCTTCACCAGCTGGATGGATTTTTTCCGGTTGGATCCCTGGCTTGAAGCTTTGGAAGAATGTGGTTTACAGGCCGAAACCTTTACCCGGGCCCGCGATGAAACTGAGGCTTTACCTTGGGATCATCTCAATGCGGGTATTTCCCGCGAATTTTTGCTGCGCGAACGCAGGCGTGCCTTTGCAGGCAAAATTTCTGATGACTGCCGCTACGCCGCCTGCCGGCATTGCGGCGCCTGCGATACCCCGGCCGGGGAATCACTTCTACCGCGTAGCCGTGGCCTGATCAGGGGATCACACCACAATGTTCTAAATTTTGCCCAACGGGATCAGCAGGATCACCAGCCCGCTTTGGATGAAAACGGACGGGTGATCCTACCCCCGAAACGCGCTAAGCCCACACAGCCCCCGGCTATCCAGGCAGGGCTTACAGTTAAGGCCGTCCGTTACCGTATATGGCATACCAAAGATGCGGAATCCGCCTATATCAGTCAACTGGAATTACAGACATTGCTTGAACGGGCTATGCGGCGGGCAGGTTTGCCCATGACTTTTTCCCAGGGCTTTCACCCACTCCCCCTGCTTTCCTTTGGCCGGGCTTTGCCCGTGGGCGTGGAAAGCCGGATGGAATGGTTTTCGGTAACGCTGCGTGAATATATTCCGCCGCAGGAAGTTGCAACCAGGCTGGCCCCCAGACTTATTCGCGGCATACGCCTGCAACGCGTTGAACCTATTCCACTGAATGACAAATCCACAGGATCTGTTGAAGAGCATTTCCTGCTGCGCTTTAATGGCGCTGCCGCCGAAAAACCGATATTTCAGGAAGCATGGGACAATTTTACAACCGCGGGTACCTGGCCAATAACGTGGGAAAGCAAAAAAGGCCCCAGGCAAAAAGATATTTGGCCGCTTATTACCCAAATTTCCTGGACAAAGCAAAGTACGCTTTGCTTTCTGGCGGATTGGTCACAAGGATATCTCTCCCCGTTAAAACTGGTTCAAGCGGTAACGCCATGGGCCAAACCACACCAGCTTATGCTTCTGAAGGTGGCGCAACGGCTAAAACAAAATGGACGCCTAACAATGGAACGGCCCTTCATATAACCCTGGGCTATCAACCAACTATCTCAAACGCATTGAAAAAATAGCCAATTTCATAGGCGGCGGTTTCCGGCGCATCAGACCCGTGCACAGAATTGGCCTCAATATTCAACGCATACTTTTTTCGCAGTGTCCCTTCAGCAGCCTGATCAGGGTTGGTTGCGCCCATCAGTGCGCGGTAACGTGCGATGGCATTCTCCCCTTCCAGAACAGAGCACACAATGGGGCCAGAGCTCATATATGTAATAAGGCTATCAAAAAAAGGGCGGCCCTTGTGCACGGCGTAGAAGCCTTCGGCCTGCTGCCTGGTAAGATGGATCATCTTGAGCGCGATAATCTTAAGGCCTGCATTCTGAATTTGAGCAAGGATTTCACCGGTCAGGTTGCGGGCTACCGCATCGGGTTTGATGATCGAAAACGTACGTTCCATAACTGACTCCTGAGTTTGAACATTAGCTAAAAATATTTCATTATAGTCGGATATGTTGCATGCGCTGTACTACTCCGCTACCGAATTAGTGCGCACTGTTTTGCCCGCTTACTGTGTACGGCAATGCCTGGTTTTGCCATACCGGCCTGAATCCTCCACAAAACTTCTGTGGCAGAAATTACCCTGTCAACAGCCTGTTACTTCCCGAACCATTTCCCGAAAACGATGGAAAAAATACCGACTGTCACTGGGGCCGGGGCACGCCTCCGGATGATGCTGCACCGCCAGAACGGGTTTTGTTTTGTGGGCAAAGCCTTCCAATGTGCCATCATTCAAATTAATGTGGGTTGCTATTACGTCAGGTACATTATCAATATCCACACAAAAACCGTGATTTTGTGAAGAAATTTCCACATGTCCGGTAGCGAGATCTTTTACCGGATGATTACAGCCGTGATGACCGAATTTCAGTTTGCGCGTGGTACCGCCCACAGCATGGCCAAGCAGCTGATGCCCGAGGCAAATGCCCGCAGTGGGAAAAATATCGATAAGTTTTTTGATAGTCGCTATTTCATCCGTCAATGTAGCAGGGTCCCCCGGTCCGTTGGAAAGGAACACAGCCTGGGCACCGCTGGCCACAACCTGTTCCGCTTTGAAGCCGGGAGGTACAAAAAGTGTATCAAAACCCTGTTCTGTAAGTAAGCGGGCAATATTCCACTTGATGCCCATATCATAGACCACAAGCCGGGGACCGCTTCCAGACCACGCATAACTGCCATCAGCATGAAGGCTGACCGGCTGACTTTTTGTACCAGTCCATTTCCAGGGGGAAGGCGGCATTACCCTGGTAACCAGGTTCTGCCCTTCCATGGATGGAAGACTTTGTGCCTGCAAAACAAGCTGCTGCGGATCGGAAACGACCGTGGAAATGATCCCGCGCATAGCCCCCTGCAGGCGCAGGTGGCGGGTAAGCGCACGGGTATCAATGCCCTCAATACAGGGTACTCCATGCTGCTCCAGAAAATCAGGAAGTGAAAGAACAGAGCGCCAGTTGGAAGGTACTTTGCAGCATTCACGGACAATAAGCCCCGCCGCATGTATTTTAGCTGATTCCATATCCTCAGGGTTAATTCCATAATTGCCTATCAGGGGCCATGTCATGCATACCAGCTGCCCGGAATAGGATGGGTCGGTAAGGATTTCCTGATACCCCGTCATCCCTGTATTGAAAATGACCTCTCCTCCACCTTCACAGGAACCGGTAACAGAACGACCTTCAAGGATAAAACCGTCTTCAAGCGCAAGCAGGGCCTTCATCAAACTATCCTTATATGATGGGGAAAATCCCCTCCGGGATGAGTTACACAAAACATCCGTCGCAGACATACCATACCTGAATCAGGTCTGATTATGGGCAAGCAGCCTGCGTACTTCCTCCAAATCTTCCGGCGTATCCACACCGCGGGATCCAATATCCGATATTACCACGCGCACGGCAATACCGTTTTCCAAAAAGCGAAGCTGTTCCAGTTTTTCCCGTTTTTCAAGCGGGGACTGAGATAATACTACAAACCTGGCCAGCGTTTGCATCCGAAAAGCGTACATCCCTATATGCCCCAGGAAGGGCTGCGTGGAATTGCCGTCACGGTCAAAAGGGATTGGTGCGCGTGAAAAATACAGCGCATTGCCATTGGCGGCAACAGCTACCTTTACCTGATTGGGATCCAGCGCACGCTCCGGCGCAATGGGCGTGGCCAATGTGGCCACCTGCACCGCCTGGTCGGCAAAGGGGGCAATAAGCTCCTCCAGCATTTGCGGGGTCAGCATGGGCTCATCGCCCTGAATATTCACAATCACAGATTCCGGCTCTGCGCCAATGGCCTGTGCTGCTTCAAAAACACGATCCGTGCCACTGGTATGATCAGCGCTGGTCATAATGCAGGGTACATTCCATTGCCGGGCGGCTTTCCGAATGCGTTCATCATCTGTGGCCAGCACCACACGGCGCAAACTAGGGCATTGCCCGGCCCTGTCATATACATGCCAGAACATGGGGCGGCCACAAATATCAGCCAGAGGTTTACCAGGGAAACGGGAAGACGCATAGCGCGCCGGAATGATCCCATAACAGGAAACAGAAACGTTCACGCAACAGCCTCCATAATTTCCTGTTCTGGAGGGGAAGCACATACCGCTATCTGAGCGGGATAGCCCTTCCCCTCTCCTCAAACGCCACAGCCTGATGGGTTAACTGCGCCGGGGCCGCCGTTCACGGCGCTCACCACGATGGCCCCTCTCACCACGCGGACCACGCGCCGGGCGCGTGGTGTCTTCCGGTTTCCATTCAATACCCTGCTCTTCAAGCAGAACAGCCTTACGGCTAGCGCGGATACGATCACCGTTGATCTCAATGACCTTAACCCGCATCTCGTCACCCGGATGGGCGATGTCAGAAGCTTGGCCAACCCGGCCTGTATCCAGCTGGGAAATATGCACCAGGGCTTCAACATTGGGCATAATTTCCACAATAGCACCAATTTCCAGTACCTTGCGGACTTTGCCAGAATAATTTTTGCCCACTTCAGGGTGCTGATCGTAATACTGAACAAGGTTTCTGGCCCGATCCATTGCTTCGGCAGTAGGGGCAAACAAAGATATGCGGCCATTGTCTTCAATATCTACAGATGCGCCGGTAGCCATGGTGATAGCTTTGATATTTTTGCCGCCGGGGCCAATAATCATCCTGATAACTTCGGGATTTACCCAAATTTCGTCATGTTGCGGTGCAAAACGGGACAGTTCCGGTCGCGGGCCGGGGATGGCTTTTTTCATTTCACTCAGAATATGTATCCGCGCCTCGTGAGCCTGCTGCATGGCCATGCGCATGATTTCGGTGGTCAGGCCGGTAATTTTTATATCCATCTGAACAGCGGTTACACCCTCGGCTGTACCCGCAATTTTAAAATCCATATCTCCAAGGGCGTCTTCATCTCCCAGAATATCAGTCAGCACAATGAAGTTGTCGCCTTCTTTAATCAGCCCCATTGCCACACCGGCCACAGGGGCTGAAATGGGGACACCGGCATCCATTAATGACAGGCAGCCGCCGCATACCGCAGCCATGGAGGAAGAACCGTTAGATTCCAGCGTTTCCGCCACAACCCGCACAGTAAAGGGGAAGCTGTCATTGGACGGCATGACGGCCTTAAGCGCTTTTTCAGCCAGGGCACCATGCCCGATTTCCCGCCGGGACAGCCTCACCGGCTTTACTTCACCCACGGAAAAAGGCGGGAAGTTGTAATGAAGCATGAAGGTTTTGGTTACATCGCCGGTAAGAGAATCCATTCGCTGATTATCGGCAGTACTACCAAGTGTTGTCACGCACATAGACTGGGTTTCACCACGGGTAAATAACGCAGAACCATGGGCCCTGGGCAAAATGCCGGGCTGTATTTCAATAGGCCGCACGGTTTTAGTATCGCGGCCATCAATGCGTACTCCATTATCAATAATCCGCCGGCGCACAACCGCTTTTTCAATATGCCCAATAATATCACCCACAGCGGCAAGAGCTTTGCTGTCTCCCGTATAAGCTGGATCGGCATTGATGCCATCCATAATCTTTTGTTTGACAAGCTGACGTGCTTCCTTGCGCTCCAATTTACCGGGTATCCGCATGGATTCGGCAAGGCCCGCCTCTCCAGCCAGCTTTTCCACTGTTGCCAGCAGCACGGGATCGTCTTCTTCAGGTGTAAAATCCATCTTTGCTTTGCCCGCGAGGGCAACAAGCTTTCGTTGCGCATCAATAAGGGGCTGAATTTCCCTGCGGCCCCATTCAAGGGCTTCAATAATCACTTCCTCAGGCACAATTTTGGCTTCGCCTTCTACCATCACCAGAGCATCGGCTGAAGCCGCAAACACAATATTCAAATCACTTCTGGTCATTTCTGAAACTGTGGGATTCAGCACAAAGGCGCCATCGATACGGCCAATCCGGCCTCCGGCCACAAGGTCGGCAAACGGCAGAGGCGAAAGCATTACCGCGGCAGAGGCAGCGGTAATGGACAAAACATCCGATTCATTTTCCTGATCCGAGGAAATCACACTGGCAAGCACCTGCACATCTTCGGGCAGGCTTTTGGGAAAAAGAGGCCGGATGGGGCGGTCAATAAGGCGTGAAACCAGGGTTTCCCGCTCAGAGGGGCGGCCAATTTCCCGGCGGAAAAAGCTGCCGGGAATACGCCCGGCAGCGTACATCCGTTCAGAATATTCAACAGTCAGCGGGAAAAAACCGCGATTACATTCCAGAGGTTGCGAACATACCGTAACAAGCACCACAGTACCGCCACACTGAACAGTCACCGATCCATGCGCCTGCGTAGCAATACGCCCTGTTTCAATAACAATTTCCCGGCCGCCCACAACAGCGGAAACCCGGGCAGGTTCTTTACGAAAACTCATGTTGTATCCTTTCGCTGTGGGAAGGAGACTCCGTGAACAATATCGCGCCACTGACAACAGCGCCCGATCCTGTTCGCGGAAACTCCTTCTCCTGTCGTTACTGGTGGTGCAACGGCACCAAAAGGGGAAGCCCAGGCTTCCCCATCCAAATACACAGACTGTTTTATTTGCGCAGGCCCAATTTTTCAATAAGGGCACGGTAACGCTGAATATCTTTACTCTTCAGATAATTCAGCATATTGCGGCGTTGGCCCACAAGTTTGAGCAAGCCACGGCGGGAATGAAAGTCCTTCTTATGCTCCCTGAAATGGGCTGTAAGGCCTTCAATACGGGCCGTAAGCAATGCGATTTGAACCTCCGGAGATCCGGTATCGCCTTCATGCCTGGCATGGGCATCAATAACGGCCTTTTTCTGAACAGCGTCCATCACCACAGCAATATCCTCTCAATGGGTTGTGTTTTTACCAAAGCCCCCTGATCACTTTCCATACCGGCGGTATTTGCCCGGAAGATCCCTCAGCGCGGGCCAGGGCCAATGGCGTTCCATCAGGCAGCGCCAGGACGGCATTATTTCCCGTAGCGCACACGACAGCACGCCCCAAAGCATCCTGCGTGGGCCGGGAAGGACCCCATACCAGTGACCGACCGTTTTTGACTGCCGCAATTTCCGCAGCGGATAAGGTAATCTCCGGCCAGTGAGGAAGAGCTGCCGTAATGGGCCTGATCCGCTCAGGCAACCGTTCCGGCTCGGCCAGGAGAGTATCCAGAGGATACGCTTCTTCAAGGCCGAAGGGGTAACTATACTCCCGAGTCAGTTCCGTGAGCACGGCTCCGCACCCAAAGCGCATCCCCAAGCTGTGGGCCAGGGATCGTATGTAGGTACCGGAACTGCAGGTGACCCGGAAAGTAACATACGGAAGTTCAACCCGAAGCACTTCCGCATGTGAAACAGCAATGGTTTTTGTTTTTACAGGTGCGTCCTTTCCCGCGCGCGACAGCCTGTACAAAGGTTGCCCCTGATGCTTGGCGGCTGAATACGGCGGAATAAGCTGATCCTTAACGCCACACCAGCCGGCCACTTCCCTGCGCACTGCCTCGGCCTGGACAGCCCCCCAGGGCATTTCAGAAAGAATGGTCCCCTCGGCATCCCACGTATCTGTAGTCTGCCCAAAACGGATCGTCCCCTGATAGGTTTTTCTACCCTCTGACAAAAGATAGCCAAAAAGCTTTGTGGCCTGTCCCAATAAAACAATCAGCACGCCCTGAGCCATAGGGTCAAGAGTGCCGGCATGGCCGAGTTTTTTCTGCCCCAGGCGCTTGAATCGATTCGTACACTGTGCGGACGAAAGCCCTCGTGGCTTGTTGACAATCAAAAGACCGTGTTGCTGTTCCATAGGGTTGCGGTAACGTATACCTTTTTAAAGCGCCCGTCCAGTTGTTTTATCAGGATTATCGCACCTATGACCGCTGCACGCAGCACCGCCGCTCATACAAACCGGGAGATGCAACACCTAGACCATGGATGGTAAGCCTAGTTACGCAGCTGCGTGCAAGTTCTGGATATGTTGGTGTGTACGAGGGGATGGTGGTTTCAACTTTTCATCAAAACAGTTCACCCGAATCATGCGTACATGAATACCCAACTGCGGTAACATGGCGTCGAACAGAGTAAACGTACCACCGTACAAATTGTTGGCAGAGACGATCTCATCACCACTTTGCGCGGTTGCCAGTGGCATTAAAAAATAGTTGCCGTGCCAAATGCTGCAGAAACTGCGCCTGCGCCTCCTTCCGGAATGGTCAGACGCTCTTCCGGCATACTGTCGGTAGGGTGGGTCAGACGGCCATAAATATTTCCCAGTTCTTTCAGACCAGACAAATCGGCCGCCTCGCACACTGTTGAACACAAAAGACGCGCTGCAGTACAGCGGCAATGCCCGGGACCAAGTGCCATCCACAGCCTGCCCGGCATGGATGGCAGAGCTGCAGGATGCTAGGCTATTACCAGAGCTCCTTATTTTTCATACACGTTGCTGATACGGAAATGTTTCGCAATTCCTGCTAACCAAATATGAATTTAAAAATTTTCATGCGTCTCACATACGCTGCCCATTGCAGGAATGGGGCAAAACCCATATATTGAGACTGAAATCAAAGAGACCAATCCACCGCAGCCGTGTGCTGCCCACGCAATACAGAGGACACAGCCATGATCGCTTTTTCTGCGGATTCCGCCCGCTGTACCGCATGCTCAATATGCGTAAAAAATTGTCCACGGAAAGCCCTGCATATGGAAAACGCAATACCCGTCCTGGACCCCGCCCTATGTATGGGCTGCCAGCACTGTATGGCCATCTGCCCCACCGGCGCGGTTTCCATACAGGGACATACCGCGGACGAATGCCTGCCGCTTAAGGGGAATTACCCGGAGCAGAAGCAGCTGGAAACTCTGATTCGGGGCCGGCGCTCCATCAGGCGCTTCAAACAGCAGAATGTGGATCATAATCTGCTTGACTATCTGCTTGCCACGGCGGCACATTCCCCAACTGCCAGCAACCGCCGCGGGTTGCACCTGACTGTATTTGACACTATGGATACCATGAATGCATTCCGAAAGGAGATATATCGCCGCCTGGCCCGGCCCAATGCCCTGGACAGGCTGGGGAATTCACCTCTTCGATCTTTCTTGGACCTTATACTGACCAAATGGAATGAGCGCGGCACAGACGGTATTTTTCGAGGAGCGCCTCACTGTATTTTTGTGTCCAACCACCGCGAAAGCGGCTACAATATGCCTGTAGACCCGACCATTTTCCTCACTACATTTGAGCTGATGGCCCAAACCTGTGGCGTAGGGACGTTATGGTGCGGGCTACTGTATTCCGCGCTTGAATTTGTTATCCCTGAATTTAAGGCCGAGCTGGCTATTCCGGAAACCCATGCCCTGCAATACACCATGTTGTTTGGCTATCCGGATATTCAGTATCTGCGCAGTGCCAGCCAGGATCCTTTCCCGGTACAGTTTCTGCACAAAACGGAATGGAATCAGGGCTGAATATTTTCGGTTCTTCGCTGTTTGATGTGGAATTGCCATAGGAGTGAAATATCTTTAAGAGACCGCTGAAAAAGGCTATCAGATCATTTTTCAC
>CAYRKU010000041.1:11802-12926 GCA_964425055.1 uncultured Lawsonia sp. | reverse complement strand
TAAATTGACAAAAACGATGTATTCATCGGTACGACTGAACTGTTTCAGCCGACTAGCCCCTCTGTGGGCTGATCACCGAGCTGAGCATCTGAAAACCCGTGCCGCAGGGAAAAACTCTTCCAGCAGACAGCCCAAATGCAGGTATTCCTTTTCATCGAGGGTTATTATGATGAGTATGGAATCGCCTGGGTTGAGCAGTTTTTTGGCCAAGTTAAGCCGTTTTTCAATCATAGACAGGCAATTGCTGTGCCGGTAGGCGTCGGAGGTATTAACGTAATTATTGTTGTATTTCCAGTCTGTTACGCCAGTGTTGTAGGCGGGTCAATGGAAATGCAGTCCACCCTGTCGGCACAGAGATGCAGCAGCTGCAGGGCGTGATAATTGTCGGGGTCTCAATCAGGGTATGCTAGAGATCGCTTTCCCGGGCGCGGCAAATGCTGTCTACAGGGTGCAGGTAGGGATATACGGCTTCGCCAAAGGCAGCGGTCCGCACCAACTCCCGCAGCGAAAAACGCTGCTCTGCCCGGTTTCTGCGCACAAGGCTTCGCCCCCCCCCAGGGCCGTTGCCGTATACAGCACAGCCTCCAGATCGCTTTTAGGCAGGACACAGTCACCGTCTCTGACGGGTAGGTCGTCCAGACACAGCGTTTCCGGCAGATGATTTTCAAACACCAGACCGAATTTCTCTTTGCTGCTTAGTGGGGCCACTTCCCGCCGAATGTTTTCACTAGGCTCCAGATCTGTAACCTGTTGAATATAGTCATCAATTCCAGCTATACTCTGCTCCTTACCTGGGGCAGTTCAGTTGCTTTTGGTGTCAAAGGCTTTTTTTACTTCATGGGCAACAGCCTGGGCCAGTGCTGTATGGTTCTCCGGTGTAAGATGTATTTCATCACTCCCTTGGGCAAAGGGCGTTACCGTAGCGGCATCAAAAAAAATCGCCCCCTCAGCTTCCACCATGGGCTGCAGGATGCAGGGTAACGCTTCACTTTTGGCAAGTGAGCCTTCAAAGAAGGCGGCATACCGGCTTTTGACCAGATTCAGCTTAGGCGGGCAGATAACCAGCACCTGCGGAACGGAAAATCGCGTACGTTGTTGCCATTGGCCTTTTTTGACTATGGAGA
>CAYRKU010000041.1:1900-11792 GCA_964425055.1 uncultured Lawsonia sp. | reverse complement strand
TTCTGTGCACTCTGATTGCGATCCTTGCGCAGGTCGTTTGTGCCTAACATGATAATCACCATATCCAGCGGCATGTGTGAAGAAAGTGCCGCTGGCAAATACGCTGCCCCGTTCATTCCCGCGCCGGGAATAATGCCGGTGCCAGAACGCTCGGGAGTGTCCAGCCGTGTGGTGCGCCCGCTCAGCCCCTCAACCACCACTTCATAATCCGGACCGAGCAGCTCAGCCATTTTCCCAGGCCATGCAACGTTGAGGGGCAGGCGGTCGACAACGCCCTGCGCATCTTCAACATAGCCAAAGGTATTGGAATCCCCAAAAACCATAATCCGATTTTTGCCTTCTACAGCTCCGGCAAAGGATACCAGCCCCAGAATGAGCATCCCGCACAGCAGGATGGAAACAGTTGTGCGTTTCATAAAACTTCCTTTATGGTTCAGTGTGATACAGGATGCACAGTTTTCCTGACAGGACAGCAGATATCGGCTTTTCTTGTTCCATTCCTTCGTTGTTCATAGCTGCCGGAACAATAGGGAACCGCGTTTATCCGTATTTCCGGCAAGGCACAGAAGGTAGCGTATCCGGATCGCCGCGTTACGTTCAAAGCTGTTTCAAGGTTCGGGGCAGGTAAAAGGTCAATCCTGCGCAGCCGCGTCTGTCCGTCGGCACAGTTATTTTGCCACAGTCGGCCTGCTTTTGAAACGAAAAAAGTCTTTGCCCCGGGACACGGATGATCCCCCCCCCTGCATTCTAACACCACGGATGTATGTAACGATGCAACGTTCCTTAATCCGAGGCTTACTGCCCTGCCCTCAGCGGGCATAGGATACGGGCCCTTCAAGATACAGGTCATGTCCGGCGCAATCCCCCACCACCATCAGGGGGAAATCAACTACATCCATAGCCGCAAGCGCCTCTGGCCCCAGGTCTGCATAGGCCAGTATGGTGTAGCGCTGTATGCAGCGGGCCAGCAGCGCCCCTGCCCCTCCTGTCGCCGCAAAATACACCGTACCATAGCGCATCATGGCCTCCTTTACTGCGGCATTTCGGTTGCCCTTGCCGATCATCCCGGTCATGCCCTGCTCCATAAGCCTGGGTGCGTAACAGTCCATCCTGCCGGCTGTTGTTGGCCCAGCCGCGCCGATCACCTTTCCCGGCTTGGCCGGGGAAGGCCCCACGTAATAGACAACCTGGTCGCGCAGATCCACCGGCAGAGGTTCGCCCCGATTCAGAGCTTCCACCATGCGTTTGTGTGCAGCATCCCGCGCAGCATAAACGGTACCGCTCAGCAGCACGCTGTCGCCAATGTGCAGCAGACGGGCCCGCTCAGGCGTCAGGGGTGTTTTCAGGCGTATTTGGCTCATACCTTTCTCCTACAGTACGATATCGGCATGCCTGACCGCATGACAGTTAATGTTTACGGCTACCGGCAGGCTGGCAATATGTGTGGCCCCATATTCCACATGCACCGCAAAGGCGGTTGTGCTGCCGCCGAAGCCCTGCGGCCCGGTCCCCAGGTTGTTTATCTGCTGCAACAGATCTTCTTCCAGTGCTGCGTAGCGCGGATCAGGATTATGCGTACCCACATCACGCACGACCGCCTGTTTGGCCAGTAAAGCGGCGTGTTCCAGATTACCCCCTATACCCACACCCACCACCATGGGCGGGCAGGGGCTAGCCCCGGCCGTGCGCACGCTTTCCAGCACAAAGCGCTTCACACCCTCCGGGCCATCAGCCGGCACCAGCATGGCCAGTGTGCTTTTATTTTCACTTCCGGCACCTTTAGGCGCGAGGCGCAGGCGCACATTTGCCCCTGGCACCAAGCGTACATGTAAAATGGCCGGAGTATTGTTTCCTGTATTTTTGCGCTCAAACAGGGGTTCGGCCACGACCGATTTACGCAGATAGCCTTCAGTATAACCGCGGGCAACCCCGCGGTGTACAGCGTCTTCAAAACTTCCGCCAACAAGGTGTACGTCCTGCCCCACTTCGGCAAACACCACTGCCAGCCCGGTATCCTGGCAAATGGGCATATCTTCGGCCCGGGCAATATCAGCATTGGCCAGCAGCTGTTGCAGCACATCCCGGCCAACCGGTGATGCTTCCCGCGCTGCGGCTTCACTTATGGCAGCCTGCATACCTGCGGGCAGGCTGCAGCAGGCCTGTACCGCCAGCTTTGCTATGGCATCTGTTATCACATCAATGTGCAATTCACGCATCTTCAGCTCCATTTCTGCCTTGATTTCCGGCGCAGGGCTTGCCGGCTACCTGTCAGACAGGTAATAATTGACTTCTGCCCAAAACAGGGCAATAGTTTATTCAACCATCCATACAACTATCAGGATAGCCCAATGAGCGATCATTTTGAAGGTCTCGGTAAGGCCTGGCTGGCCATTTTGAATGAACCCGACAAACAATTGCCTGCCACTATTGTCCACACTCTGCAAAAGGGCGGTACGCGTGAGTGCTGGCAGAGGAAGGATGAACAGGGCGAAACAATCATTATGGCCTGGCCGGATGATACGGCCTTTCGTATTGGCGTGACCATGCACGGCAAGCCGGGGAAAGAGCTGCGGCCTGTCTCTGCGTTTCCTCTACTGGAAGGCCTGCCTAATGACATGACTGTAGAAGAATATCACCCCTGGAAAAACAAAACTGAAGGCACTGTTGCTGCCTGCCGCAATGAAGGCGCCACCCCCTTGTGGTTTTATACTCCCTTTCTGTTCCGTGATTATGACGAATTTACCCCCGGTGTACGGCATACCTTCCTTATTTCCGGCCTGGCCTATGCTATGCGCAAAGCATTGCTGGACGATATGACCATTACTGAGGGACCTGATTATGAGCGTTATGCCACAGAATGGCTTGCAGAGCATCCCGGCTCAACCCGGCTTGACGTGCCCCAGCTTACCCTCAATCTGCGCGGCTCCCGCATCCTGATGCCCGATAGTTTTTACAGCGAATACCAACTCCGCGCCCCTGTTTCCGCTATGGACAGTCTGGAAGTTGGAGGGGAAAAAATATACGTTCTCACCTTGGAATTTGGCCTAAATACACCCAACCCGCTCCGCTTTCCGCTGTACGCTCCGGCCCGTGTGTGCAAAGATGAACCCATAGTCGGCCTGGAAATAGATGCCATTATCTGGCTGCAGGGCCGTCTTATTGATATTGATATTGAAACTCCGCCCTACGAATAACTTTAACCTTTACTTTAGGGATAAATATGCGCAGCCAGATAATGACCTCCGGCCTTGAAAAGGCCCCCCATCGCTCGTTGCTGTATGCTCTTGGCCTTACACGGGAAGAAATTGCTAAGCCCCTTATCGGCGTTGTCAATGCCGGTAATGAAGTTGTGCCCGGGCACATCCACCTTGATAAAATCGCCGAAGCAGTTAAGGCAGGCATACGCATGGCCGGCGGTACTCCGCTGGAATTCCGCACCATTGGCGTATGTGACGGGCTGGCCATGAACCATGAGGGCATGAAATTTTCCCTTACTTCCCGGGAAATTATTGCCGATTCTGTTGAAATTATGGCCACGGCACATCCTTTTGACGGCCTAGTCTTTATCCCCAACTGTGATAAAAGTGTCCCCGGCATGCTTATGGCCATGCTGCGCCTCAATTTGCCCTCCATTATCATGAGCGGTGGGCCCATGCTTGCCGGCAAGGCAAACAGTGACCTGATCACCACCTTTGAAGCCGTTGGCCGAGTGCGCAATAATCAGATGACCGAGGCAGAGCTGGAAGATCTGGTTGAAAACGCCTGCCCCGGCTGCGGCTCCTGCTCCGGTATGTATACGGCCAATACCATGAACTGCCTTTGTGAAGCCATGGGCGTGGCCCTTCCCGGCAACGGCACCATCCCCGCAGTATCTGCGGCCCGTATCCGACTGGCAAAGTATGCAGGTATGAAAGTTATGGAACTACTGGCCAGAAATATCCGGCCGCGGGATATTGTTACCGCCAAATCCGTACACAATGCCGTTGCTTCTGATATGGCCCTTGGTGGCTCAACCAACACCACTCTGCACCTTCCGGCCATTTTCGGAGAAGCGGGTCTGCACCTCTCGCTGGATATTTTTGATGAAATCAGCCGCAAGACCCCAAATATCTGTAAACTTTCTCCGGCCGGATCTCAACATATTGAAGATTTGCACCGTGCCGGAGGCATCCCCGCAGTGATGGCTGCCATGCGCCAAAGCAATCTTATTTATGGTGACCCGCTTACCGTTACCGGAAAAAGTGTGGACGACAATTTGAAGGATCTGAACGCCAGAATACTTGATCCCAACGTTATCCGGGTTCATGCACCTTACGCCGCTGAAGGCGGTATCGCCATTCTGCGCGGCAATCTGGCCCCTGAAGGTGCCGTGGTCAAGCAGTCTGCCGTTGCCCCGGAGATGATGGTGCGTGATGTTACCGCCCGCGTGTTTGACAGTGAGGAAGAAGGTGTGGCCGCCATTCTGGGCGGCAAAATCAAAAAGGGCGATGCTGTGATCATCCGTTACGAAGGTCCTCGCGGCGGCCCGGGTATGCGTGAAATGCTTACCCCCACTTCAGCCATTGTGGGCATGGGCCTGGGGGCAGATGTTGCCCTGATCACCGATGGCCGCTTCAGCGGCGGCAGCCGTGGGGCAGCCATTGGGCACGTTTCCCCTGAAGCAGCTGATGGCGGGCTTATTGGACTGGTGCAGGATGGGGATACCATTCATATTGATATCAAAAGCCGTAAGCTGGAACTGCTTGTGCCGGAAGCTGAGCTGGCCGAGCGACGGCGTACTTTTACCCCCGTACAAAAGGAAGTGTCTTCACCTTTTCTACGCCGTTACGCAAAGTTGGTTACCTCTGCTTCCACCGGCGGTGCGTACCGGAAAATTTGACCCCCATCCACGAGGCAAGCACCATGCAACTTACCATCATTGGCGGAGGCCCCGGTGGGCATACGGCTGCCTTTGCCGCTGCCCAAAAAGGCTGTCAGGTTACCCTTATCGAACAGGCGGCCCTAGGGGGGGTATGCCTTAACCGGGGCTGCATTCCCACCAAAACCATGCGCGCCAGCGCTGATGCTCTCCTTCTGGCCTGCCGAATGGCCGAATACGGCGTAAACGGCTGCACCTCACCCACAGTGAGCATGGCAGTTGTAAACCAACGCCGTCAATCTATTGTATCCACTCTACGTAAAGGGCTGGAGCAAACCTGCCACCAACTTAAAATCAGGCTTATCTTTGGCACGGCAACTATAAAGGACGCATACACGGTACACGTACACGCTACAGACGGCAGCTACAGCACAGTGACCGGTGATGCCCTTATTCTAGCTACCGGTTCCTGTATTCAGGAGCTGCCCGGTCTCAGCTTTGATCACCGCCATATTATCAGCAGTGACGACGCGTTGGAGCTTACAACTGTCCCCTCCCGACTGATCATTGTTGGCGGCGGGGTGATTGGATGCGAGCTGGCCTGCATTTACCAAGCTTTCGGCAGCAGCGTGACTATTGTGGAGGGGCAGGATCGCCTCCTACCTATACCTGCAGTGGATGCGGACATCAGCGCCCTCCTACTGCGCGAGATGCGCCGCCGGAAGATCACCGTCCTCACCGGCAAAACCCTTGACGATGTTCACGTCCTGGATGACATGGTGCACGGTGTAACAGCGCATTCCCCCTTTGTATCGACCTCAAACAGTCCGGAAACGACCCTCACAGCCGATATGGCTCTGGTCACCGTGGGCAGGGCTCCGGCCAGTATTGGCCTTGGTCTGAAGGAAGCGGGCATTGCTATAGACAGTCGTGGCTGGATCAGGGTTAATGAATATTTTGAAACATCCGTCCCCTGTATTTACGCCATAGGTGATGTTCTTGGCCCTTCCCATATCATGCTGGCCCATGTTGCTGCCATGGAAGGCCTGTGCGCCCTTGAGGCCATTCTTGGACGGCCCGTGCCTATGGATTATTCTGCAGTACCCTCCGCCATTTTCACAGTACCGGAAATCGCCACCATTGGCCTTAGCGAAACACAGGCTAAAGCCATGTACCCAGATGTGGTGTGTAGTACGGTGCATATGCGTAGCCTGGGCAAGGCCCACGCCATGGGCGAACTGTCCGGCCTGTTTAAGCTTGTTGCCGATGCTGCTACGGGAAAAATCCTTGGGATACATATTGCCGGGGCGCACGCATCTGACATTATCGCCGAAGCCGGGTTGGCCCTGAAAAAGCAGGCCACGCTCAGGGACATAGCCGGTACCGTTCACGCTCACCCCACCCTGGCCGAAGGCATGTTTGAGGCTGCCCGCGCCGCGTTGCACAGCCTGACCAAAAAGCAGTAAGGCCTCCCCTGTCCGTCCGTAATAACGGTTACGAGTATAGCGGAAGGGGCTATCAGAACGCACCCGTAGAACATCTATTTTTAGGGCTATATAAGGGACGTACCTTAACTGGAACTTTTTGACGTTTCAGTTTTTGAGCGCTGCCAGGTGATACGGCGACAAGGCCTGCCGTGTCAGCCTGTGGAGAGATACTGGGACATGGGAATATGGAGTTGATTCGTACCCGTAAAATTCCCAACATGGGAATATGTTACGGAAAAACCAGGCCTTGTCCCCCCCCCAGGCAATCATTGAAGCAGGAGCATTTCAGCGGGTTGCAATCGTTAAGATGTCTCCGCTGAATCACTCAATTTCAGGTGGGAGGGTCAATGTTCTTCCATTCTCCTACCAAGCAGATTACGCAGCCTGTACATATCCCGTTGTGGATGCATTGCGGCAGCTGTGCGTACCAGACGGGCTGAAAGCAGACGATATACCTCACGAGAATCACCGTGCAGTGCGGCCAGATGATGGGCCACTGTCTGGCAGTCATTACGTTCAATGGGGCCGGTAAGCGCCCTGTCTGGCCCCATATCAAAAAGGCGTTGCATATTCCCGGCCAACAGTGGCCGTAGTGCCTGCAGGGCTCTATCAGGGCTGAAACCGCAGCCTTCCAGTAAATCACAGGCTTCCTGGGCCAGCCCGATCATCAGGTTACTGGCAAATACCGCGGCCGCATGGTAGAGGGTTTTGTCCACATCATTTAAAAGTTGAATTTGCAGATTTGCCGGCACCAGCCATTTCTGCATTCCTTTTACGGCTGCAGCATCCCCTTCCAAAGTGAATACAGCCGTGCGCTGGCCCTGCCAGGCAGCATCCCGGCTGCTTACCGCATATAACGGGTGCAGCGAACAGGCCCCTGTACACAACTCCGTTGAGTGTTCCAATATTGCGGCTGGGAGTGACCCACTGCAATGGCAGACAATTTTTCCAGCCAGGGGAAGGTGGCGTATTTCTTCCCACACAGAGGTGATGCTGCCGTCCGGTACAGTAAGGAATAAAATGTCAGAGGCTGCTACCAATTCCGTAATATCCGCAAAGGATCGTGTTCCGGTCAGTTTTGCCGCAGCAATGGTTGAGGCCGCATTTCGGCCCGCATACCCGGCCAGAGGTAAACCGCACGCGGCAAACAGCATCCCTAGTGAACAGCCTACTTTACCCGGCCCTGCAAAACCTGCCTGGTGATTTTGTTGTTTCACGCTCTCTCCTCCTCACTGTGTTTATATTCACAGCGTGCGATCACTATGCCCTGTTGCCATTCATCCGGCAACCTCTTTGCCTGCTCAATATCCGGAAGGGGGCTTGCGTCCTCCCCCGTGCAGGATTACAAAAGCCCTCATCCTGAAGGAGATAGTCATGGGCAAAATACTTGTTACCGGCGGCACTGGTTACCTGGGTACGCATATGCTTGTTGAACTGGTCCGTCACGGTTATGACCCGTTGTGCCTGGACAATCTGCACAACAGTAGCGCCTCAGTGCTTCAGGCTGTCAATGCCATTTGCGGTCGAGAAATTCCTTTTATTCAGGCCGATGCTGCCGATACCGTGGTTATGGAAGGCCTGTTTAAGGAGTACACCATCGACGCCGTTATTCATTTTGCCGGGCATAAGGCTGTGGGTGAATCGGTAGTTCACCCGCTTATGTACTACTGCAACAATTACATCTCGGCCCTTACTGTCCTTGGCATGTGTATCCGCTACTGCAGCAACCTTGTTTTCAGTTCTTCTGCCACGGTATACGGTGTCCCCCATTTTCTTCCTCTTACGGAAGAGCATTCTTTGAGCGCAGTCAACCCCTACGGCCGTACCAAATTGTTTATTGAGGAAACTATTCGCGATGCTGCCGCAGCTCACCCCACGTTTAATGTTTCAATTCTACGTTATTTCAACCCGGTAGGGGCACACGCTTCAGGCCTAATAGGGGAAAACCCCAATGGTATCCCCAACAACCTCATGCCTTTCATTTGCCAGACGGCCGCTGGCATCCGTAAGGAACTGCAAATTTTCGGAGGCGACTACCCCACCCCGGATGGTACCGGCATCCGTGACTATATACACGTCAGCGATCTGGTTTCCGGGCATATTGCGGCTCTTCGTCAATTGGAAAAACACCCAGGTTGCATCATTCACAACCTGGGTACCGGACATGGTACCAGCGTGCTGGAAATGGTCCGGTGCTTCGAGCAGGTCAACGGGGTACACGTTCCGTATCGTATTGTTGCCCGCCGATCCGGCGATGTGGCCATTTGCTATGCCGACCCCGGCAAAGCCTTACGTGAACTGGACTGGAAACCAGTTAAAACTCTTGATGATATGGTTCGGGACAGTTGGAATTGGCAGTGTAACTGCCAAAACGCATCCCGCTAGTATCTGCGCGCCAGTATTGCCTGTTGCACCAGTACGGCCACAATCTGCATCTTTTGAAGTGTTTTTTGTACCTATTCAGCGTTTGCGGCCGGGACTTTACGAAAAAAAAAATCTCGTATATAGCTTTCTGCGCTTCCTACCGGAAGCATGGCGGGTGACAGCGCTCTCCGCCGGGAGGTACCAGTGGAACAACAGGATATCGAATACTTTCGCACGTTGCTTACCAATATGTTGGAAGAAGCACAACACAAAGGTGATTCTACCCTCGAGGATTTAACTGGCAGTAACGAACTTTTTGCTGACCCTGCGGACAGGGCATCGGCAGAATCTGACCGTGCCTTCACCCTGCGTATCCGCGATCGGGAACGGCGTCTAATACGCAAAATTCAGGCCGCCCTCCAGCGTATTGACGAAGGTACATATGGCCTATGCGAAGATTGTGGTGAAGAAATCAACATCGCACGGCTGAAAGCCAGGCCAGTTACCAAACTGTGCATCAACTGCAAAAGTCGCCAGGAAGAGGGTGAAAACCCCAGTAGCGAATAAGCTTTTATGCTGCGGCGTTACTGCCGGTTCTGCAAGGCGACGATCTTAAGCTTATTATGGACTGTCACGTTTTTCGTTGCCTTTGTGCTGGGCTTGCGCCTGTACTGAACCATAGCCGGGTGGGCAAAATCTATCAGCCAGCACCGGCTATTACCATGTTTGAATTTTACGGCAACGGCCTAACGCATTTTCTCTTCCTCAGGGCCGGGCATAAGGATCCTTTTTTATTTCTTTCACAGCATCGGGTTCCGGTTAACACAGCTCCCCCGGCATTGGTAATGCGGTTGCGCAAATACCTTAGCGGTAAGCGTATTCGCTCTGTTGTTGCGGATTGGCCTGACCGCCGCCTGTATCTGCATATTACGGCTGAATACGATCTATACCTTCTTCTGGATCTGCGGGAAGGCCCATCTTTGATATTTTCTTCCCCACAGCTCCCACAGGATCCTGTCTGGCCCGATCCGGTGCAGTGGCAAGCACTGTGCGCCGGTACAGGTTGGCGCAACTGGCCAGTGCTTACACCTGCCCTACGTCGCACCCTGCCCCTGCTTGACACTGCCGAACAGGCTGCATTGCTTTGCGATTTGGAAATAGGTGGGGGTGATTTGTTTATCTA
>CAYRKU010000041.1:0-1890 GCA_964425055.1 uncultured Lawsonia sp. | reverse complement strand
ACCGATACCAGACAAAATCAGACCATTTCCGCCTGGCCTCTTCCCCCGCAATTGCGGCTGGAGCGTACTGAATCCGTTGTGGATGATCCAATTATTGCCTGTGCTGAAGTTGGTGAAACAGTCGTGCTGCGCACCATGGCTACCCAGTTTCGAGAACAGGCAGCCCACAGTCAACGCACTGAAATAGTGCGCCTTACCCGCCTATTGCACAAACTGGCAACCGAGCGGGAACGTCTTCAGGCCATGCGTATAGCGCAGGATACGGCGCTGTTGCTTCAGGCAAATTTGTTCCGCTTTTCCCCGCTTGAAAAGTTGCCTTCCGTCACTCTGGCAACGTCTGCAGGCCCACAAACAATTGCACTGAACCCTTGTCTGACAGTAAGTGAAAATATGGCGGCCCTTTTTCATAAAGCCAGGCGTAGCAAAAGGGGGATGGATATGCTTCAGATCCGGATTGTTGCGGTACAGCAACAACTTGATATAGCCTCACAGGCAGCCCTTACGGCCCAGGCAGCTGCGGCCACACGCCCGGTCAATGTGGCGCACCGGAAAGCTGTGGCCACACCCCGTTTACCCAAAAGTGTTCAGCTGTTCCGCAGTACGGAGGGATTTTTCCTGCTGCGCGGCCGCAGTGCAGCAGGAAATGGTCAGTTGCTTAAGCTCGCTGCCCCGCACGATCTCTGGCTGCATGTCGGTGGTGCCCCGGGGGCGCATGTTCTTATCCGTTGCGATCATCCTGGGCAGAGCATCCCCCAGACAACCCTTACTGAAGCTGCCATTCTGGCAACCCTTAAAAGCCCACGCCAAGCAGAAACTACGGTTGAAGTGATCACGGCTCGGGCAAAATATGTTCATCCGGTAAAGGGGGGGGGTAAAGCAGGAAGTGTACGCATCGATCGTTACGAAAATACTGTTTTCGTCTCCCCTGATCCAGAGGTGGAACACAGGCTGGAGCTGCTTACTGTTACTGCTTAGCAACCTCTTCCCCACGTGATCGCCGCCCCGGCCCCAGCAGGAGCCCTAGGCAAAGCACAGCAAGGCTTAGTCCAAAAGCTGTGGCCACTGTTTCGGGAAGGGATATTCCATATGTTGTGTCCACCAGCAGCGTACTCCCGCAAACCGTAGTCATAAACACAGCCGGGCCACTTGCCACCCAGTGACACCGGCCGCGCCGGATTAACCACACAGCAGCAGTCCACAGCATCATACAGGCCATAAGTTGGTTGGATAGTCCAAAGCAATTCCACAGCCGGTCAAAGGGAACCCTAGTCAGCCCCAAGGCCAGAGCGCACAGAGGAACGACAATTTTCAGCCGATTTGCCAGAGGCCTCTGGTCAAGTTTCAACGTATCGGCCAGCATCAGCCGGACGGCACGCAAGGCAGTATCGCCCGTGGTTATGGGCAAAATCACTACGCCAATAAGTGCAAACGTGCCACCCCAAGCACCCAGCAGGGTTACGGCCATGTCGTTTACGGCAAGTACGGCGTTGCCATCCGGCCCCATGGCAGTACGCAGAGCAGCCATATCCGGGTACAAACTCATTCCCAGGGTTGCCCAAATCAGGCTCAGTACACCTTCAGCAATCATAGCACCGTAAAACACTCGCCGACCATATAGTTCGTTACTCAGGCAACGGGCCATAATGGGCGACTGTGTGGCATGAAAGCCAGAGCAGGCCCCACAGGCAATGGTAATGCACACCATGGGCCACCAGGGCAGCTCTTCGTTATCGACCGCACAGGCAGATATACCGGAATACAGAGGATATTCTTGCACAAACAAGGCACCCAGCAAGCCAAAAGCCAACAAGATAAGAATTAGGGCAAAAAACGGATACAGACGGCCGATGAACCTGTCAACAGGCAACAATACAGCACAGAAATACCAGG
>CAYRKU010000040.1:7347-12939 GCA_964425055.1 uncultured Lawsonia sp. | reverse complement strand
TGTCACTTCTGCTTGATATCGGCCGTTTTTCTACTTTTCTGAATGGGACGGGGATTCCCCTACTGGCCATGACCGGGGATATACTTACAAAAACTGCCCAGGCCAGTGGAATTCTATCCCTGGCTCAGGCCGAAAATAATTTGTTGCACAGGCTGACTCCGCAGGGAATAATTGGAGCCATATACAGCCCGGATTTGGCTGCAGCCTCCCTGCCTTCCGGGCAGGCTACGGCGTATCCTTCAGCCGCAGCAGCCAGCCAGGCAGCCCCCACACCGGCAACCCAAAATTCACCTGCCACGGATACACTTACTCCCGCAGCTGCACAGCCTGGAGTAACAACCTCCCGGCAGGTTACGGCGCACTCAATTTCCCCACAGGATATTACTTCCCCTGCCCTGACGGGTACAACGCAACGAAAAACCCGTATTCTGCTGGTGGGCGACTCGCTCATGGAAGGGCTTGGTCTTTTGTTGCAACGTGATCTGCGCAACCGACCAGATATTAAAGTGATCCGTGAAGGACGCCACTCCACAGGCCTGAGTCGGCCAGATTATTTTGACTGGCCAGGCCATTTAAGCACGTTTATCGAACGGGATGATCCAGAACTTATCGTGATCTGTCTTGGCGCAAATGACCCACAGGATATTGTTGACAGCAATAAAAAACGACACCATGCATGCAGTGCATCGTGGCAAGATATATACCGGAGTCGGGCTGAACAGCTTCTGCGCATTGCCACATCTAAAGGGAGCCGCGTGATCTGGATTGGGCTGCCCATTATGGGTAAAGAACCCTACGCAATGAATATTCGCACACTGTCCGACTTGCAGCGGCAGGCCTGCGCTGTCTTCCCCGGCCGAGTTTTGTTTGTGGATACCACAGCCATATTGGCCGATGCTGCCGGAAAATACACCACCTTCATCACCAATGCCAAAGGCCAGCACATCCGCCTGCGGGCCAAAGATATGGTTCACATGACAGAGCATGGGGAAAAACTGCTGATCGCCCATCTGCAACCAACCATAGATGCGGCACTTACGGCCGGTCGCCTGCCTCCGCCCCAAGTGCTGACTGCAGAGCAGGAGATACTAACTGGGCAAAACCGCTTAGGAGAGACAACCGCACCAAATCAGAGTGCATCAACCGGGCAGGTATCACCCCCGGCGACTATGCCCCCTGCCATGCGTGCCCGGCACTGCAGCTTTACGGCCATGGGCCATAGCGGGCAAGCTGTCAACTATACTGCCTATCTCCCGCCAGAACAGAATAGGCCAATGCGCTTCCCCGTGCTTTATCTGCTGGGACCATGCTCCGGAAAAACGGGTCTGAATCAGGAGCAGGAAGGTGCCTTGCTGCAGCTTGCCAGCCAATATCAGCTGGCAGTGATCGTACCGGAGGCAGATGTGGCAGGCGGGAATTTGGCGGATACGGCCTTTGTCCGGCTTTTGGTACAGGAAATTTTGCCCCATGCGGAAAAAACTTTCCCCGTATCTTCCCAACGTGGCCTGCTGGGCATAGCGGATGGAGGGTACCCTGCCCTGGCCATTGGCCTGGAGTATCCTACTGCGTTTGCTTCTGTAAGCTCATTGAACGGCTTTGGAATTGGCTGGGAAGGAAGTGCCTTGGTGGACATACTCCGGCAACGCATACCCACACCGGCACCGGCCATACTCACCACTACAGGGAAAGCAGATCCCGCTACTCTGCGCCACAACCGTGCCGTGCGTGATGTGCTTCGGCGGAAGCAGTACCGCTATGTGTACCGTGAGATACCGCCTACAGCTGCTGCGGCCTGGTGGCAAAATGATCTGCCGGAACATATGGCCTTCCATGCTGAAAAACTTGGAGGCCGTAAACCGCAGGATTAAAGAACCTAGGCCGAAAACTCCCTGCCAAAACCGACAAGCCGCACGGTTTAATGCAATACCATGGCGCGGATATGGGCCACAAGCCCGGTGGTGGAATAGCCTGCAAGCAATGGCAGGCTTACGACAGTGCCTCCGCGTGCCTGTACAATCTTGCGGCCGGCAATCTGTTCCACAGGCCAGTCTCCGCCTTTTACTAGGACATCAGGCTGAATGGCCGCTATGAGTTGCTCTGGCGTGTCCTGATCAAAGCTCTGCACAAAGTCCACACTTTCCAAATGGGCCAAAACAAAGGCACGGACGTTACATGAATTAATGGGGCGGCCTTCCCCTTTGCCCAAACGGCGGACTGAGGCATCTGTGTTGATGCCCAGTACCAACACATCCCCGAGGCTGCGGGCGCGGCGCAGCAGATCCACATGGCCGGGGTGGAGAATGTCGTAACAGCCGTTCGTAAAAACAATCTTTTTACCCTGCGCCCGTAGGGCAGACAGTTGCGTTAAAATGGCTGTAAGGCCGGGTAGTTTTGGGTGTGTAAGTTCTGCCATGCGCCCGGAACCTCCACGAAAATAGATTTTATCACTGTATCATATAAGTAACAGATGTTTTAAGCAGCCTTTCAGGCGTGCTCTGCAAAAGCAGGCATTATTTTTATTACAAATCTATTTTGCATTATACGGCTTGCAGCAAGTCTGCCGCCCAATTTACAGGGTACACATTTCCCAGATTGCTTACAACCATCCCCAGGCCATATGACGTATATAGTGCTCCATAAATGTTGGTTGGTCAACCAGGCTCAACACCTTGCAGCTATCGCTCCAAGCGCGGAGCCGAACACGCAACTCTGGCTGCTTGAGGAGTAAGGCTGCCCCAGCCAAAGAAGTATTGCCGGCAGCCACAGTTCTGCCCTCCGCACCCTGGGGCAGAAAACCAAGATTTTCCAGCGTTTGTACCGGAGCGTTTTCCCCCAGGGCGCCGCTGAGGATAAACCGCGCCACATCACCACTACGCAGGCCTGCAACGGCAAAAAGCTGCTCTAATGCCAGGGAAAAAGCGGCTTTGACCTTAAGCAGTTCCTCAACATCTGTACCGGAAAGCGAGAGCCGGCCACTAAGGGGCAATTCCCATATTCCAGCAGGATAGCGTAGCATAGTCTGTAATTTGCGGGCCAGCGGTGTTGGAGGGGATGCTGCCGGCTTTCCATCTGGGCTCATAAAGCCACAGCGCAACAAACTGTCCAAGAGGGAAAGATAGCCCGTTCCGCAAATTTTTTCTGGAAGGCCATCATTGGGTGCTACAGCATAAAGCCCAGCTGGCCCTAGACGAAACGCCGTAACACTACCCGGTCCAACCACGCCACCGTGGCTTAAGCCAATGCCTTCCAGCGAAGGACCCAACGGTACACTGGCCACAAAGGATTTCCGCTCATTCATAGCCAGGACAAATTCCCCGTTAGTGCCCAAGTCAGCCAACAGAAATGGAAATTCTTCCTTATGCTCCCACAGGAGCACTGCCATACCCGCGCTTACATCCCCTCCCACAAAAGGAGCTGGCTGCGGAGGAATCCATACCGGAGGCAAATCAGGAAGCGCTATCGTACGCCCACCCTTTTCCCTCAATGTGTACGGAGCAGCCGCCAGACCGTCCACATCAGCATCCAGTAAAATTGCTGTCATTGCCGTATTGCCGGCCACACAAATTTCTCTGACCACTCCCGGAGCATTACGCACAATTTCCTGTAACAGATGAAGTACAGGATTGCGCAGCAGTGATCTGCCTTCTGAGGTTAGAGCTGTAGCTATACGGGAAATAACATCAGTTCCAGCGCCAATCTGAGGGTTAAGGACCCGCCCCGTCAGGAGATATTCCTCCTGTTCCATAGCAGTACCTGGGGCTGCATCCCCCTGTATTGCACCACCGTAGGCACTGGGAAACAGGCGCCATTGAATAAATGTTGTTCCCAGATCCACGGCCAAAAGCAGGTCATTATTCTTCCCATCATTATCCAATGAAGAGATTACTGTTTTTTGCTTTCGTTCCAGGCCTGTTTCTGACGACAGAGTAACATCCATCCCCGCTTCGGCTATATGCCTGCAGGCCAAACGCCACCCTTTGGCCAAAGCGTTGGCACCCAATATGGCCTTTTCATCTTCCCCTGCTTCCGGTGGACGGGATAGAAAGCGTATCCGGCACATACCGCAGCGGCCCAATCCAGCACACAATGGCAAAGCCGGTATTTCCCCTGACAGCCATATGGCATTGGCCAGGGAAATACTCTTCCTAGGCAGAGGTAAGGTTACATTCCGACCATCCCCAGTATGAATATAAAGAAAACGTTTCCCAGACATTTCCTACTAAAATCCCATGTTATAAAGTTTTACTTTATGTTTTTAAAACCACTATATGTCAATTTAGTGACAAATTATACTTGTCCTTGCAGTCAACAATATTACAGGCTATAAGAACACCGGGCAAAAAAAATCTATATGCCCCTTCCACTTCATACTAGTTACCCCAATGCTGCATATACCCTGTACTGCATGATACGCCTACTTCACCTGGGACTCCCGGCAGAGGGTAACAACCCTCATGCTGTTGCATATCCCTTTTCACCGGCACAACTCACTGCATCTCCGATGTGCCCAGCTGCAGACAATTTTTTTACACACGTTTGCAGTCAAGGCGGGCTTTCATGGCTTGAGTGCCCGGAAGATACGCCACATCAGGAGCAGTCTCAAACTGTGTACCTGTGTGGGGTAGCCACATCAAGCCTTGATGTGGCCCGTGTACTGGGAGTTCGCGGCCTGCTGCCAGTATGGGGCAGTGTGCTTGCCCTGAGCCAGACCTCTGGCCGGGGGCAACTGGGCCGCAGTTGGTTTTCACCAGTCGGCAACCTGTATGCCGCACTGCGCCTTCCCTACCTCCCCCCGTTTACAGAAACGGCCGCTGCCCCGGCAATAGGTGCTCTTTTGGCTGAAGCACTGGCTGATTCCGACTGTCCTGTCCATATAAAATGGCCTAATGATCTTGTAGTTTACCGCCCCAACCAAAGTTGCCCCACCTGGAATAAAGTTGGGGGAATCCTTCTGGAAGAACGGCCTTTGCAGCGTGTCGATCCGGCCTGTTCCGGGCAAAAAAATCTGCTTATTGCCGGTATTGGCCTGAATATCATTTCCGCCCCGCATACGGAAGAAATGCGTACCGGGCACGCCTTTCCAGCCGGGTGCCTCCCTTTGCAGACTCCCATATCGCTTACGGAGCTGTGGCGACATATTGTAAATTGTATTTTTTTCTGTTATGTTAAGGAAATTCAGTCAAAGGTTCCATCCGCATGGCGTTTTCTGGCCGAACAGCGGCTTGCGTTTCGCGGACAGCCGGTTATGCTTGTGGACGGCCCAGGGGAATGTGAATGCTACGAGGGCATTCTGGAAGGGTTGGACGAAGCCGGTGGCGTATGCCTGCGCAACGCTACAGGTTGTACGCATTTCCTGTCCGGCAGTTTATACCCGCCCTCAGCTTTCCCCACCGGGGCAGAAATCCATGCACAAAAGGGAAATACTCCCATAACTTCTCACTGATAAGGTTATATGCATGCCCGCCAAAACGTTTGAAGAAGTGTTGGATGAAGTCCGGGGCAAACCTATTCTTGTAGCCAACCGTGGAATCCCGGCCCGACGTATCTGCCGGGCTATTCGCGAACGCTTTGCTGCAATCCCGGTGATGACTG
>CAYRKU010000040.1:2032-7337 GCA_964425055.1 uncultured Lawsonia sp. | reverse complement strand
GATGCGCGCGCGTATCTTGATCTCGATCTCATCATCAACAAAGCCAAGCAACACGGTATCATCGCTATTCATCCCGGATGGGGATTTGCATCCGAAGATGAACGTTTTCCGCAAAAATGCAAAGAGGCCGGCATCGTTTTTATCGGTTCCGCGGCTGAATCCATGAATTTGCTAGGCAATAAAGTGCAGGTTCGCAAGCTGGCAAAGAATCTTGGCATACCCGTTGTGCCCGGTTCTGAAGGGGCTGTTGATATACCTGATGCCCGCAGAGTAATTGAAGAAATTACCTTCCCCGTTATGCTTAAAGCCGAAGGTGGAGGAGGCGGTCGCGGTATTTTTATTGTCCGCGAGCCACAGGAACTTGAAGATGCCTTCTTCAAAGCCTCAACTATGGCCCAAGCTTCTTTTGGTAACCCCCATCTGTATGTAGAAAACTATCTGGAATCAGTACGACATATTGAAATTCAGGTTATTGCGGACCAGTACGGAAATGTGTTCGCCTTTGACGAGCGTGACTGCTCAGTACAGCGCAATCACCAGAAGCTGGTGGAAATCACCCCCTCTCCCTGGCCGGGTATCACACATGATCTGCGTGAACGCCTGAAGGAATATGCCCGGATGCTGGTCAGGGCTGTGGGTTATTATTCCCTGGCCACAGTGGAATTTCTGGTTACTTCTGAAGGTGAACCTTTCCTTATTGAAGTCAACACCCGCCTGCAGGTGGAACATGGCATCACCGAATCCCGCTATGGTGTTGACCTTGTAGAAGAGCAGATTGCCATTGCCTTTGGTGCCCAACTCCGCCTGAGTGAAAAGGTTACCACCCCAGCGCATGTGGCCATGCAGGTACGTATTAACTGCGAAGATCCACAAAACGACTTCGCGCCCAATTCAGGCCTGATTACACGATATGTTTCCCCCGGTGGGCCCGGCGTACGCATTGATTCCAACCTGTCCGCCGGCTATGAATTTCCCCCCAATTATGACTCTGCCGGTTCGCTGCTTATTGCTTATGGGAATGACTGGGAAAAAGTTCTCGGTATTATGGAGCGGGCTCTTACTGAATACACTGTGGGCGGGCTCAAAACCACCATACCATTCTTCCAGCAGGTTATCCGGCATCCCCGCTTCCGTGCCGGAAATTTCAATACAAACTTTATCCAGTCTGCCCCAGAGTTGTTGAATTACGCGGATATCGAGCCGGAAAGCGAACGTCTTTCCTACCTTTTGGCGGAAATTTCGGCAAAGGGCTATAACCCACACGTGCAGCTGGGTGAATATCGTACTAAGGATACACCGCGCCTGCCCCGGCAAAACGTGATCCTGCCATCCATTCCGCAAAGGCAGTTGAAAGAGGCCTCACCCTACCCGCGTGGTGATCGCCTTGCCCTGCTTGACTATGTGCGGGATAGCAACAAGATCCATTTTACTGACACCACTACCCGTGATGCCACACAGTCCAACAGCGGTAACCGTTTCCGCCTAGCTGAAGACAGAATGGTTGGCCCCTACCTGGACAACTGTAGGTTTTTCTCACTGGAGAACGGCGGCGGGGCCCATTTTCATGTAGCCATGATGGCCAACATGACCTATCCATTCTCCGAAGCGCAGGAATGGAACCATTTTGCCCCCAAAACTCTAAAACAAATCCTGGTCCGCTCCACCAATATTCTTGGCTACAGCCCGCAGCCCAAAAACCTCATGCGCATTACCGGCGAAATGATCTGTGATAATTACCAAATCATTCGCTGCTTTGACTTTTTAAACCATATCGACAACATGCGTCCCCTGGCCGAAGTGGTTATGGCACGCAAAGATGTGGTATTTGAACCGGCCATCTCACTTTCCTGGGCCAGCGGTTTTACTGTTGAACACTATCTGAGCGTGGCCGAAACTATCCTGCATATGAATGCCGAAGTTGCCGGACTGAGCGAAGGGGCCACATCCCGTCAGCTCATTTTGGGGCTTAAAGATATGGCCGGGGTTTGCCCGCCACGCTTTATCTCAAACCTGGTCCACGAACTGCGCAAACGCTGGCCCGATCTGGTACTCCATTACCACAGGCACACTACCGATGGACTGTTTGTCCCTGCTGTAGGGGCCGCTGCCAAGGCTGGCGTGCATATTGTGGATACAAACCTCGGCGCCTGCGTCCGCAGTTATGGCCAGGGCGATACCCTTGCAACTGCAGCCTATATGGAAGGCGAGCTGGGACTTACGGTCAACCTGAATAAAGAAATGATTCGCCAGGCCAACTACGTCCTGAAGCAGGTTATTCCCTATTACGATCGCTATTGCGGCCCATATTTCCAGGGGATCGATCACGACGCCGTGGAACATGCCATGCCCGGTGGCGCAACCTCTTCTTCACAGGAAGGGGCCATGAAGCAGGGCTACATCCACCTGCTTCCCCACATGCTCCGGTTCCTGGCCGGCACGCGCAAAGTTGTGAGATATCATGACGTAACCCCCGGCTCTCAGATCACCTGGAATACAGCCTTCCTGGCCGTTACCGGTGCCTACAAACGTGGTGGAGAAGAAGAAGTGCGCTTCCTTCTGGGCGTACTCGATCGCGTCAATCAGGTTCCGGAAGAGCAACTGAGCGAAGGCACCAAAAAAGCCCGGCTGGCACTCTATCAAGATTGCAACGATGCCTTCCGCAACCTCCTGCTTGGCAAATTTGGCAAGCTCCCACTGGGCTTCCCGCCGGACTGGGTGTACCAAAGCGCCTTTGGCAATACCTGGAAACAGGCTATTGCCGAGCGTACCGATCATTCCCCGCTGGAAAAGCTGGTAGATATTGATGTAGAGGCTGAACGTAAGGTATTCCGCGATATAATCAAGCGCGACCCCACTCCGGAAGAGCTGGTCATGTACCTCAATCACCCCGGGGATGCTGTTAAAACGATTCAGTTCCGGACCAAATACGGAGATCCCAATCAACTGCCCCTGGCGGTATGGTTTGAAGGCGCCCAGGTAGGCGAAGAAATCAGCTTTAATGACTCCTCCGGCAAACCCCACCAGTTCCTGCTCATCAGTATGTCTCCGGTAAACGATGCCGGTGAAACCGAAGTCCGCTATGTGCTGGACTCGGAAATGCTCAGTCGAAACGTCAAGGTGGCACAGGCCAAAAATAGCGGGGCATCAGGCATCCCCATGGCTGATCCCGCGAATAAATATCAGGTAGCTTCCCCCAGTAATGGCGACCTTTGGGTGATGTACGTTACCCCAGGCGATATCGTCAAAATGGGTGAAGAGTTATTTAATATTTCAATAATGAAACAGGAAAAGGCCGTTCTTGCTCCAGTGGATGGAATTGTAAAACGAGTGCTCAAGACAGCAGATTATAAGGAAACCAGGCAGATGGTCACGGTCCGTGAAGGGGAACTTATTGTAGAACTCGGCCCGGTTCCCCACATCTGCACAAACGAGGCCTGCGGCCGCCCACTGCCGCTTGAGGGTATTGAATTCTGCCCCTATTGCGGTACACGGCAGCATCTCTCATAATAACTGATTGCATCAAGTATATCTGGGAGGCACACATCATGTCTAACATTTCTTCCACGACCAAAAAGCGAAAACCCAACGCCTCGGTGGACGATATTCAGACACAGCTGGTTCTCACCGGCGCGGATATCGTCAGCATTGGAGAAAGCGCAGAACTGCTGGTCGGCGGCAAAAACTACAATACATCACTGATCAGTCGCGTTCCGGGCGTACGCACACCACAATTCCGGGCCATTTCATCCACTGCGTTCCATATGCTACTTGATGAATGTACTGTGTGCGCGGCCCTGATTCGATCTATGGTTGATGAAGCCTACAACAGGGTTGACTGGAGTTCAGAAAAAGTCACTAATCATCATGAATTCCTGCCGGAATTCGTGCGCGGCGTGGCCGCAGATATCCGCAAGGCTGCCGAGGCTTCGCCCGAGTTGCCACGCATCCGGCTACGTACCTTTATCAATAATGTTGTTGATGGCTTTGCCTCATCCCAAGAAGGCATTGACCAGTTGCGCAAGCGCTCAATTATGGTGCAGGCTGCCATTTTGTGCTCACCTCTGCCAAAAGAAGTGGATGTTGCTGTCCGTACTGCCTACCGTGCCATTTGTGCCGAAGCAGAGGAGGATAACGTCCCCGTGGCCGTACGTTCTTCCGCTGCTGGTGAAGACTCCCGCAAAAAGGCCTTTGCCGGCCTGCAGGATACCTTCTTGAACATGGTTGGAGACGATGCCGTTGTTCTTGCCTATCATTGGGACTGTGCCTCGGCCTACAATCTGCGTTCCATGATTTACCGGCTTGAAGCTATTCTTGATGCACTTACCCAGTCTGAAACAACAGGTGATGAAAACCTTGCCACTCAGGCCAAGCATGAATGGTCTATTGAAAATACGTCCCTGTCCGTCTGTATCATGCGCATGATCAACCCCGTGGTTGCGGGTACAGCCTTCAGTGCTGATACAGCCACTGGCTGCCGCGGCACTACACGTAACGATCTGGTCAGCATAGATGCCAGCTATGGCCTTGGTGAAGCTGTTGTGGGCGGCATGGTCACACCGGACAAAATGTATGTTTATCAGCGTGATGACGGCATGGAAGCAGTTGTTCGCTTCATGGGCAGCAAAACAGCCAAGATTATTTATGATGAAAACGGCGGCACCAAGCGTGTTGCAGTGCCGGATCGCGAATCCATGCTTTGGGCGCTTACGTCCACCCAGGCAGAACAGGTAGCCAAAGGTGTACGTTCTATCAGCCGGGCTTACGGCGGCATGATCATGGATACCGAATTCTGCATCGACTCCAAGGGCGTACTCTGGTTTGTGCAGGCTAGGCCTGAAACCCGCTGGAATGAGGAATTTCATCTCCATCCCAACACCATTTTCATGCACCGGCGTGAAGTAGATCCTAAAGCAGCTGCTACCGCAGACGTACTGCTTACAGGCAACGGTGCATCCCGTGGCGCCGGCCAAGGTAAAGTCCGTTACCTCCGCTCCGCACTTGAACTGAATAAAGTCCATAAAGGGGATATACTCGCCGCCGAACGTACTGACCCGGACATGGTACCCGGGATGCGCGTTGCCTCTGCCATTATTGCCGATGTTGGCGGTGATACCAGCCACGCGGCCATAACTTCACGCGAACTGGGCATAGCTGCCGTTATCGGTATCCAAAATGCCGTTGGCATCCAGGCCTTAGACGGACTTGATGTTACCGTAGACGGCACGCGCGGGTGCGTTTACCGCGGGTTACTTCCCCTGCGGGCAGTTGGCGGTGAAATGAATGTGACCAAACTTCCGGCCACCAA
>CAYRKU010000040.1:914-2022 GCA_964425055.1 uncultured Lawsonia sp. | reverse complement strand
CCAAAACCCATGTGGGCCTTGTCCTTGCGGATGTAGGCCAGGCGCTCTTCCTCTCCCGCCTGCGCAGTGTGCCCGATTTTGAGGTAGGCCTGCTGCGCGCCGAGTTCATGCTTGGCAATGTGGGCGTACACCCTGCCGCGCTTGAAGCGTTTGATAACGGAGAGTTGGAACTTATTGTCCAGAAAAAAGTTAATGAGCTGGAGGGTCAGCTACGAAAAACCATGCGTGAGCAGCTAGATGCCGGTCTTATTTCTCTGGATCTGCGCTTGCGCGAACATGTAGGCCAGGTTTCCGGCTTGGCGGAAGAGTTGGACAAACTTTCCAATAAAGACGACATGCGTACACCGGAAGAAATCATGGCTGTGTACCGACGCATGCGCGAAGTGGAAAAATTGCTTGATGAATACACGGAGCGGGCAGCCCGCTACTTCTCCATACTGGAAACATCGGCAGACCTCACCGAACATGTCCGTATTATCATGGGTTATCAGGACGAATTGATGACCCTTTCCAGCGACAAAGCCGAAGGCAAGGCCCGCCGAGCTGTTATCGAGAAAGAAATTACCGATGTCGTTGGCTATGCGGCCATGAACCCCAAGGTACAGGAAACCATGCGCCGGATTACTGCCCTGCGTGAAGATGTGGGTGCCCGCTGTGGCCTTGCCAGTGACATTGCATCATTACAGGCCATTTCCGGATCTATTGGCACACTTATCCGCAGCCGTGGCCACAGAACCGGCCATGAGCACTATGTGCAAACCCTGTCCCAAAGTCTGGCCTTGTTTGCCATGGCCTTTTACGGTAAACCCATTGTCTACCGTACAACTGACTTCAAGTCCAACGAATACCGTAACCTTTTGGGAGGTATCCTCTTTGAGGAACACGAAGACAACCCCATGCTTGGGTATCGCGGCGTTTCCCGTAATATTCATGACTGGGAAATTGAAGCCTTCAAAGAAGCCCGCTCTACATACGGTGCCCGTAACCTCCAGCTGATGCTCCCCTTTGTGCGTACGTTGGAAGAAGCCCGGGCCATGCGCGACTATCTCAGCGAAGTCCACAACGTGCGCAGCGGTGAAGACGATCTGAAAATCATCCTCATGTCTGA
>CAYRKU010000040.1:0-904 GCA_964425055.1 uncultured Lawsonia sp. | reverse complement strand
CTGAGCTACCTTCCAACGCCATCCTTGCCCGCCAGTTCATTCAGGAATTCGATGGATTCTCCATTGGTTCCAATGACATGACCCAGATGGTACTGGCCACTGACCGCGACAATTCATCCCTGTCGCATATCTATGATGAAGAAGATCCGGCCGTCATCTGGGCTATCCTTACCACAATCTTTACCGGGCAAAAATACGGCAAAAAGGTTGGGTTCTGCGGCCAGGGCGTGGCCAACAGTGAAATTTTGCGCGGCCTTGTTGCCATTGCGGGTATCTCTTCCGCATCGGTAGTTCCAGATACATATTTCCGCACCAAGCATGACTTTGCCGCTACCGAAGCACTTAACATCCCAGCTTCCGGCCTTGGCAGCTGGCTGGCCCAAAAGCACCAAACAAATCTGGCAAAATTGCTGGAAAAGAACGGTTACCCTGCCATTGCCGCTCAGGTGGACCAACCGGAAAAAATTCTTGGCTGGTATCAGGCTGAACGCTCCCGCCTGCACTCCATGCTGCATGATTGCCTGGATACCAGCCGGGAAGCAGCAGCCCGTAAGGCAGTCAACACCTTCCGCGCCTTATTCCACAAGCCGGTCATTTACGCTACCTGGGCATGGGATGAAACCGTAAACGATGCCCTGCACCAATCCGGCTTTGCCACGTTTGAAGAACAGGCTGCCGCACTCATCGAGCAACGTAAAAAACTCGGGTATTGACCAGCAACCAACTCCCTAAGCTTAAAAGCCCTGTCCCGCCTGGGGCAGGGCTTTCTGCATCAGGAAATAATATGCAGATTACACGCAAAAAAACCCGTAACCTTACTCTGGGCGATGTTTCTATCGGAGGTGGCGCACCCATTGTTGTACAAAGTATGACCAATACTGATACCCGCAACGCCCAGGCCACC
>CAYRKU010000039.1:716-13043 GCA_964425055.1 uncultured Lawsonia sp. | reverse complement strand
GGTAGACACAGGGGACTTAAAATCCCCGGTTCTCGCGAACGTACGGGTTCAAATCCCGTCTCCGGCACCAGAACATGCGTTAGAATTATGCTGTTTTTGTTCATTTTTTTGTGTGTCTGCACAGACATCCTGACTGTCAGCTGGGTGCACTACAGCCAGGCAGCAGATTCAGGATGCCGTAATTCTGTAAGGCCTTCCCTTATTGAAAAGCATATTTATAGTATAACGCGTATCTATCCAGGATTTTCCGAAGGCAGATCGGATTTATAGTAAATTTTTCAGGAGGCACTCATGTGGGATTATACAGACACAGTTCGGGAACATTTTCTGCATCCGCGCAATGTTGGGGAACTGCCCAATGCCAATGCCATAGGCGAAGTTGGCAGTCTGGCGTGTGGTGATGCACTCAAATTGTACCTGAAAATTGATGCCAATGGCATTATCCAGGATGCTTCTTTCCAAACCTTTGGTTGTGCCAGTGCCATTGCTTCAAGTTCTGCATTAACTGAGCTGATTAAGGGCAAAAGCGTTGATGAGGCGATAAAAATAACCAATAAAGATATCGCCACCTATCTTGGTGGACTTCCAAAGGAAAAAATGCATTGCTCCGTTATGGGGCAGGAAGCACTGGAGGCTGCCCTGCGTAACTGGCGTGGGGAAGCCCCCCTGCAGCCTGTTGAAGAGGGCACACTGGTTTGCAAATGTTTTGGTGTATCCGATGTCCAAATCAGGCGGGCGATTCAGGAAAATAACCTGAAAACTGTCGAAGAAGTTACCAACTACACCAAAGCCGGTGGCGGTTGCGGCGATTGTATTGAAACCATTCAGGCTATTCTTCATGAAGAGCATGGCAGGCCGCGTTTGAAAGAATTTAACATCAGGCCCAAACTACGTATGACAAATGTACAGCGTATGCAGAAAGTGATGCAGGCACTGGAAGCTGAGGTAAAACCTCGTTTGGCTGCCGATGGTGGCAGCATTGAACTGGTGGATGTTGATGGTCACAAGGTGGTTGTTGCGCTTAGAGGGCAGTGCTCAAGTTGCCGTTCTCGTTCTGTAACTCTCACGGATTTGGTTGAAAAAATTCTGCGTGAACAGGTGGAGCCCGAAATTGTGGTGGAAGAGGTCAAATCATGAGCACTATCTACCTTGATAATAACGCAACAACATGGGTTGCCCCTGAAGTTTTTGAAAGTATGATTCCGTTTTTTACGGAAAAATACGGCAATGCATCCAGCATGCATACCTTTGGTGGGCAGGTAGGTAAAAGTATCCGTGAGGCCAGGGAAAAAGTTGCGGCACTACTTGGAGCTTCTCCAGAAGAAATTATCTTTACTTCCTGCGGTACAGAAAGCGATTCCACAGCCATTCTTTCCGCCTTGCATTCTCAGCCAGAAAAACATCACATAATCACCACCCGTGTGGAACATCCGGCAGTTATTGCCCTGTGCCAGTATTTAGAAACCAAAGGTTATGAAGTCACCTGGCTTGGCGTGGATGAAAAAGGCCGGCTTGATCTCAACGAGCTCGCTGCAGCCATGCGCAGTGACACGGCAATTGTGTCCATAATGTACGCCAATAATGAAACAGGCACAGTTTTCCCCATATCGACCATTGCTGATATGGTACGGGAGCGAGATATCCTGTTTCATACCGATGCTGTGCAGGCAGTAGGTAAGCTGCCCATCAACTTGGCCTCTACACCCATCAGTTTTTTATCTCTGTCCGGGCACAAACTTCATGCGCCTAAAGGCATTGGTGTGTTGTATGTGCGCAGAGGAACACGGTTTATTCCCTTCCTGCGCGGTGGTCATCAGGAACGTGGTCGTCGGGCCGGTACGGAAAATTCTCCCTACATTGTTGGTCTGGGGACTGCCTGTGAGCTTGCCCTCAGGTATCAGGAAGAAGAAAATACCCGTGTTCCAGCCTTGAGGGACATGCTGGAGCAGGGGTTGCTTGCGGCCATCCCCAATGCCATTGTTAATGGAGACAGGGAACACCGCCTGCCCAATACCTGCAATATTGCCTTTGAAGCTGTTGAAGGTGAGGCCATCCTCCTGCTGATGGATGAACTTGGCATTTGTGCCAGCTCAGGTTCGGCATGTACATCAGGCAGTCTGGAGCCTTCCCACGTATTACGGGCCATGGGCGTTCCTTTTACCTATGCTCACGGCTCTATCCGGTTTTCGCTCTCGCGGTATACGTCAGAGCCAGAAATCGACTATGTGGTGAAAAAGCTGCCAGCTATTATAGAACGTCTGCGGGCCATTTCACCATTTAGGCCTGTAAATTAAAACAATCAGGCGCATACTGCAGTACCAGTAGTATGCGCCGACTACAAAATTGCCCTGTGCTGACTATTGCGGGTATTCCGAAAAAATTTCTGCAACATGGCGGTACACTGCTTTCGGGCAATTCCTCCCATATGCCAGACGCGATGATTTAAAAAGGGCAGATCGAGCCCGTTAAAGCACGACTCGACTGCCCCGGATTGCATATCAACGGCACCATACACAAGCCCAGCAAGCCTAGCGTGTACCAGTGCGCCGGTACACATCAAACAAGGTTCCAGTGTTACTGCCATAAGGCATCCATTGAGTCTATAATTGCCCACTTCATTTCCGGCTGCACGCAGGGCAGCTATTTCAGCATGGCCACATGGATCCCCACAGGTTATGGAGCAATTGTGTCCCCGGCCGATAATATGCCCCTGAGCTGTCAACACCACAGCTCCTACAGGAACCTCCCCCTCAGCAGCAGCAATAGCTGCCTCATGCAGGGCAAGCTGCATCACATCTTCCCAACAAGTATATCTCAGTGGCGGGGTGGGGACTGGTCCTTGAACACTGACCTCTTGAGTTTTGGACACAGTATTTTAACGGGTAATTAATTACAGTATAACCCTATGCCGAATTTCCTGAACAATTTCTTCCGGCGTATCACACAGCGTGATGTAGGTATCAATTTCATCATTGGAAATAAAGCCCTCATGGACCATAGTGCTGTGTATCCACTCCAGCAGGCCATTCCAGAAGGTTCTTTTGTACAGAATAATGGGGAAGGGTTTGATGCGCCTGGTTTGGGCCAGGACAAACGCTTCTGAAAGCTCGTCAATGGTTCCCATACCTCCTGGCATCACCACATAGGCCAGCGCGTATTTTATAAACATAAGCTTACGCACAAAAAAGTAGCGATAATCGCTGCGAACGTTGATGTATTTATTGCAAGCTTGCTCATGCGGAAGGTGAATGTGCAGCCCGGCTGAGGTGCCACCGGCTTCATTTGCTCCTTTGTTTGCTGCTTCCATCAATCCAGGTCCCCCACCGGTGATCACGCCATAGCCGGCTTTTACCAGCAGGCTGGCAAGTTTTTCAGCATCCTTATATAGCTCTGTATCCGCACCGGCACGGGCAGAGCCGAATATGGAGACACATGGGCCAAGTTCGCCCATGGTTTCAAATCCATCCACAATTTCTGAAACAATGCGGAACATGCGCCACGATTCACTGATAGACATAAAATCTATGTTGGACTGTGTCATACGTATTGCCTCAACTGGTTGATTGTCCATGGTTTCATTTACATCTACTCTAGTATCAAATTGGGAGCAACTCATTCTGTTCCTCATTTCAGGTATTCTGCCAAATATTCACTTGTCTTTCACGCAGTATTGCGGGTATAAATTCTTAAGGGCCAGGCTTTTTGTGTTCCTTTCCCATCTGTTATATTTCAGTTGGTATGGTGTGTGGATAAACGTATTCTTTTTGGAGCAATCATGAAAATACTTTTTCTTGGAGCGGCACAAACGGTTACGGGGTCATGTTTTCTCATTGAAGCCTGCGGTGCGCGTTTTACTATTGATTGCGGCATGCACCAAGGCAACAGCGCTATAGAAGAGCGTAATTTTGCAACAGAAGTGTATACGCCCCAATCCCTGGATTTTATGTTGCTTACACACGCTCATATTGATCATTCCGGTCTGTTGCCTCGCATTATTAGTGCCGGGTTCAGAGGGCCTATCTATTGCACTTCACCCACAGCTGCACTTGCTGCGCTTATGTTGGAAGACAGTGCCCATATTCAGGAAATGGATACAGAATGGAAGCGTAAAAAACTGGCCCGGCACAGTGGCCAGCCGGATCAGGAGTCCATACTGCCTTTGTATACGGTTGAAGATGCTCAGAAAGTTCCCGATCATTTCCGAGAGGTTGCCTACAACACCCCCTTCGAACCACATCCCGGTATCAGAGTAACGTATGGAGATGCTGGCCATATTTTGGGCTCTGCCTTTGTTGAGCTGACCATTACCGAAGGCGGAAAAACAACCCGGCTGATATTTTCCGGCGATCTGGGCCGCCCCGGTACATTATTGATGCACGATCCTTCTGTGCCGGCCAAAGCGGATTATCTGTTTATGGAAAGTACCTATGGTGATCGCAATCATAAAGACGAAGATGCCACGCTTGATGAACTGGCCGAGGCCATTGCCTACAGTTATGCCAGGCACGAAAAGGTCATCATTCCGGCCTTTGCTGTAGGTCGGACGCAGGAAATTCTGTACTGTCTGTGTTTACTCTCCCAGCGGGGCAAACTCCCGGCTGATATCCCTATTTATGTGGATAGCCCCCTTGCCATCCGCGCTACAGAAGTGTTCCACAATTTTAAAGATTACCTAGATACACCGGAAGTTTTCATTTCCGAAAACATGGCCTTGCTGCCCAATGTTCATTTTACCCTCAATGCCGTGGAATCGCAGGCGTTGAACACCCTGCAGGGGGCAGCGATCATCATTTCGGCTAGCGGTATGTGCAATGCCGGCCGCATTAGGCATCATTTGCGTCACAATGTGTGGCGCCAAGGTGCCAGTATTGTATTTGTTGGTTATCAGGGAATTGGGACCCTTGGCCGTAAAATCGTTAACGGCGCTCAATCCATCAGGCTGTTTAATGAAGATGTGGCCGTAAAAGCCAAAGTATTTACCATTGGCGGCTTTTCTGCCCATGCCGGGCAGGATCAACTTCTTCAATGGCTTGGCCAGATCGAGCATCCGGGACTGCAGGTTGTACTGGTGCACGGGGAAGAAAAAGCCCAGCAAACCCTTGCCCAGTGCATTCGTGATAAATATAACCTCCCTGTAAGCATTCCCGGTTATTTGGAAGAGATGGAGCTTACAGCTGGTACAGCACCGCAGATAACGACTGCCGTTTCACCGCTGAACCGCACGGTCGACTGGGATTTTCTGCTTTCCACTACCGAAGCCTCCATGTCTCAACTGCGCGCCAGGCTGCATAATGTCACCGAACTGCCATGGGAAGAGCAGATGGACATTCGGGAACGTGTTTTGGAAGTGAACAAAGGTATTCTTTCAGTACTCACAAGCCTGTAGGATCACACATTCTGTAAAAGTGGAGTATGCATGCGTATTATAGCCGGTGCCCTTGGTGGGCGGATATTCAAAACAGCAGAAGGGCCCGGGTATCGCCCGGCAACTGCCCGGGTGCGCAGTGCTCTTTTTTCTATGCTTGCTTCACGGGGGATAATATGGCCCGGATTAAGGGTACTGGATCTTTTTGCCGGCAGCGGCAGCCTGAGCTTTGAAGCACTAAGCCGCGGTGCAGACTATGCCTGCCTTGTGGAAAAAGAAGCAGCGGCTGCCAACTGCCTGCGGGAGAGTATCGAAAAACTTGGCTTTAACGATCGCTGCCAGGTGGTGGAAGAAGATGTTGGCAGGTTTATACGTAGCCAGTGTTACCAGCCTTTTGATATTATTTTTGTGGACCCGCCCTATGAGCAAAATAGGCTTATCCCGGCACTGAAGGCCGTTATGCGGGGTGGCTGGCTTGTCGCCGATGGGTATCTTCTTGCAGAAGCTGAGGAAAAGCTGCATATTGACGCAGCTTCTATCCATACCAGGCTTAAACTGGAAACAGACAGAACCTACGGACAAACACGGATACTGCTATGGCATATTCCTCCAAGCGGGTTGTGATTTACCCCGGAACATTCGATCCGTTAACTAACGGGCATGTCAACATTATCCGGCGCGGCCTGCATATGTTTGATCGCGTTATTGTGGCCGTTGCTTCAGATACCGGGAAAAACCCCTTGTTTAGTTTGGAAGAGCGTGTCGCCATGGCCGAAACAGTTTTTGCCGAAGAGCCGGCCATTACTGTAGAGCCTTTTCATGGCCTTCTTGTTGAATATGTTGCCAGACGTAATGTGCGCACTGTTTTACGCGGGCTGAGGGCAGTTTCTGACTTTGAGTATGAATTTCAAATTGCTCTGATCAATCACAAATTGCGGCCGGATATCGAAACGCTGTTTCTTATTTCCGACTATCGCTGGATGTATATCAGCTCAACTATTGTCAAAACAGTTTCCAACCTTGGAGGCGATGTTCGGGGGCTTGTTCCGGATCATGTTCTGCAGTGCCTGCGCGATCGCTTTGGCCCGCCACATCAACCAAGTGATCCTGTCTTCCCACTCCCTTTACCCGGACTGCTGGACGCAGCCTTTGATGAGGATGAACCTGAAACTGTATGAAGCGGGTTCTCTGCCTTGTTGGCCCTACCGGCGTGGGCAAAACAGCTGCTGCCATCCATTTGGCCCGTTATTTCCATTGCAGTATCATAAACTGTGATTCGCGGCAGCTGTACACGGCCTTCCCCATCATCACCGCACAACCTTCCGGGCAGGAACGTGCTGCCTGCCCTCATTGGCTGTACGGTTTTTTACCTGCAGGGCAGCGTATGTCGGCAGGGCAGTGGATCCTTCTTGCCCGGCAGGCCATTACCGCCACACATCTGCCACTGATAACTGGTGGAACCGGGCTCTATTTGCGTGCCCTTTTTGATGGCATTGCGGATGTTCCCGCTGTTCCGGATGCATATACCCAAGACCTTATGTTCCAATACATGGACGGTCACGGAGCAGATCTGTATGCCCGTTTGGTTAAGGTAGATCCGACCTACGCGGCCCGCATCCACCCGCATGATCGACAGCGGGTTGTACGTGCCCTTGCCGTGTTTGAATATACTGGGCGGACGTTTTCTCTGTGGCATCAGCAGACTGTGTCCCCGGCCGATTATGTTGTATTACGCATTGGAATTAAAATTCCCCTCAGCCAGCTTGAGCCCGCTTTGGATATACGTATCCAAAAAATGCTTGCCGCCGGAGCCCTGGCCGAAGCTCAACGGGAATGGCAACGCCTTCCTGAGGCAACAGCCCCCGGCTGGTCGAGCATAGGCTGCAGGGAGCTACTCCTGTATCTGCAAAAAAAGCTGTCGTTGGATGATGCCTGCGCCTTGTGGCTGAAAAACACCCGGGCCTATGCCAAGCGCCAGCTCACCTGGTTTAACGCCGATCCCCGCATCCACTGGTTTTTGCCTGATGATTACACGGGCATGGAAGCCTTGGTCAGCGCCTGGATGGCACAGCAGCACATCCGGCCGTAACTGGCTTTGGCACTATGTCGGTATATTACTGGTACAGTAATGAATGTTGTTTTTTGTCTGAAAAGGAATACTGTGTACCCTGTGTAATGATGTCCTCAGGCCCGACTTGCCCGATAAGCAGGGAGCCGTCTGGATCATGTAGGTGATAATTTTGCAGGGCTATTTGGGGAGTTGTATTGGCATAGCAATATTTGCAGCCATTGATACAGGTGTTGTATGCGCCAATATCCCTGCTTTCAATGCAGTGGCAGCCACGGCGCATACCTTTGTGCTTGAGATTTTTAAAGTGTATCCCATTTGCTCTGCCTAAAATATTCAAGGTCATGCAGCCGGACATATGAATACCGTACCGGCTATAATTGCCATTAGTGCCACAGGTCTGGATATGGATACCCTGTTTCCCGGCAACACTTCCCAGGCCTTTGGCCAATGCATCCATTTCAGCCAGAGACATAGGGGAAAGCTCCGGCATGTTCCGTTCTAGTTTTTTATAAATTTCCACAAAGCTGAAGATGCAGCGGTCGATATAAGGCGCCAGCCTGGCAGCCATGCGGGAAAAAATTTGCAGATGAACAGCAGGAGTGTATTTGGCAGTCAGAAAAACCGGATCATACCGCCAGGCCACACGTCGCCAGCCCACAAGGCGCGAGAGCCGGATTAGCGTATCCATGCTTTCATCAATATCCGGCACTCCCGGCTCAATATCCCGGCCATAGGCCGTGATGGTGTAATGAAAATACGTATTGAATTTATCCGTTATTTCCTTAAGGCGCGGCAAAATGGGACTGTAGTTTTTGGAACAGAACACCACACAGTCCACCGTATCCGGTGTCAGTTCATATCTGTTGATTTTATGTGGAAACAGGGGATTGCGTGTCAGTACATATCCTGCGGCAAAACGGTTCAGCAGCCATGGTGTATAATACTGAACGGTATCGGTTCTTCCACCAGTATTAATGATCATAGCCGGGCCTGTCATCTCCCCATATTCGATGTATTAGCCAGATTGGGTTCAATATAGCAGGCTGGCACAGCCTCCCGGCACATTCGGTATCGTAAAGACACTTTTCCTCCTTTCCAACAGGAACGCGCAGACCAAGGCCTCTGCTGTTGCGGCCAGAAAACATTTTTCAATTACGCATCATATCGAGGCGAAACTGTTTAACATAGCGATGTATTTTGCGTGTGTAAATGCCACCCTTCTTCCTTTAACAGAGGGCTCATCACATGGCGCTGTCAGCAGCATGCTGCATTTTCGAGGTAGAGTACAGGCCTATATCCTGCGGTATGCTGTCTGGGACTGCAATGGCGGATTTTCCGTATTCACTCACGTGACAGGCTTTGACAAACTGCAGTGCATTTTTTTTCCTTCCATAAGTATACAGAACGATATAACTGATCAATTCCGTTTATGATTGTGTATGGGGCCTTCAGCCCAGCTGCAGGTATCCGATCCAAAACTTCGCAGTAGGCGGGTATTTTATTTCATCCCAGTACAGTCCGTTGTTTGTTAATGGCTTCGTACAGTTCCATGGGCTTCCTCTAATTATGAGTTTGCCGAGAAAATATGTACGGTGAACGTCAAGTAGGGCTGAGTGCGCATAAATACCGTGTATGCGAGGCAACAGCGTAGGCCGTACTGGCTGAGAGTGACCAAAGCCTGGCTGTTTGTGGCCAAAGGGGCATGTGGCGGATATCTTCTCGTAACAGCAGGATAATGGTCCCACCAGGCCTGAGCACTGACCGAACCAGTTGGAGGAGAGCCGGCCAGGGCATAAAGGCGCGGCTGATAATAAGATCAGCTGTACGGGGCGGAGGCCCGGCCATAAAGGCTTCGGCCCGACCACAGAACACACGTGTGCCAGCCAATGGAAAACGGGCAAGAGCGATGGAAAGGAAGAGAGAACGCTTCTCCCGCGATTCCACCAGCCAATACGTACCCTGTGCCCAGATCATACGCAGGGGAATACCGGGTAAACCGGCTCCGGACCCCAGGTCCCAGCATGTACATTCAGGCGGAATGTTGAGCACCGTGTTTTGCCTGAGGAAGTCGGCCAGGTGCAAACTGTCTACAATCAATGTGGCAAAGGTTGCTTCTGCAGATTGAGTGCCCACAAGGTTTATGACCCTGTTCCAGCGCATAAGCAAATCAAGGTAGCCACTAAGGGGCAACAGAGCATTTTCAGGGAGGGTAAATCCGGCATGTCGGCTCCAGAGCCTGATGTCCTGAACAGAAACAGCTGTAGGCATAAAACTTTCTTCAGACGCGGGAGCGCTTTTTTAGGTTTTGGATCTGCCGGCAGATGCCCATAAGCATATCCAATTCATGTCGGTGCAGCCCTGATTTGTCAAGGAAGCGGCGTAGGGGCAGCAAAAAATAATCCGGATTATTATTTTTGAGGTAATCTATGGCGAGCAAGGTTTCTCGAATATTTGTGTAGAGCAATTCCTGCTCCTGATGGGTAATACGGCGATCTGGTGGCCGCTGCTCCGGTAGCAGTGAGGGCCGGAGGGTACAGCGGCTGACAGCCTTCATGCATTCATAGACCAGGATCAGGATGGCCTGTGCCACATTGAGCGAAGAGGCCATCCCGGCAGTAGGGATGGTGACCAGGCGCTGGCATTGTGTGATTTCTTCGTTAGTCAGCCCGTGATCCTCCGGGCCAAAGACAATAATAACCCGGTTGCCGGTCATAAGCAGCGGGGCTGCTTCTTCCGCAGCTTTTTCCGGTGTGATGACCCCCTGACGCCAGCCACCGGTACGGGCAGTAGTGCCAATGGTCAGTACCGCATGGCGCAGGGCTGTGGCCATGTCGGGCTGAATGGAAATGGTATCAAGTAGCGGTTCCCCTTTTGGGGTGGCCAGGGACAGAGCTTTTTCCTTATTCCATCTGAACGGAGCGGCAAGGGTAAGGTGCGTGCAGCCCATATTAGCGCAGGCACGCACGGCCATACCCACATTTTCGGGAAATTTTGTCCCAACCATGACAATTTCAAGATGTCTGAGTGCGGTTTGAGCAATGGGGGCAGACATCAGTTCTTCCGAGGAATTGCGGTTGTAAGGGCATGTTCCAGTTGTGCGGCTGTGTACAGATCGCGCAGCACTAACGGACTGCTGGCCAGAGTACCAGCCGGGAAAATTGCCGTTACAGGAATACTGACATTGCCTAAGGCGCGGAGCAAAGACTCTGCTTCATGATTTTTTCGGGTAAGGTCCACCTTAACCAGGCGGATACCGTATTGTTTAATAAACGGTTGTAAACGGGACGGTGTCAGGACAGTCTGCTCCATAACTTTGCAGGAGGGGCACCAGTCTGCAGTAAAGTGCACCAGCAGGGGGGTGCGCTGCCATAAGCTACGGAAGACCGTTGTATTGAATTGTACCCATGGGAGAGGCTGAGCCTGAGGTGTAAAGGCCCAGCCCAGGGTCACGGCAAGCATGAACAGGCCAAGGACAGCGCTGCTGATACGCCGAGCTGTATTACTTACGCCCCAATGACCCCAAATCCAGGCTGTAAGTGCAGTAATAAGTAGTACCACAAGCACCCTGAAATGCAGTGCTTCCGGCAGAATAGACAGCAGATACAGGGACGTGCCCATAAGGAAAAAGCCTACAAGACGTTCGATAACTTCAGTCCAGGCTCCGGGCCTGGGTAGATGCCTGGCCGCACCAGGCCAGGCTGCCAGAATAAGGTAGGGACTGGCCATCCCCAACCCAGTGGCCACGAACACAATACTGATGTTGAAAAGGGGCTGAAGCACGGCCCAGCCAAGCACACCTCCCAGCAGGGGGCCACTACATGGCGTGGCCAGAAGCGTGGCCACAAAGCCGCTGCACCACGCCTGCATACGAGGTGTTTCTGAAACGCGGATTTTTAAATCTAGTACAGGAAGGGTGAATACGTCAAACAGTGACAGTGCTAGCAGAAACACAAGCACCAACAGCCCAAAAACAACATACGTATGTTGAAACAGGCCACCCCAGGCCAGTCCAAACACACCTACAGCAACAGCCAGGAGCAGAAAACAGCTGAGGATACCGGCGGCAAAGCACAGGTTGTGTTCTCGAAAATGGATTAAACGTGCCTTGTTATCAGTATATCTGGATGCTGCAAGCAGTGCGGAAAGCTTTATGGTCAATACAGGCAGTACACACGGCATGATATTGAGAATAAGTCCGGCAAGGAAGCCAAAGCCAACAGCGCTGGCCAAGGCTGCCGGCTGTACACTGGTCTGAGCAGAGCGGGGCGAGAAATTCCAGTCTGAGGCATTCGGTAAGGGTTGCTGTAGAGAGGGCAGAGAATATTCAGTATGTTGAGTATGCTCCTGCAAGGAAGATGTACTGGCGGTACATGCCAGATAGTCATCTTTCCAGGCCACACTGTACAAGTCGGGCAGAGGTGTGGGGAAGGTGAGCGGTAGTGTGGCTTTAACCGGGATACAGTTACGGGAGGAACAGACCAGCATGGACAGGGTAGACGTGCAGGGGCGAGGTACAGTTGTAAAGCGGACAAAAATATAGAAGTGATCTGTATATACAGGCAGTTTTCGGCTGGGATCAAAGGGATCTGCCTTTTCCGTAGCCCTGGGGTAAAAAACAGATGCGGAAATAGGGCTGCCTCCTGCCCCATGAAGAGTAATTTGGACAGGCTTTGGCGTATCATCCCCTGATACGTATCCCGGAGCGTAGGTAGAGTATCCCGGAGCAAGAGTAATGCCAATGGCTACTATGAATTGTGTACCCCTTAAGCTGTTGTCGCCGCCATAGTCCATTTGTGCAGACCAGGTTGTTTCAGCAGTGGTATTCGGGAAAGCAGCCCAGCAAACGGAACAGATAGGAAGCAAATATATTATAAACAGGGTTGGTATGTTC
>CAYRKU010000039.1:0-706 GCA_964425055.1 uncultured Lawsonia sp. | reverse complement strand
TCAGTTGGTTCGGTGTTCAAGTCACCGATGGCCCACCATCATATGGAAGAAAGCCCTTACGATACCATCGTAAGGGCTTTTTTGCCTCAGAGAGCAACTGGCAAAGCGTAAGCGGTACAGGAACATTGTTATTGTTCTGTTACGCAATGTGGCGTATGTTCAGAGTCATGGTTGGAATAAGAGTGTACCTGTTGCCAACAGCGGAGATCCGCACAGATTTTTCGGGATAGGATATGTCTTCCTGGATATATTTTCTGCTGTCCGTGAGTGGCCTTGCCCTGGGCTATTATGGCTACGGACGCATAATTGAACATGTGTTTGGAGCAGATGCAAACCTCAGGACACCCGTGTGCACACTGGTCGATGGCGTTGATTATGTTGAAATGACGCCAGGCCGGATGTTTTTGATCCAGTTGATGAATATCGCCGGGCCGGGGCCTGTACTTGGGCCGGTTTTGGGTACACTCTACGGGCCTGTAGCTCTGATCTGGATAGTCATTGGCAGTGTGTTTGCCGGGGCTGTGCATGATTATTTTTCGGGAATGCTTTCGCTGCGCTGCATGGGAAAATCGCTGCCAGATGTGGTAGGGGCAACCCTAGGCACATTCTGCCGTAGGGTAATGACAGTGTTCTCACTGATATTATTGCTGCTGGTGGGGGTTGTGTTTGTTTCCGGGCCAGCCGGCTTGCTTTATTCTCTTACGGG
>CAYRKU010000038.1:0-13454 GCA_964425055.1 uncultured Lawsonia sp. | reverse complement strand
GCTGTATATCCACACGGATGCGGCGCTGCGCAAAATCTGCCGCAAGCCGATCCAGCAGAGCGGTACAGCCGGGGGCTGTGAGCTGCCTGTACTGAAATGAGCTTACGGGGGCAAGAGTAAGCAGCTCTTCGGTAAACGTTCCCTGAGCAGCCTGCAGCGCCTGGAGAGGAAATTTAGCGGGCAGCTCAGCATTTTTGACATAGGTAAGGAAACGGCTCCACGTACTGTCAGCCGACACCGTTTCTTTTTTTTCTGTCTGAGGAGACGTTGCCGTATTGAGTTGCCGCCCATCCGCTGCCTCAGCCGGCGCTGCTGTGGGCGTGTGGGCAGGTGTCGCTGTGGCTGCGGGGGCAGAGGCTCCGCTGCCCCTGTCTGGCGCCGGGGCAGCTTTGACCTGTGCTGGAAGCGTTTCCGGGGCGGCTGCTGTTGCAACGGTGACAGCCGGGGCGAAAGGGGCAGGGGGGGCTGTAACTGCCCGGGAAAGCTGCTCTAGGGATACAAGACGCGGCAACAGGGCCATATTCAACAGCAAAAGTTCCAAAGCTGAAGCAGGTTCAAGGCTGTTGAGGATTTGCCGCTGGCTTTCCAGAACCATCTGCCAGGCGGCATGAATGTAGGTGATGTCAAATTGGGGCGCAATTTTCATCAGCCGGGTTTTTTCCGTTTCAGGGATGTCTAAAACCGTGGAAACAGCGGCGCCAATCTGATGAATGAGAAAAAGATTACGCCATAAGGTGGCCAGCTCGCGCAGAAAAAATCCCAGATCCACACCACGCGCCAGCAGCTCCCGCGTGATGTCAAGTACGGCGATGCAGTCCTGCTGTTTCAGCGCGTACAGCAGGCGTTCGTACATCTCCGGCCCCGCAAGGCCCAGGACAGTACGCGTGGCGCTTTCGGTAAGCGTATCCCCGCCAAGGGCCAGTGTTTGCCCCAGCAGAGACATACTGTCGCGTACGCTGCCGGCGCCGCGTCTGGCCAGCAGGCGCACGGCGCCTTCTTCAAAGGGGATGCCCTCTTTATGCAGTATATTGATCAGATGCGCCGCCAGCTGCGCTTCCGGAATGGCCTTAAACACCAGGTGCTGGCAGCGGCTCGTGATTGTAACGGGGAATTTGTGCGCTTCTGTGGTGGCAAAAATAAAGGTGAAGCGTTCCGGGGGCTCTTCAAGCGTTTTTAGGAGCGCGTTGAACGATTCGCGGGTAAGCATATGGGCTTCATCAATGATGAAGATTTTATACCGGCCCATCATGGGCGGATAGGCTGTCAGTTCACGCAGGCGGCGGGCATCTTCAATACCGCGGTTAGAAGCGCCGTCAATTTCCACAACATCTATATAATTGCCGCTGGTGATGCTGCGGCACTGATCGCACGTATTGCAGGGTTCGGCGGCGGGGGCGTGCCGGCAGTTGAGCGCTTTGGCAAAAATGCGGGCAACAGTTGTTTTGCCCACACCGCGTGTTCCGCTAAGCAGATAGGCCGGGGCAACCCTGTCCCGGGCAGCGGAATTGGAAAGGATGGTTTTGACGATGTCCTGCCCGACGACTTCGGCGAATGTCTGCGGGCGGTAGCGTGTGGCAAGGGATGCGTGGTTCATGCGAAACCGGATACCCGGCAGTGCGGGACGTCGTTTACCCTGATCTGTGAATGGCTGTTACGGAAATCGCGTCTGGGGAGTGCAGCCTCCCCAGACGCTGCTGTATCTTAAAAGCTGTACCTGGTCAGCCAGTGGCTGTACCTGGGGTCGTTCCCTTTCACCGCGTTGAAATAGGCCGCCTGCAGTATTTTGGTAACTTTCCCTGCTTTGCCGGCGCCAATAACGCGACCGTCAACTTCGCGGATGGGGGTCAGCTCTGCTGCGGTACCGCTGAAGAAGGCTTCATCAGCGATATACAGTTCATCGCGTGTAAACATCTGTTCTTCAACTTTGTAGCCGAGATCGCGGGCGATAGTGATGATCGAATCCCGGGTAATGCCTTCCAGAATGGAAGTGAGCGGCGTTGTTTTGATGATACCGTTGCGCACAATGAAAATATTTTCACCCGTGGCCTCGGATACAAAGCCGTTGGTGTCAAGCATAACAGCTTCGTCATAGCCGTCTGCCCGGACTTCCATTTTGGCCAGGATAGAGTTGACGTAGTTCCCGGCGGCTTTGGCTTTGCTCATCAACGTATTGGCGTGCATTCGGGCAAAGGAACTGGTTTTGACGCGAATGCCCGTTTCCAGAGCTTCTGGGCCAAGATACGCGCCCCACGGCCAGGCCGCGATAATGGTGTTTATCGGGTTTCCCCCGGGGTAAACGCCCATTTCACCGTAACCGACAAAAGACAGGGGCCGGATATAGCCTTCAGGCAGTCTGTTTGCCACTAATGTTTCAACAATGGCCTTTTTCAGATCTTCAGCGGTGTAAGGAATGGCAATCCCCAGAATTTTCCCTGAATTGATAAGCCGTTTTGTATGATCAGGGAGACGAAATACAGCAGACGAACCATCGGCGCATGTATAGGCGCGAATCCCTTCAAATACGCCAGATCCGTAATGCAGACCGTGCGCGAGCACATGAACCTGTGCCTGATCCCAGGGGACCAGTTTGCCATCGTACCAGATGTATTCCGTTTTCTGAAGCATGGAACTCACCTCATAAACCCGTTCAGGGGAGATTATTGTTTATACTGCCGCCATAATACGCGGCAACTGCTTAGGCTAAGTGAAAGTAGGGCGGGGGTCAAGAGTTGGCATAGGCATTCTATATTTCTCCGGCAGAAAAACAGCTGTTAACTCACTCAGGTATTCGCCTGTCTGGTCAGCGCATATTTTCCGGTACGCAGACACAGGAAGAAGTCTCTGTCGCGGAAAAGACCTTTAAGGAAGCCATGGCCGCGGCGCATACGGTGCTCAACAAAGCCCTGCATGGCGCCGTGGAAGAGATTATCCGGAACAGGCCGCCCGCCGAAGTGATAAGTCAGATGGAACGGTGGAAGGGCGAGTCCGAAAAGAAAAGTGTTGAAGATTCGGTAAGGGATCATTTGCACGGCTTTTCCCGTACCATTCCCAGTTTTATCATGGCCTACGGCGACGAAAAGCTGACCTTGGCCAACTTTGATGAGTACACGGAAGACGACGGTTTTCAGGAACTCACAGAAATTATTGAGGAAGATTTTCGTTTCCTGCGGGACGGAGGGGAGTATACCGACTCTGATACCGGCGAGGTAAAGCGCTTTGGCGGACACCTTTTTGACGAAACTGTGTTTAACGATTCCATAGAAGAATTTTTGCGAAAAAGGGCCGATCTTGCCAATTATTTCAATGAAAGACGTACAGAAGATATTTTTGACTATATCCCGCCACAAAAGACTAACCAGATTTATACGCCGCGTTGGGTGGTAAAAAAGATGGTCGACGCGCTGAAAGCGGAAACGAAAAATTTTGTTCAGGCTGACTCGGCGGCTGCGGCAAAGAACGGCACGCTGAAACAGCTTGTTGAGCGGAGTTTTGGCGTGTAGGCAGGGCACACATTATCCGCGCATCTCAGTTCACGGTCGCGGCGTACCTCCGCAACTCTGCCCAGGGGGGAGGTACCGGATAACTCTTTATTCCCCGCCCTCTCCTGGATTTTGATGACACGGCGTGCAGGATTCCGTCCTAGTATACTTTGATTCATGCTCTGTGCCCTCCAGTTTGCCCGTTTTTGCCTTTCTGGAAACAGCGCGCCGTGTATTGTGTACACCCCGGCAGCAGTGCCGAGCCGGATTATCTTCCGCGGTGGTTTTCTTTTCCCGTAACCTGGAGTATATCTGGTTTGTTATACTGTATAATCTGCAACAGGGCCCTGTTTGCCCGGGGTGGATGCATGAGCAAGCTTCCCTTTGAAATTCCCATGGTGACTGTCCGTCTGCAGCCGGAAGAACGGATTCTCGAAATTCCCAGGCACAAAATCAAAACGGTCAGGCGCCTTTTGCAGTACCTTGGCATACGCGAATGCACGGCACTGGTCGCCAGGGGGCAGGAACTGCTGACGCCGGATCGGGCTGTGTTGCCGCACGATACGTTATTGGTCAGAAAAGTGACTTCCAGCGGCTGATACCGCTGCTCCGGTTGTTTTTTGCCGTGTAAAAAGCTACGCTTATATATATTGAAAGTGTCCGGCAGGATGCCCGAGTACCGGAAATTACTGGAGGAAACCCGCATGCGAGTGCTTATTATCGGTTCCGGGGGGCGTGAGCACGCCCTGGCATGGAAAATCCGGCGCGGTGGTAATGTGGAGAAAATCTACTGCGCGCCGGGTAATGGAGGTACCGCGGCCGAAGGGGAAAATATTCCTCTGCAGGATAGTGATATTGCGGGCCTGGTGGCCTTTGCTCGGGAAAAGGAGGTTGACCTGGTGATCCCCGGCCCGGAATTGCCTCTGACCCTGGGTGTGGTGGACGCCATGAAGGCCGCCGGGATACGCTGCTTTGGGCCGGATACTTGGTGCGCCCGGCTTGAGGGCAGTAAATCTTTTGCCAAAAGCCTTATGGAAAAAGCGGGTGTGCCTACTGCGGCTTACGGGGTGTTTGAAGATGTTGAAACCGCCCATGCCTTTATCCGTTCGCACGGCGCTCCTGTTGTGATTAAGGCCGATGGGCTTGCCGCAGGCAAGGGTGTTATAGTTGCCCAAACTGAAGCTGAAGCCGAAGAAGCGCTGCAGTATATTACAGGAGGGGCCTTCGGTTCCGCTGGAAAACGTGTGGTTGTGGAAGAATTTCTTGCCGGGGAAGAAGTGTCCCTGTTGGCGTTTTGTTCAGGGCTGACAGCCCTTCCCCTGCCTTCCGCGCAGGATCATAAAGCTGTTTTTGACGGGGACGCCGGCCCAAATACTGGTGGTATGGGGGCCTATAGCCCCGCGCCCATCCTTCCCGATGCTGAGCTTGAACGAATGACTGATCTGGTGATCCGCCCCATTTTGCGGGCAATGGCTTCCGCCGGACATCCCTACACCGGCATATTGTATGCGGGCTTGATGGTAACTGCAGACGGACCCAAAGTGCTTGAATACAATGTCCGCTTTGGAGACCCGGAGTGCCAGCCTCTGCTTATGCGCCTGGAAAGCAATGTGCTTGATATTATGCAGGCCTGCATTGATGGCCGGCTTGAGGAAATACACCTGTCTGTTTGCTCCGATTCTGCCCTGGGCGTGGTGCTTGCCGCGGCAGGCTACCCCGGATCATATAGCAAAGGGATGTCTATCACAGGTATTGATGTAGCAGACGGGCTGCCGGGTACAAAAGTGTTTCAGGCCGGCACTAGATGCGAAGGAGGCAGGGTGTTTTCCAATGGGGGCCGCGTGGTGTGTGTGACAGCCCTTGGCTCCGGCCTTGTGGAAGCGCAGAGAAATGCCTACAGGGCTATGGAATGTATTCGGATGGATAACAGCCATTACCGCACTGATATCGGGACAAAAGGTTTGAGGAGACGTGCGTAAATGAAGGCCAGAGTTGCTGTTTTTATGGGGTCTGCCTCTGATGAGGCCATGGTCAGCCCCTGTACAGAAATACTGAAACGTTTTGAAATACCGTATATTTTTACGGTAACGTCTGCCCACCGTACACCGGAGCGTACCGCGCAGCTTATTGACAGGCTGGAACGTGAAGGGTGTGAAGTGTTTATCTGCGCGGCAGGCATGGCCGCCCATCTGGCCGGAGCGGTTGCCGCACGCACGGTAAAGCCGGTTATCGGTATCCCTGTGGCGGCTTCTCCCCTGGGGGGAATGGATGCGCTGCTGGCAACGGTGCAAATGCCCTCCGGCTTTCCCGTAGCCACCGTTGCCCTGGATAAGGCCGGGGCTAAAAATGCGGGGTGGCTGGCGGCCCAGATCCTTGCGCTGCGCGATCCTGCTTTACATGAACGCCTTTGCGCAGCTCGGGATGAGTTCAAAGCTGATATTGAACGGGCCGGGGCCAACATTGAAACTAGATACAGCCTGTAGGCAGGCATTATGCGGCAAAACACTTCACCTTCTCTGTTGCAGAGGCTGCGCCATACAATGTTGTGGGAGTATGCAGAGGCGTTGGCCTGGGCCGTGGTACTGGCACTGATACTGACCACGTTTGTTGTTCAGGCGTTCAAAATCCCGTCCGGCTCTATGTTGGAAACGCTGCAGATTGGCGATCATCTGCTGGTAAATAAGTTTTTGTATGGCCTGAGGAATCCGTTTACCGATGCCTACATTATTCGGGGCAGGGAACCGCAGGTTGGCGATGTTATTGTCTTCCGCTATCCTGCAGATCGATCCATCGATTATATTAAGCGCATTGTCGGCGTTCCAGGGGATACGCTCGAAATGCACAACAAAATTCTGTACCGTAATGGCTATCCTGTATCAGAGCCCTACGTCAGGCAAACGCAGCCCTTTGTGATTGTACCCGGTCGTGATGAATGGGGGCCAATTACCGTCCCTGAAGACAAGTTTTTTGCTTTGGGAGACAATCGGGATGAATCATCGGATTCCCGTTTTTGGGGATACCTCGATCGCAGGGATATCCGTGGTAAGGCGTGGCGGATTTATTGGTCTGCAAACGGCCTGTCCAATATTCGGCTGGACAGGATCGGCCAGGCTGTAAACTGATTTTTGCGTTTGCTGCGGGCAGTACGGCAAGGCCGGTCGCACTACCTTGTACAAAATGTCCTTGATATTCTCCCGTCTGAATGGGATTGCCGGATATGGTTTTAAACGGGCACAGGTGAATTTCTGCCGCGGTAATTTCCCGGCAGAAACAGGTGTTACTTTGTCGTAGCCCTATTTAATGTTTATAGGTATGGATTAGCGCCTGATTTTTGTGTCACGCGCCGGTCAAACGTTCCGCTGCCCACTGATTCTGTGACATCCCCCGCGCGCTGTACACATGGCCATATGCGCGTGAAGCTAGGGAGAGACTTAAGGCATAATTTTCCCGGAACAGGGGGCTTGTCTGGCTCATTTATGTTTCTGCATACATTTCTGGATAGTCGTCCGCTGCATTTTTGAAGGCCGTGCGCAGTTCCTCATACTTCCGCCGTAACAGCCTCAATATCTTTAATTCCCGCAGTATGCCTGGCAAAGAGCTGTATTCATCGCTATATTCGATATGGACGCGTAATTTTTATGGTATGTTTGATAATAATACAGGAGTGGAGGACATCCCCACTCCTGTTTACGGCATGCAGAATGTACCGCCTATTCTACTTTCAGCTCAAAGGTTCCGTTTTCCTTTTTTACTTCAATAGCAATTTTCCACAACAGGGAAAGAATCAAGGCCCCGATACCGTAGATGCCCAGTGCGATACACACTTCAGCCAGCGTGGGCGTGTATTCGGTAATGGTTTCAAACATATTGGGCACAAAACCGCCCACCAGCAGACCCAGGCTTTTATCAATCCAGGAGGCGATCACCAGCATCACCAGCGCCCAGGGCAGGATTTTATGATTGTAGCGGAGTATTGGAGGAATAAGCAGAATGAGCGAAAGGACAGCAAATACGACTGCTGTCCACATCCAGCCATTGATCCACGCCATATGCCCGTTGTGTCCGGTAAACAGGTATATCATGGGATGCTGATGCCCGGGGATACCACTGTAAAAGGCTGTGAACACTTCCAGCAGATAGAAGAAGACATTAATACACATGGCATAGGTTATGATGGTTGAGAGGGTTTGCATGGCTTCCCGGCCTGGTTCAAAGCGGGTATATTTACGCAGAATGAGCAGCAGAAGCAGCAATATGGCCGGCCCGGAACAGAAAGCAGAGGCAAGAAAGCGTGCTGCCATAATAGCCGTGAGCCAGTAATGCCGCCCGGGGATACCCGCATACAGAAAACCGGTAACCGTGTGGATGGAAAAAGCCCAGACAATGGATATGTAAATGAGCACCTTAATCCACTGTGGGGGATGCACGTCATTGCGCGATGCTTCAAGCGTTACCCAGCCGATAATCAGGTTCAGCAGCAGATAACCGCACAGCACAACCATATCCCAAAACATTACTGAATTGGGTGTAGGGTGTAGCAGCACATTCAGGGCACGCTGTGGCTGCCCTAAATCTACCAGGATAAACAGCACACACATCATCACAGCGGCTACGGCCATAAATTCGCCAAAAATGATGATGCGTTTGAATTTTTCGTAATGATGGAAATACGCCGGCAGTACCAGCATCACCGCCCCGGCGGCCACTCCCACAAAATAGGTAAACTGGGCGATATAAAACCCCCACGATACATCGCGGCTCATGCCGGTCACGGCAAGGCCAATATACGCCTGTGCGATATATACGCAGAAGCCCAGGCCAATCACAGCCCCCAGGCAGCACAGCCATATATAGAAACGTGACCGGCCTTTGAGTATCAGTTCAAGCATGGCCGCCTCCTATATAATGTAGTACACGCCGGGTTGCGTGCCCAGAGAAGGTTTACGTCGGATGGTATAATTCCGGGCCAGCGCCTGGCGAACTGGAGAGTCTGGATCATTCAAATCGCCAAAAATCATCGCTCCTTCGGAGGCCTCCACACAGGCAGGAAGTTGCCCTTTGGCCAGACGCTCTTCACAGAAGGTACACTTTTCCACTACACCGCGGGTTCGCATGGGGTATTCCGGATTAATTTCCCGCACATATTTCTGCGGATCCCGGAAGTTGAAGCTTCGCGCCCCGTAGGGGCAGCCCGCCATGCAGAAGCGGCAGCCGATGCAGCGGTGCGGGTCCATAATCACAATGCCGTCTTCCTCCCGCCGGAAGGTTGCCCCGGTGGGGCACACGCGCACGCAGGGCGGATTTTCGCAGTGATTGCACATCAGCAGGAAGTCACCATTCAGAAAGCGTTCCGGCAGATAGGCATTGAGGTCATCAGGGAAAACATGGGGGTATGTATCAGTCCACAGCCATTTAACTTCCTGTTTACCGGGTATGTTCGGCACATTATGGGTGCGATGGCAGGCATCGATCACCCGTTGAAAGTCAGCCCGGGTTGTAAATTTTCGGGTATCTATAACCATGGCCCAGCGATGCGCTGTACTGCCTTGAGCATGCCGGCCATACGTGCCGTTATCCGGCAATGAGGCGGCCTGGGCAGGTTTTTCCACTCCTGGCAAAAGGCCCGTTGTGCCGAGCGCAAACGCGGTAAGGCCGGCGATCTTGAGAAAGTCCCTTCTGCTTCCCTGCATCACTCGTTCCCCCTCGGCTTAATATGGCAATCCCAGCAATAGGGATCAACGTTGTTGCTGTCGTGGCAGCGGTCACAAAACGCTGCTTTATTGGTGTGGCAGTCCATACAGGTGTTTTGCAGGCTTATGGTCCATACCCGACCGTCAGTGGCCACATATTCGCGTTTACCTTCCCGAATGGCCATATCACGCCAAGTATTGAGCAGGGCCATGTGCTCGGCCCGCATTTGTTCCCTAGGCTCAATACACTGTGTTTTGCCCACCTCTGTGGGGACGGCCAGGTCAGGGTATACATAGTCTTCCCCGCCGATATTCAGCCAGAAGGGCGCCGTAAACAGCACCACGGCAATGACAACGCCGGGAATGATATATTTTGCGTTATACATGGTTACTTATCCTCCGGATCCGGGTCAGGGCATTCAAGGTCTTCCTGGCGCAGATTGACCGTACGGGGGATTTCGCCCTTCATCACCAACGCATTGGCAACCAGCTCGTGCAGGCCGCTTACCGTTACCCCGGGTGCCCAGTAATCGGCCAGGGGGGGCAGGGTGGCGCGGTCAATAGCACAGATACAGGCCATCCAGTTGACATTGTTTTTCTGTTGTACATAGCGCAGCGCATTTCCGCGGGGGAAACCGGAGCGCATGCGCAGCTCCATGATTTCTTCTGTATTGAGGCCAGATCCCGCACCACAGCAGAAGGTTTCTTCCCTTATGGTATGGATGGGCATTTCCACAAATTCCGGGCAGACAGCCCGCAGAACTTCCCGCGGCTCTTCCAGAAGCCCCATGGCCCTGGCTGGGTTGCACGAATCGTGGAAGGTAGAGATGATACCTGTGTTGCGCTCGGGGCGGAGGTTGAGCTTGCCGTGGTGGATAAGGTCTGCCGTAAATTCCGCGATATGCACCATTTTTGTAGACCGTGCATTTTCAAAACGGGTACCGGTAATGGGCGAAACCGGAACATCCGCCATGCAATCTGGGGCTGGGCCGTTGTAGGTAGCCATGTATTGGTTCACTACCCGCCACATATGCCCGCATTCGCCGCCAAGTATCCATTTTACCCCCAGCCGAGCAGCTTCATGGTACATTTTGGCATTGAGCTTTTTGGCCATGTCAAAGGAAACAAACGAGCCAAAGTTTCCGCCCTCTGATGCGTAGGTAGAGAGGGTATAGTCAAGCCCCAGCTCGTGGAACAGCATCAGATACCCCATGAATGTATAGATGCCTGGCTCGGCAAATACATCCCCTGACGGTGTTATAAACAGAATCTCATGTCCTTTTTCATTAAACGGCGGGTTGATGCGGATTCCGGTAATTTCTTCAATATCATCGCAGAGAAATTCGACAATTTCTTTAAAGGCATGGGGTTGGATGCCCAGATGGTTACCGGTGCGGCTGCAGTTGGCAACAGGCTCCATGATCCAGTTGATCCCCAGGCCCAGTTCATGCAGCAGCTCACGCACAATGGCCGTAATTTCTGCTGTATCAATGCCATAGGGGCAATACAGCGAGCAGCGCCGGCATTCCGTACACTGGTAAAAGTAGGCAAACCATTCTTTAATAACATCTTTATTCAGGCGTCTGGCCCCGGCTGCTTTGCCCAGCAGGCGGCCCGCAGTGGTAAAATCTTTACGGTACACCGATCGCAACAGCTCGGCGCGCAATACGGGCATGTTTTTGGGATCATTGGTACCCAGGAAAAAGTGACACTTATCGGCACAGGCGCCGCAGCGCACGCACGTATCCATAAACAATTTGAGGGGGCGGTGTTTGGCCAGGCGTTCCTTAAAGGCGTTGTGGATGATATTTTCCCAATCTTCAGGTAGGTTCCAGTCATCATCTTCGGGCTTCCAGGCATGGGGATGGGGCATGTGCAGTTTTTTCATCACATCTACCTTGGCCGGATAACAGTAGGCGCCTGGTTTGAAGATATATCTGGTATCCATCCATGAGCTGGCGGGAAAGTCGGGGCGGTTGGCGATAAGCTCTTCCGGTTTTGGCAGTTTGGCCATGACTGTCTCTCCTTCACTTATGCCGAGGCTTCAGGTTGGGCGGCATCTTCAGGCCGCTTTTCCAGCGGTAATTCAGCCTCGGCCATAACATCCCGAAATTCGTCTTCATATTCCGCATAGGTACGGAATTCGGCATTGGGATTATTCCAGGGGTTGATGTGCCGTACTTCGCGAGTGTTACAGGGCAGGTTGCGTGTGGGGGAAAGGAACACACCGCCCATATGCATCAGCTTGCTGAATGGGAAATACATTAACAGTACGCTTAAAAGCGTTACGTGTACAAAAAAGATGGGGCTGAGGCCATCTGCTGCCTGGGGAGAAAAGGAAACCAATCCCATGATGAACACTTTGGCCTGAGCAACATCAATTTTAGCAAAATAACGCATGCAGATGCCCGTAGCCACCAGACCCAGCAGCAAAAACAGCGGGAAATAGTCATTGGCAAGTGAAATATAGCGTACTTTTGGGTTGACCAGGCGCCGGCCAAACAGAAACAGAAGGGCCAGCACAATGGTAATATCGGTCATAAACAGGCGCGGTGCGCCTATCTGCATGATACCGTCAAAAAATTCAAGCCAGCCAAGGCAAACGGGCACTGGATCCGTAAAAAAACGGAAATGGCGTATGAAAATAATAAAAAAGCTGTAGTGAAACAGCAGGGCGAAAAACCAGAGCCATTTGGATGAAAAATACGTTGCCCGTGGGCCAATGGGGCTTATTTCCGCCGAAGTGTTGCGGAACAGGGAACGGAAACACAATATTTCAAGCACCATTCGCCCCACTACACCCGCAGTAGTTGTGGGTGCGTCAAGACGGGCCGGTTTGACCCAGTCCAGCGAACGCTCCTGTCCGCCGGTTGTGGGGATGGCAAAGGGTACCGGTGATTTTGCCCACCAGCAGACAATGCGCCAGACAAAGCCACACAGGAATACCACAACGGCAAACAGGGGCAGCATCACGCCAAACAGCGTGTGAAACCCGGCAGCCGCTGCCGACCAGGCAACAATGCCAATAAGCAGAACTGCCACGAGTGCAAAGATCATTCCCTACCTCACTCTGCAGGCTTAAGGTTGTGTTCAGGGGATGGCGTTTCCAGAATCATGCCATGCCGGGCTGCCCAGCGCCTAACAGAAGCATTTTGCCGACGCTGTTCGGCCACACGTTCGGCATATACCCTTTCTCGATCTTCCAGATACATATTGCACGCCATAAGTACCAGCGAGTCCAGCCTGGATTCCATTTCAAGGTAGGTGTCCAACCTACCTTCGGCAAGCATATCTACCAAAAACAGTTCCCGCAGAATGGGCTTAAACAGAAAAAGTACCCCTATGACCTGCTCTGGCCGCATATCCTGCACCGCGCGGATGCGGATCATGTCCCCCAAAGCAGCCTGGATACTTTCCACAGGCATATCCCGGCCGGAAACGGCATCAAACAGGGCCGTCGCGGCCTGGCGGGTGACGTGTCCAACCGGGTTGGCAAAACGATCTTTTTTAGTCCGAATAAATCCGGTTGTTTCAAAGGGGTACAGGGCAAAAACAGCGTCAGTCCATTTCTGGATTGCCTGATCCCGCCTGGCTGTCAGCGCTTCTTCCGCATTCATGCCATGCACATCCGGGGTTTGAATGAGGGTACAATAGGGTATAATATCGACATTAGAGCTAAAGTATAAAGATTATAGTGATACTACCTGACTTGGGAAATGCTTACAAGGGGATTACAGAAGAAAAGCTGATTTTATATAAATTGATCAGGAAGGCGGAGCCTTTTCTTTCCGAATTGCAGTGAATTCACGAAAGTTTGCTGCTTAACTCTGGCCTAATCTTCAGGAACACCCGCAGCCGTCAGCTTTTCAAAGTAACAGGGGATATCAAAAGTTATGTCAGCCGTGTCTGGCCTTCGTTGATTTCTGCCAACTGTCTGTTCTTACACAACGTCCGGACGGATGCGATTTTCAGGTGTGGTTCGTGTTGCACAGTGCGTGGACTGTCACTCGAATAGTCCCGCCTGAACTCTTTCTGTTTAGCCCTGTTCTGAGTCAGCTCAATTTTTGTTTTTCGGCTTTGATAACTGTTCGATCTCAAAAACAGCCGGCAACTGTCGGTACGATACAAAAGCCACTCTGCGTGGGGCCATAGTGAGTGTTGCCGTTCATGTTGCCTGTCAGAAACCGCAGCCACCAAGCCACGGAGCGCCCGTGCTGTATCCAGAGGCACGTTAAAGCTGCTTTATGGACTTTTCCCGGAGCGTGGTACCTACCTTCTGAAAAAC
>CAYRKU010000037.1:0-13457 GCA_964425055.1 uncultured Lawsonia sp. | reverse complement strand
CGCATACCGGTTATAAATACAAACGCGGGCCGGAGTACGGCCATTTCCGGCGGGAATATTGTCTGGAGACAGTGTTTTTGGGGAGTCGCGGGAGTTTGGCGCGCGGGAGTTGTTTTCGGGTGTTTCCCCGCCCGGTATTCTTTCCCCCGGCCGCAAAGCCCGCAGGATATTTCCCTGCCCGGTGGGCCTTACCGCCGGCGGAAGTACGGCCGGATCCCCCGCAGGGCATAACCCCGCCGATGCATAGGGGTTGAAGCGAAAAGAATACCGGATCAGGGGAAGTGCCACCGGACACGGATAAGGGCGGCCGGTATGGGCATAGCGGCGGATTGGGGCCGATTGTACCGGGGTGCTGCGGGAGATGCGGCTGCCCCCATATGGACTAGGGGCAGCCGCGGGGTTGGTTAATGAGGTTCGCCGGCAGCGATTTTTTTCCGCAACAGCGCCAGGGCGGCGTCAATGCCTTCCGGTTTGGTACCGCCGGCCTGGGCCTGATCCGGCCGGCCACCGCCTGACCCGGCAATGGGGACCGCAATTTCCCGGATGAGGGCCGGAGCCGTAAATCTGGCGTGCAGATCTTTAGAGACGTAAAGGATCATGCTCACTTTGCCGGTGTCAACCGGAGCGGCCAGGCAGGCAATGCCGGAGGGCAGCCTGGATCGAATATCGTCCATCAGTTCCCGCAGGGTTTTGAGGGAGGTGGCTTCCAGCCTGGCCGCAAGTACAGTGATGCCGTTGACGGTACTGGCGGTACGCAGCAGTTCGCCCCCCTGGCCGGAGAGAGCCTGGGCCGAAAGTTGTTCCAGCTTTTTGCGCAGATCGTGATTTTCTTTACGCAGAGTTTCCAGCCTGGCCTGAATATTTCCGGGCCGGGTTTTCAGCAGCGCGGCCAGCTGCTGCAGCTCCTGGTGTTCCGCCTGTGCCTGACGCAGGCTGTTCCAGGCCGTGGCGGCTTCAATGCGGCGTACGCCGGCGGCAATGCCGGTTTCAGAAAGAATGGTGAAGCTGCCCGCCCGCCCTGTACTGGCTAGATGTGTGCCGCCGCACAGCTCCAACGACTCCTGATGTTCCGCGTCGCGGATACTGACCACACGGACAGTATCACCGTATTTTTCTCCAAACAGGGCCATGGCTCCCATGTTCATGGCTGCCTGCCGGTCCATAAGCAGGGTGGCAACCGGATAATCGGCCATGATAGCCTGGTTGACGGCCTGTTCCACTGCCATAAGTTCGTCTGGGGTCAGGGGCGCGATGTGGGTAAAATCAAAACGCAGACGGGCGGGGCTCACCAGCGACCCGGCCTGGTGCACATGATCCCCCAATACCCGGCGCAGGGCAGCCTGCAGCAAATGGGTACAGGTATGGTTGCAGGCTGTGGCCTGGCGGGAAGCCTGATCCACAGTCAGTTCCAGTTCCTGATCGGCAAACAGGGTACCGCTGTTGACAGTTATCCGGTGGACCGTCAGATCAGCGGAAGGTTTCAGGGTATCAAGCACGCTGGCGGATCCGGTGGGGGAAATGAGAATGCCCGTATCGCCCGCCTGGCCGCCGGAAGTGCCGTAAAAGGGCGTCCTGTCCGCCACAATATAGCCTTTACTGCCTTCGGTCAGGCTTTCCGCCGGCAGCGCATCCTCATCCAGGAGGGTAACCGTCCGGCCTGTACCGGATGTGGCCTCGTAGCCAAAGAAATCAGACTGCAGGCCTTCTTCCAGCAGAGGCTGAAAGCGGGAGGCGATATCTTTTTCTCCGGATCCCTTCCAGGCAGCACGGGCGCGTTGCTTCTGGGCGTGCATGAGGGAAGTAAACTCCGCCTCATCCACAGACAGGCCCCGTTTGCCGGCAATATCGCTGACAATGTCCAGAGGAAAACCGAATGTGTCATATAATCTGAATGCGGTTTCTCCCGGTATGCTGGTCAGGCCCTGCCCGGCAATACGGGCCATTTCCTCTTCAAGCAAGGCCAGACCCCGATCTAGGGTAATGGAAAACCGCAGTTCTTCATCTTTGGTTACCCGGGCCATAAACTCAGCCCGATCCCGCAGTTCCGGGTATTGATCGCTCATCTCATCCACCACTTTGCCCGCTGTTTTAAACAGGAAGGGGTCGCGCATGCCGATAAGGCGGCCAAAGCGGAAGGCCCGGCGGATAAGGCGGCGCAGCACATAGCCGCGGCCCTCGTTGGAGGGGAGGATGCCGTCGGCAGTCATAAAGGCAATGGCCCGGCTATGGTCAGCTATCACGCGCAGGGCGGTATCGGTGTCGGGGTTGTCATGATACCGGACATCGGCCAGTTCAGCCATATACTGGATAAGAGTCTGAAACAGGTCCGTATCATAATTGGAATGTACTCCCTGGCAGATGGCGGCAATACGCTCCAGCCCCATGCCCGTGTCAATAGATGGCCGGGGCAGGGGAACTCGTTCCCCCGAAGGGAGCTGATCGTATTGCATGAAGACCAGGTTCCATATTTCCAGAAAACGGTCACAGTCACAGGTGCCGATGCCGCAGTTGGGGCCACAGGCCATTTCCTGACCCTGGTCATAATGGATTTCAGAGCAGGGGCCGCAGGGGCCGGTATCACCCATGGACCAGAAATTATCTTTTTCCCCCAGGCGGTAAATCCGACTCGGATCAATACCCGCCACCTTTTGCCACAGCGCGGCGGCTTCGTCATCGTCTTTATAAACAGTAACATACAGGCGGTCTTTAGGGAGTTTGAGCTCTTCGGTGATAAAACCCCAGGCAAAACGGATGGCGTCTTCCTTAAAATAGTCTCCAAAGGAAAAATTTCCGAGCATTTCAAAAAAGGTATGATGCCTGGCCGTACGCCCGACGTTCTCCAGATCATTATGTTTCCCACCCACACGCAGACATTTCTGGGCTGTGGTGGCCCGGGTATAGGCGCGCTTTTCCTGCCCGAGGAAGATTTTTTTGAACTGGACCATTCCCGCGTTGGTAAACAGCAGGGAAGGATCATCCCGCGGGATTAGGGAGGAAGAACTTACCTCAGTGTGGCGGTTCCTTATGTAATAGTCCAGAAATTTGCGGCGTATTTCATTGGCGGTGAGAAACATGTATGATCTCCTGCAAACGGGATGCGGCGCTGACGCGGGCGCCCCACGGGGGCGGGGCGCCCTGGATGGCGGTTAATAATAATCGTCCTCGGCCAGATCCGGCGCATTCATAAGCGGCGTTGTGTCCGGTTTATCCGCCGGAAGCTGGCCTTCATCATTTTGTATAAACACGGGGCCTATTCCCAGGCGTTCCCGCAGCGCGGCTTCTATTTTTTCACGCAGTTCAGGGGTTTCATCCAGAAGGGCACGCACCCGTTCCCGGCCCTGGCCAAGCTTTTCGGGGCCAAAGGCAAACCAGGCTCCGCTTTTGTCCACCACGCCGGTACTGACGCCAAGGTCAATCAATTCTCCAGACCGGGAAATGCCCGTACCCCAGATAATATCAAATTTTGCTTCCCGGAATGGCGGGGCCAGCTTGTTTTTGATCACTTTCACCCGGGTAAGAGATCCGTATGCCTCGTCTTTATCTTTAAGTGTCTGCATCTTACGGATATCCAAACGTACAGAGGCGTAAAATTTCAACGCGTTGCCACCGGTGGTGGTTTCCGGGCTGCCGTATCCTGTCATGCCAATTTTCATGCGGATCTGGTTGATAAAGATCACCGCGGCACGGGATTTATGGATGGTGCCGGTAAGTTTGCGCAGCGCGTGGGACATCAACCTGGCCTGCCCGCCCACCTGGGTATCGCCCATGGCGCCTTCCAGCTCCGCCTGAGGGATAAGCGCCGCCACAGAGTCGATCACTACCAGGTCCACAGCGCCGGACCGTACCAGCATGTCGGCTATTTCCAAGGCCTGTTCCCCATGATCGGGCTGGGAGATGAGCAGCTCGTCTGTTTTTACACCCAGACGCCCGGCGTAGATAATGTCCAGCGCGTGTTCCGCGTCGATAAAGGCCGCTGTACCGCCCTTTTTCTGGCATTCGGCAATAACATGCAGCGCAAGGGTTGTTTTGCCCGATGATTCCGGCCCGTAAATTTCCGTAACCCGGCCGCGGGGAATACCCCCAATGCCCAGGGCCAAATCCAGCCCGATGGATCCGGTGGAAATAGTGGGAACATGCACGTGCACATCGTCAGACATGCGCATCACCGCACCCTGGCCGAATCTGCGCTCAATAGTCTGGATGGCGGTATTCAACGCTTCGCTGCGGGGGTCTTCCGAAGAAGGTGGGGATTTTTTGGGCATGGGGTAACTCCATATGTCTGTATGACGGTTAATGGGGCAACCGAATCAACGTAACAGTATAGCAAAGGAGGTCCAATGGAGCAACCGTCCATACCGGCGCAGAATCAGTCCAACGCGTCCACCAGTTCCTGAATGGGTTTAGGGCCTGGCGTCACCTCACACTGGATAACGGGCAGACCGATACGGCGTTCCATATCCATCCAGGTGAGGGGTCTGGCCGGACGCAGGAACAGCCGGAAAGCGCCGGGCTGATCTATAAAGGTATTCAGCCTGGCTGCCGCGCTGGCCGCCTGAGGGCCGATTTCGACAGCCGCGTCCCTGATCTGGCTGCGGATCAGGCCCAGGCACGTTTCGGTGGACAGGCCAAAGGCATATTGGGCCAGGTGCAGCAGGCGGGGAAGAAGCCCCTCATCGGCATAGCCCACTTCCAGACTGATCAGTCTGGGGTGGGTGTACAGCCATTGTTCCAGCAGGCGGTCCACCGCGGAATCGCTGGGCGCGCGGTTAACGCTTTCGATAAAGGCGTGCAGCTCCGCCGGGGATACACTGCCCGTAACGGCCATATCTGCCGTACCCGCGCCAGCCATGTTCAGGGATATTGCTGTGTGGAAACTGTTAGAAGAATCCGGGGCTGTGAAGGAAAAAGTCCCGCTAAGGTCAAGCTTCTCCATACCGGCAAAGCGCAGGGCCTGCAGGTTGGAATGTATGCCCAGGGGAAGTGCCAGATGTTCGGCTGTAAGTTCAAGTGTAAATGGCTGTACTTTAGGGTTGGCAATGCGGAAGCTGCCCAGCGCAACAGGGCCGAATTGATCTGGAAGAACCTTCAGCCCTGTCAGGCTGATACTGCCAATGAGCGGTTGGCCGGTAGAGGTAAACAGACTGCCCAACAGGGCCAATGCCTCCTCATTGGTACAGGTATCAGGCAGATTCGTGGCCTTTTCCAGAACGGCCGGTTCGGGGAGGTTGATATTTTCAAAAGTCAGCTCTTCCATACTCAAGCCAGGCTGGCCAGATGATGAAAGGTATGCGGTGATGTCGCTAAGCTGAGCCTTACCGCCATGACCGTAGTGAATGTCTGTTTCCAGCAACTTTTCCGCTGTGAAGCGGTTAAACCCTGCATTCGCGCGGATGGTGATGCCAGTGGTAAGAGCTTTACGGTAGGCAATGGCGTAGGCTATTTCCGTGGTAATATCAGCGGTGTCCGCTGTCCGGGCGGTACTGCGGGCAAGCAATGCCTTAAGCCGCGCTGTATTGATGCGAATGTCGGAAAACGTCCTTTGGCCAATACTTGTTTCTATTGGGATGACATCGGAGCCAGATCCCATTTCCATACGGGTCGTTATATTTGTGGCAATAATGGCGTCGGCCAGGGGAAGTTCAGGATCGGTTACCGGTGTGGTCTGGTCCCGAAGTAGGCTGAGGAATGTGGCCCCAATGCCGCGGATTTCCAACGAATCCATGCGGATGGTCTTTTTTTGCGGGGCCGAAATTAAGGTCAGGGTAGCATTATCCAATGTCAGGGTGTTGTTTCTGAAGGAATAGTGGACATCCCCCAGAGTTATCCGACATTGTTCCGGGCTTTGCGCGGCCCACTGCCGCACAGCCCCGGCCACGGAGGTTTCCAGATAGTGAATACCGGCATAGCCGATGGCAACAACAATGACCAACACAAGAAGAAGTGCGATGATGCCTTTTTGCAGTCGAGACATGATGATATCCTTTGTGGCATATACCCCGGGATACTGTGGACGAAACGGGGCGGAAACAGTGTAGGTTGCTGGCGGATGCCGGTCAAGCAGGAATGCCGGGACCGGCATTTTAGCGAGGATTTTTCCTTTTACCTGGATTACCTTTTGCGCCATGCCGGCGGCGCGGCGACCATATCCCGCTGTACCCGGCGAAAAATTATGCGTACTTGGTATGGTGTGCGGATGACAGTCTGTACCGCGGCTTCATAACTTTGGTTGGCGGCTTACACAGCACAACAGTTTGCTGCCGGGTAGGGCAGCCTATACCCGTAGCCACCGGACCGCTTATCTGGGAGTGTATGCCGGGCTTCTGGATTGGGCTGCTGGTTCCCATCTGTAACAGTATATCCGCCAGATGACACAACCGTTTAAAATAGTAGATATTGCTGCCGTACGATCCAAATACAGAAAATTTACTCTTGCCGCTTGCGGCGATAGTGTATATTTTGAGAATAAAGGTGTGTTGATGAAAAAAGCAATTTTACGGCGAACAGCCGATGCTATGGAAAAACTAGCCATCGGCAGTATGCTGGTAGGATTGTTCCAAGGCCAGCAGGCGGGAATATTGATCGGGCTTTCCTGCATAACCTTTAGCTATATCCTTACAATATGGGAGGCAAAATCATGAATATCTGGGTAACCTTCAGTCTTGCCTGCCTTGTTATCGCTGGCGTAGGCGTTTGGGCAAACTTCTACCTTAAATAAATTTCATCCACAGGCCCTCTATATTTCAGGCCGGTTTCTTCGGAAGCCGGCCTTTTTGTTTGCAAGCATTAACATAGGAGAATTATTATGTTTGGAATTCTGCGCGCACCAAAAAGTATCGAAGTCGGACTGGACATTTTCGGAGCCGTAGCCGCTCTTGGCACACTCGGTTACGGAATATCTAAGTTAACCAGTGCGCCAAAATAAACTCCCACACAGGAATCAGTACAAGAACAAAAACCTGACTCGACCTCAGAAAATACTACCCAGAGTACTACTGACTCAGCAATAGATAATGCCGCGCAACAATAGGAGTTAAATTTATCTCTTTTCTGGTGGGATATGCCCTTCCAGGAGATTGCGGGACATCCTGCGGGCAGGGTAAGCTTGACCTTCGGTTGACACCATCAATATTTTGACAAGCCTGAACGAGTTTTTTATTCTTATCTATTCCAATGTAGTCTTATGCATACGGCCACCATATACACAGGTGAGTAGAATATGAGCGGGCATATATCAGCCATCAAGGGCTTTGCCGACATTTTTTCCCCGGAAAGTGACATGTTTACCCACATGGAGCGTGTTGCCCGGGATATATTTCCCCGGTACGGTTTTACTGAATTGCGCACTCCCCTTCTGGAACATACGGAATTGTTCAGCCGCGGCATTGGCATGGAAACAGATGTGGTGCAGAAGGAAATGTACACTTTTCCAGACAGGAAAGGACGCTCCCTCACACTGCGGCCGGAGGCCACTGCCGGGGTGATGCGTGCCTGTATTGAAAGCGGGCGTCCCGGAGAGGGTATAAGTAAACTGTTTACCATTGGTCCCATGTTTCGCTATGAGCGTCCTCAGAAGGGCCGTATGCGCCAGTTCCATCAGATCAACTGTGAATGTCTGGGGTCAGCCGAACCCTATGCTGATGCGGAAATGATCACTATGGTTATGCGCTTTCTTGCAGCCCTGGGTATTGCTAATCTGACATTGCAGATCAATTCTCTTGGCTGTTCTTCCTGCCGGCCGGCCTACCGGGACGTCTTGCTGCAATGGCTTGCCACTCTTGATGAACAGGCGCTTTGCCCGGACTGCCGGCGTAGAATGGTTACCAACCCTTTGCGTGTGCTTGACTGCAAAGTACCCTCCTGTAAAGAGCATACGGCAAATGCGCCCCGTATCCTCGATCATGATTGTACGGAATGCCTTGAGCATTTTACAACTGTGCGGCGGCTGCTGGATGCGATGGGCGTGCCCTATGTGCTTAACCACAGCCTGGTGCGTGGCCTGGATTATTATACTCGGACAACATTTGAAGTGGTATCTGATACTATTGGTGCCCAGGGGACTGTTGCCGGCGGTGGCCGTTATGACGGTCTGGTGGCCCAGATCGGGGGCAAAGATGTGCCCGGTTTTGGATTTGCCTGCGGTATGGAACGCCTTGCACTGCTGCTGCCCGCCTGGGAAGCCCCCCGGCCGGATTTTTATGTTGTGGTACTGACCGAATCTGGCCGGGAAAGTGCCTGCCTGCTGGCCCAGGCACTGCGGGATGCCGGGTTCCGCGGGGAAATGAGTTTTTCGCCTCGCAGTGTTAAAAGCGCCATGCGCCAGGCCGGCCGTTCCCAGGCCAAATTTTGCCTGCTGCTGGGTGAGGATGAGCTTACTGAAGGCACTGTCAGCATTAAAAATATGGATAGTGGTGAGCAGATATGTGTGCCACGGGATCAGGTTGCATCTGCCTTGGCCTGAGCCGGTGATATGAAGAAGAATAGAGGAAATACAATGAGTGAGGAAATGAAAGAGAGCGCCGTGGTCTGTCAGCCTCTGGATGGCTGGAAGCGTACCCATACATGTGGGGATCTGACTATGGCTGACAATAAGGCCGAAGTATGCCTGATGGGGTGGGTGCAGTACCGCCGGGACCATGGCGGACTGATTTTTATTGATTTGCGGGATCGCTATGGCCTGACGCAGATCGTGTTCAGCCCTGAATATGCGCCGGCGGCACATGAGGCGGCCAAAGTACTACGCTCGGAGTATGTTCTGGCCATCAGGGGAGCGGTACGCCCCCGGCCTGAAGGTATGCTCAACCCCAATCTTAAAACAGGGGAAATCGAGGTGATTGTCAGTGAATGGAAACTGCTCAACACATCCAAAACTCCCCCGTTCCTCATTGAAGATCGGGTTGAAGCTGGAGAAAACCTGCGTTTGCAGTGGCGCTACCTTGATTTGCGCCGGCCGCGGATGTCCCGCAATCTGGAACTGCGCAGCCGTACGGCGATGGCCATCCGCAAGGCACTGTCTGAAGAAGGCTTCCTTGAAGTGGAAACTCCTATTCTGACCAAGTCCACACCTGAAGGTGCCCGGGATTATCTTGTGCCGTCACGCCTGAATCACGGGCAGTTTTACGCGTTGCCGCAATCACCGCAGCAGTTCAAACAGTTCTGCATGATGGCCGGGCTTGATCGCTATTTTCAAATCGCCCGCTGCTTCAGGGATGAAGATCTGCGTGCCGATCGCCAGCCCGAGTTTACCCAGGTGGATATTGAAATGAGCTTTGCGGATGAGAAACAGATCATGGATATGGCCGAGGCCCTCATGATTCGTGTGTTTAAGGAAACTATGAATGTGGCGCTGCCGCAGCCCTTTCCCCGCATAACCTGGGATGAAGCCATGGCCCGCTACGGCGTGGATAAGCCAGATACCCGTTTTGGTTTGGAGCTTAAAGATGTTACATCTATTGTCCATGGAGGTGGATTCAAGCTGTTTGCCACCGCAAAACTGGTCAAAGCCATGAAAGTACCAGGTGGAGAAAGCCTTACCCGCAAGGAAATTGATACCTTTACCGATTTTGTAAAAATTTATGGGGCACAGGGGCTTGCCTGGATCAAAATTCGGGAAAATGAATGGCAATCACCCATCGCCAAATTCCTGTCTGATACCGAGCGCAAGGGCCTTGCCAATGCCCTGAATCTACAGGTTGGGGATATTGCCTTCTTTCAGGCCGGAGATCCGGAAATGGTCAACGCCGCCCTGGGTAACCTGCGGGTGCATTTGGGCGAATACCTGCATTTGATCCCTGAAGATGCCTGGAATTTTATCTGGGTTACTGATTTCCCCCTGTATGAATACAGTGCGGAAGAGAAGCGTTACGTTGCCTGCCACCACCCGTTTACTTCACCCAGAGAGGGAGATCTGGAAAAAATGGTCAGTGAGCCCGCGTCCGCGTATGCCCGGGCTTATGATCTGGTGCTTAATGGCAATGAAGTGGGCGGGGGATCTATCCGTATCCATCAGGCAGATGTGCAGCGCCGGATGTTTGAAGCGTTGGGCTTTTCCAAAGAAGCTTATGAGGAACAGTTTGGTTATTTTATCCATGCCCTGGAGTACGGTGCCCCGCCGCACGGAGGGATTGCCTTTGGGCTGGATCGTCTGGTCATGCTCATGTCCCACTCCCAGTCTATCCGGGATGTTATTGCCTTCCCAAAGACGCAAAAGGCCACCTGCCTGATGACAAACGCGCCAGATGTCGTATCTTCCAGGCAGTTGCGTGAGCTTGGCCTGCGTCTGCGGGAGGATGTCAAAAAGGACGGGAAGTAAGCCTGATGTAGAAGATGTTTTGTTACAGGGCATCTCCCCGGGCGCATTGCGGGATGCCTGTATATTTCTTTTGCCCGTTAATGTAGCAAAAGGATTGGGCACCAGGGCGGAGAAGTTTATTTCTTTTTGCGCTGGCGCAGGCCAATGGTGATGCCGGCCAGTACCCCGGCAAACATCCCCACGCCAAAGGCTCGTGGCAGACTGTCAGAATAACCCAACAGCGCGCCAATTACACCCAGTGATCCGCCGATCAATATTCCGTGGACAATATATTTTTTCATGGGCAAGGATCCAAGGTAAAATGAGAGTGGGCCTGTTCTGTCTTTTAGGGCAGATATTATTGTTCATACCTAGTCGATGCTGTTATAGCGTGTCAATTGCCGCAGCGGGGGAAAATATCTCTTAATCAATAAGGATTATGTATCTTCTCCCTTAAATGAGTTAATATTTTTATTTTCATGGCCGCCACGTTGAAACTGGAATCCGCTAATGTTTCGGTTTGTTCACGTCTCCCGCTTAAATTGGTGGAAGATATCAATGGACAAGTGTGCTTTTTGCCTGTATTTGTTTTCACATTCTACATTTATTCAGGAGTAGTGTTATGGCGCATAAAAAGGTTGAACGTTGTAAGGAACTGGATCGCCGCCGTAGGCGTCGCCAGAAAAGCCTTAAGGCCCGTGCCCGCGCGGCCCAGGCTGCTGCAAAAAACAGCAAATAGCGCGTTAGTTCCGGCTTGATTTTTGGCAAGGCAGCGGTTGTGCCCTTGGCGCTTCCGCTGTTTCATTTCGTTGTAGAGTATAACTCCGGTGTCTGCTGATGTGGCACGGGTGTAAAATCCGGGCAATTCGTGTCTGGATATGAATATCCATGTATAAAATGCGGTAGCGTGTTTGAAGAATGGACCAAGCATTTTGCTTCTTCGAATATAATATTCCGCCCGGATTGCGGCGCCCAGTCTTAACGCGTGATTTGCAAAACCTTCAAATTGGTTAGATCCGGCTGTTTTCCTATAATTATGGCCAACAAAGCAAAGAATTCGGTGCAGATGCAGCATCCACACCAGGTTAGAATGCCTCAAAAAAGAGTCTGGCGCGAAGCAGGCGGCGAAAGATGTGGTAAAAGACGCCGAATAGCGCAACCCTGTATTTTTAGGAGCCTGTCATGATAGACCGTTATACCCGTCCGGAAATGGGCAGGATTTGGACGCCTGAAAACCGCTATCAAACCTGGATGCGGGTGGAACTGGCGGTATGTGAGGCCTGGAACCGCGTGGGGGAAATTCCGGATGCCGATATGGACATCATCAGACGGGAAGGTACTTTTAATGTTGACTCTGCCTTTGTACAGCGGGCACTGGCCATTGAAGAGGTAACACGTCATGATGTGATCGCTTTTCTGACCGCTGTGGAGGAAAAGATCGGCCCGGCAGCGCGATTTATCCATCTGGGCTGCACTTCCTCCGATATTGTGGACACTGCCGGAGTGTTGTTGTTGGTTGAGGCAGGAAATCTGATCCTGCAGGGGTACGATCGCCTACTTGGCGTGTTGAAAGAACTCGCCCTGGCGCATCAATCCCTTCTGTGTATGGGCCGGACGCATGGTATCCATGCAGAGCCCACCAGTTTTGCCCTTAAAATGGCCGGTTTTTATGCCGAATTTAGGCGTGACCGCACGCGTTTTGCCGCAGCACTTGAAGATATGCGTGTGGGCAAGCTTTCCGGTGCGGTGGGTACATATACCATTCTGTCCCCTCAGGTTGAACGTATTGCGTGTGACCTGCTTGGGCTGAAGGTGGACGAAATTTCTACGCAAATCATTCAACGTGATCGCCATGCCGCCTATTTTACTGCGCTTGCGGTTACCGCCGGGACTATAGAACGTCTGTGTGTGGAACTGCGCCACCTCCAACGCACAGAAGTGCGGGAAGTGGAAGAAGGCTTCGGCAAAGGTCAGAAAGGATCTTCGGCCATGCCGCACAAAAAGAACCCTATCTCGGCCGAAAATATGAGCGGCCTTTCCCGCTTAATCCGTACCAACGCGATGGCGGCTTTGGAAAATCAGGCTTTGTGGCATGAGCGGGATATCAGCCATTCATCCGTAGAAAGGGTGATCATGCCCGATTCCACAATTTTGGCAGATTATGTTCTGCACCGCCTGTCCCGTTTGCTGGAGGGTTTGCGTATTTTGCCCGAAAATATGGCGCGGAATATGGAATCTTCCTTTGGTCTGCATTTTTCGCAACGAGTGCTTACCGCGCTGATTGAAACAGGTATACCGCGGCAGGAAGCTTATGTAATGGTGCAGAAAAATGCCATGAAAAGTTGGGAAACCCGGCAATCTTTCCCGGATTTGATCCGGTCCGATCCGGCCATTGCCGGGCGGCTTTCCCCCGCTGATCTGGACAAATTGTTTGATAATCGTTTTTACCTGCGCCACGAAAAGGAAATTCTCGATCGCGTATTTACCTGATGTACTCCAGGTTTTGCCGTTCTTGCCAACATATCAGGAGGGTTCATGTATCAGTTGAAAAAACGTCTTGCCCGGATTCTACTGGAACGTTCCTATAAAGAGGGAAATTTTACCCTAGCCTCTGGTCGCAGGAGCGATTATTATTTTGACTGCCGGCAAACCGCACTGCACCCGGAAGGTTCCTGGCTGATCGGTACATTGTTTAATGAGCTGCTGGCCAATGTGGATATAGTGGGCGTGGGCGGCATGACCATGGGAGCAGACCCGCTGATTTCCGCAACAACCGTTATTTCATACGAAAAAGGCAGGCCCCTGGCCGGTCTTATTGTGCGTAAAGAACCCAAAGGTCACGGAACCGGGCAGTATGTTGAAGGTCTTGCCAATTTCAAATCTGGTGATCGTATTGCTATGCTTGAAGATGTTGTGACTACGGGTGGTTCGCTTATGCAGGCCTGCGATCGGGTTACAGCCGCCGGGCTGAATGTGGTGGCAGTGTGCGCCGTACTGGATAGAGAGGAGGGTGGCCGGGAGGCTATCCGCGCTCAGGGCTACGAACTGCTTTCCCTGTTTACCCGTCCAGATCTGGTAAAACTGGCCCGGGAAGCGTAGTCCGTAATCTGAAGACATTTTGGGGGCAGGGAAAGCCTGATCCCGGATCTGAACCAAAAGCCCGCCGGGG
>CAYRKU010000036.1:13066-13861 GCA_964425055.1 uncultured Lawsonia sp. | reverse complement strand
CAGAGTTTCGTAGAGCATCTTTGTAATTAACCTGTACACATGATGTGCTTTGGCAAGGTACACTGATTTTTTAGCAGTCCATCAATAAAGCATGTGCTTACCAGGCGCGCCTAAATGGAATTTTGTCTTTTGTGTGCGCGACACGGCGGCAGTGTGTCCGCGCCTGTGGAGAGGTAGTCGGGGGAGCAGGTGTTGGAGATGCCGGCGGGCGCCTGTAAATACTCTACTTGGGAATATTCGCCGCAAAATCAGATAGTGTTCTTCGTACGGTTTCTTTGAAACTGGGGAATCCGCTTACGACTGCGATTGTAGTTTGGACCGCCGGTAATCCCCGTGCCCCTCCTTGGGGCTATTCTTGACCGATCGCGCTCCATAGCCTATAAAAATATGGATCAGGCAGATGATTCATCTGGACAGTTCTCTGGCGCTGTCAAGTCCTTTTCCGTTAACATACACAAGGATTTTCCATGAATTGGGACTGGGATAAGCTTCAGGAAAAGCGGCAAAAACAAAATCCGGGGCAGCATTTTGGCGATCAACGCCGTAACGCTGAATCCAGCGGCCAACAACGGGAACCTGGTACAGAGCCTCCGCAGGGGGAAGGGAAAGGCGGCTCCAATTTTAAAAAATTTTCCGAATCGATTGGGAAATTACCCAACTTGAAAGGAACTTTTGGCGGTAAAATTAAATGGGTAATTATTATCCTTGTTGCCGGCTGGTTGCTTTCAGGAATTTATATTGTCCAACCGGATGAGCAGGGCGTGGTGCTTCGTTTTGGCCGTTATGTGCGTACGG
>CAYRKU010000036.1:7294-13056 GCA_964425055.1 uncultured Lawsonia sp. | reverse complement strand
CGTACGGTGGAGGCGGGGCCGCACTATGCGCTGCCCTTTCCTATTGAAACCACCTACAGGCCAAAGGTAACTCAGGTACAGCGGGTGGAAGTTGGTTTTCGTTCTATGGGGCAGGGCCGCACTTTTCAGCAGGGGGCAAACCGGGCCATGCCGGAAGAGTCGTCCATGCTCACGGGAGATGAAAATATCGTCAATGTGCAGTTCAGTGTCCAATATCAGATCAAAAATCCTGTAGAATACTTGTTCAACGTGGCCAATCAGGCCAATGTGGTGAAAAACGCCGCTGAAGCAGCCATGCGCGAAGTGATTGGCAACAGTCTTATTGATTCGGTACTCACTGATGGCAAATTGCAGATTCAGACTGAAGCAACCGACCTGCTTCAGGAAATTCTCGACCGATATAAAGTTGGTGTCCGTGTGATAGCTGTACAGCTTCAGGATGTGCACCCTCCCAAGGAAGTCAGTGATGCGTTTAAAGATGTGGCCAGTGCCCGTGAAGACAAAAGCAGGATTATCAATGAAGCTGAGGCGTACCATAATGAAGTGATCCCTAAGGCACGCGGTATGGCTGCCGAAGTGGAAAATCAGGCTCAGGCATATAAGGAAACCCGTATTCGCAACGCTGAAGGAGAGGTACAGCGCTTCCTGGCCTTGCTCAAAGAATACGAGCAGGCAAAAGAGGTAACACAACAGCGTATGTATTTTGAAACAATGGAAAAAATATTAAGTCAACCGGGTATGGATAAAATACTGCTGCCGGAGGGGAGTGCCGGGCAGATTCTTCCTCTGCTTCCGCTTATGCAGAAATCTGCAGCACCCGGTGTAAATCTTCCGCCTCAAGCTGATAAGAATACCTCTATCACTGCGCCGAGTGGAGAATAACCATCATGCAGAAACCTCTTTCCCTTTGTTTTGGATTGATTATAGTGTTCGTTCTGCTGGGAACGCAGAGCCTGTTTATTGTCCATCAAACAGAACGTGCTTTAGTTATCCAACTTGGCGACCCTGTGGATACCGTGTTTGAGCCGGGTTTGCATTTCAAAATACCATTTATTCAGGAAGTTATCCGCTTCAATGCCCGAGTATTGGATTATGAGGCCCGGCCGGCGGAAACGCTGACCAGTGACAAAAAAACTATTGTGCTTGATAATTACGCCAGATGGCGCATTGTTGATCCGCTGAAATTTTACAAAACTGTCCGTACCATTCCCGGAGCACAGGCTCGTCTTGATGACGTGGTATACTCGCAGCTGCGGGCCCAGGTGGGGCAGCGCAGTCTTACGGAAGTGGTATCCAGCAAGCGCAGCGGTATTATGACTGATGTGACCAGCCGAACATCAGAGATTATGAAGGAATATGGTATAGAAGTTTTGGATGTGCGGATCAAGCGTACTGACCTTCCGGCTGAAAACCAGCGCGCTATATTTGGTCGGATGCGGGCTGAGCGGGAACGGCAGGCAAAGCAATACCGTTCTGAAGGTGTGGAAGAATCCACTAAACTTCGATCGGATGCAGACAGGGGGCGGGCTGTGATCATGGCAGAAGCCAATCGCCGCGCCTCCATTATTCGGGGTGAAGGCGATGCCATGGCTGCACATGTGTTTGCCGAGGCGTTTTCCCGCGATCCCGGTTTTTACAGATTCCAGCGTGGGCTTGAAGCCATCAGAAAAAGCTTTGAAGACAATACCCGAATTGTCATCACTACGGGTGATCCTTTCCTCAATCCCATACAGGTTCGGCCATAATTATTATCTGAAGGGAAGTGTCACGGAGTTGTCCTTGTGCGCCACCTGCTGTTTTGATTTTTGTACGTCAGAGCTGCATTCCAGCACGGGCTCTATACGCTGAAGAGAGGGTACGGCCCAGAAACATGTGTTGATCAGCATGACTGCCACTGGGCATTGCTGCAGTGATTGGCTGGATGATGTTGCTTTGCCTGCAGTAACTACGGGCATACATTTCCAGGCACATGCAGTGCAAAATTAAAGAGCTGCCAATGCCTGTATAACCGGATGGCTAGTTACGCCACTGGGGTTGGTAAGGTCTCAGGACTATACACCGAAATAACTGTGTTTTGTCTGCTTAAGAATGCCTTCTGTGTATGTTCATTGCTTCCGGCATGAACACCCAGGCGAAACCCAGATATGGTACAGCAAAAGCAATGGCTGCGCAGGCTAAAATAATTGCATAGTGCAGTATTTCAGGCAAATAGGTGTACAATGTAGGGACCAGATCAGGTAAAATCGATGGTAGTGCTGTTACGGCACTAAAAGCCAACACAGTACCGGGTATACTGAGTACAACAAGCTTCAGGCACAGCATATAGGTACCGGCAAAAACTGCAGTACCGTGTTTATGTGCCCAGGCTACACCCAGCGCCAAGGTGTAGGCAGCCAGGCCAATTGTAGAGAGCAGCGCCACACCGCCAGCCCCAAACATGTGTATTGCCGGTGGATACATTGGTATTGTGGCTACGGTGACCAGCGTGCCCACGACAGCCGGCGTGAGCGTGTTTTGCCGCGCATAAAAGGCGCGGCCAATAATCTGTTGGACAACCCAAAACGGTACAGAAAGCAATAACAGTTGCAGGAGTGGCGCAGCCGCAAGTGCCTGTTCTGAAGAAAACCGTCCTCCCTGAAAGATAAATCCGAGCGTAGGCCAGGCCACAACAATCATATACGCGATCAGCGGGATAACCACCATCAGGCAACCACGCAGTGCGGAAGCAAGCGTAGTGTTAAAGCCATCATCGTCGCCTTTTGCAGCCAATGCCGCAAGAAAGGGAAAGGAAGCCACCCCGGCTGCCTGAGCTACTACTGCCACAGGAACAAGCATAATACGCCGGGCATAACTGAGCAGGCTTATGGCACCTTCCCCGGCAAGAGACCCGAATATACGCACAAATTGCTCATCCATGACCACTACGGAAAGTCCAAGCATCAGGGGCAGCGCCAAAAATAGCAGACGTTTTAAAAGCGGGTGGGCCAGAATAGGAAGTAGAAGCAAACCTGCGTGTTCTGTAGGTGTACCCGTACTGGAACGGGCAGCCAGAACAGGTAAAACAAAAGCACCCAAACCAGCTCCAATCAGCACACCCCAACAGAAGCCTTCCATGCCTTGCCCAGGGAAAAGTAGCCCGCCAGCAAGGATGCAGCCGTTATATATCAGCGGGGTCAATGCCGGGATAAAAAACTGTTTGCGGATATAAAGAAGCGCGGAAACACACGCGCCAGGCAGAAAAAAGAGCTGCGCTGGTAAAATAATACGTAAAAATGTGTTTAATCTGGCCTTTTCATCCGGGCTAAATCCCGGGGCGACCAACGTTGCTAACTCCGGAGCAAAAATCCAGGCAATCAAGGTAAGCAGACCCATACCAAGTGAAGCCCACCAGAAAACAGCTGAAAAAAATCGCCAACCATCCTTAGTATCTTCTGTAAAACATTTGGATAGGAGTGGTATCAGTGTAATGGAAATGTAACCTCCCGCGAGCAGATGATTCAAAAAATCTGGAACGATAAACGCCGCAAAATAGATATCGGATTCTGATCCAGCCCCAAATTGCCAGGAGATAACTTTATCTCGGATTAACCCCATAAGACGGGACAGAAAAACACTACCCGCCATGATCAAGGCTGCAAATCCCATTTTTTGTGTCGCGGTCAGTTTTATGAACATATGACAACCCGGCAGAGCAAAATATTCTGCTATCTATCCGCAACCCCTGGAAAAGTTCTCAGTATTCCCTGTTCATCCCAGCAGACAACCAATTTACCTTCTTCTGCTGTAACATGCAGGGGAATCCCCCGCGCCGCAAGTTCCTCCCGGACAGCAGCTGCTGGATGATTAAAGGCATTGAATGCCCCCGTACTGACAAGGGCTACTCGTGGCGAAACAGCCTCTAGTAACGCGGGTACTAAACTGCCCTTTGAACCGTGATGTGGCAGGACAAGCACATCAGCGGAAACATCTACCCCACTGTGCAACAAGTCGCGAATATATGGTGCTTCAGCATCACCCGGTAATAAAGCCAACCCCCTTCCTTTGTGTACCAGCCGCAAAACAAGCCCGTTATTTCTTGTAGGGACTGTACCAGGAGGGGGAGCTAATGTTTCCAGCCACAAGTCCGGGGACAGTACAATGCGCTCTCCAGAAGTGGAAGTATGCCGGGGAATACCACGTTGTGCAAGAATTGATAGCAGCTCTTCCAACAGGGGTTTTTTCCACTCTTTTTCTGCAGAATTAACAATATTGGGTGCAGTATCAAAACCAGGTAAAGGTGCTGTATAGATTTCCTTGAATGAAAAATATTTGGCAATAAATAAGAGGCCGCGCAAATGATCTCGATCTGGATGACTTAAGGCAATGAAATCAAGAGATAAAGGATGATTTCTGGCAAGTAAAGGTGCGATGACGTCCCGCCCGCTATCAGAACGGGTAGAGAAAAATCCACCACCATCCACAAGTGCCCGTCCCCGTCCTTTCTGTCCAGGCCATTCCAAAAAGATAGATTGCGCTTGCCCTACATCAATAACCGTAAGGGTTGTCCGTCGGTCACTTTGGCCATACAGATATAACATTGGCCCAACCAGCAGCAGAAGACATCCGGCACCAAGTAACCGTTTCCCTGCAGCAGGGAAACAACGCCGTCCAGGCAAAAGGGCTAAGGCAACACTTATGGCGGCAAAACCGGGAAAAACAGTCCAATGGGGACGCGGCAGCCAAAGGGAATCAAGCCCGGCAGAATTTTGCAGCCAGAGAAGTCCGTCCAGCAGCAAGTCGCAGGGAATGACCGCTAGATGTAGCAAAAATGTGCCGGGATCGAGGATACCGATGCTTAAGGCAATCAGCCCACAAAAAGAAATCGGCAAAACAAAAAAACCAAGAATGGGCAGCCAGAGAAGATTGAGCGGAAACCACAGTGTTGTCCGACCGAAAATGTCCAATACAAGCGGCAAGGTAGCAATCTGTGCAGCTATAGAACATCCCAGAGTAAGCCCCAAAATGCGTAGCGCAGCATGAGTCGTTCGGCGAAAAAGTGTAATTCGGTCAGGGGAAAGCGATGTGGTTGGCAGGAAATGAGTTGGCCAGACATGCGTCATCAGTGATAAGTACAGCCCAATACCCACTACAGCGGAAAAAGAAAGCTGTACTCCTACATCATACAGTGTCTTGGGATCCGCCACCAGCATACATAAAAAAGCACATAGCAACACGTCTGGGAAAGCAGGCTGGAAACTTTTCTGGGAAAAACGTTTTGAAACGCAGGAAGGCAGGCAACGGAAGACACACCATATACATAAAACCAGAACAGCACGAATGAGAGAAGGCGGCGCGTTGCCAAGCCAAAGATACAGCACAGCAGGTGGTAGTGTGAACAGGCCTGCCAGTGCATAGGATGGGATAAGCAGGAACACGCATGGCCGAACATATTTGATGGCAGCCACAAACAGTAACGCAATCAGCCCAACCACCGCCAAATGTTGGCCAGACAGTGCCAGGCTGTGTCCAAGCCCGGCAGCGTTGATGCGATCAATATCCGGTGTAAGGAGATAAAAACGATCCCCAAAAAGCAGTGCCGGAATAACAGCCCATCCTCGAGGGTAATTTTCACGTGATGCCACGTCTATTTCTGCCGCAGGAAACTTTGAAGGGCTCACGGCTGCAATCACATGCCGCCGAAGCTTGTCCCGCAGTGCTGCACTGAATGTTGGCTTTCCCGTAATAGAAGCCTGGGGACGATTGCCCAGACTCCAGGATTGGAA
>CAYRKU010000036.1:6116-7284 GCA_964425055.1 uncultured Lawsonia sp. | reverse complement strand
AAAATATACCCTGCCTGCGCCAGTAGGTTTCGCTGTTTTCGGATTCTCCATTATGGAAACTGCGGACAGGCCGAATTGCCAATGTAGCCGTTATTCGTTGACCCGGTAACGGACGGGAGACAGGTTGTTCCCATGTCCAGACCAGCATTCCGGGAAGAGGCGGAGTTTGTTCAGCCGAATTCGCTACAGCGTGGGCAGAGGAATTTATGACAGATGGATCGGGACGGACATTTTCGAGCACGATGCGTAGCCTGTGGTCTGGAAGCCCCTTGATGCTGACCACCATGCCGCTTACGCGCACAGTTCTTTTTTTAGGGTTGGCCAGAGTTTGTATAAGCCATGCCGGAGGATCCGGTTGCGGTGTGGGGATTGTAGCCTGTCCATGCAAAATACCGGCACCGGTACAGCAAACAACAAAAAGCAGCCCGGCGGGTTTGCGGATTCTGCCATCAACCAGGCAGATCAATCCGGCCAGGACAAGTGCGGGTAAGGGAAAACAAACCCCCAGGATGCCGCACGCGAAAAAAAGGATGCCCGTTTCCCAAAACAACAACGGTTGTAAGGGCGGGAATCCGAAAGTTTGGGGCGTGCTGGCAGCCTGAGGCATATTACATATGGTATTCTCGCAATGGCAGGATAGAATTGCTCCCCATACCTGCTTGGAGCGTTTAAAGAGGCAATACGATCATGCTTGATCAGCGGCAAGAACAGCAGCTACAGCGTCAAGGGTCTGTTCCACAAGATACGGCTGAGCCTGTGTTCCCATATGTCCGATCCGGAAAACTTTGCCATCCATAGGGCCAAAACTGCCCGCGCAGATAAGGCCATGCCGCCGAAGTGCGGCTTTCCATTGCTGCCAAGTATAGCCGGAAGGAATCATTGCTGCAGTAACCATGGGTGCATTGACAGCTTCCGATACAGGCCAAAGTGAAATGCCCAACTCAGCTAGGCCGGCGCGGCATTGCGTGGCAGCTGCTTCATGGCGCATAAAAACATGCGTCAGCCCTTCTTGAAATATTGCCTGTACCCCGGCATGAAGCGCAGCGATACCGTGCCACGAAGGCGTATACGGGCATATCCCATCCTCCCGTACAGTTCGGAAGGGAAGGATGGCATCATATCCCTGATAGTTTACCTCTTTCATCCGCTCCCACGCGGCATCGCTCAC
>CAYRKU010000036.1:0-6106 GCA_964425055.1 uncultured Lawsonia sp. | reverse complement strand
TCGCTCACACCAACCATACTCATACTTGGCGGGCAGGACAGACATTTTTGAGATCCGCCAAGGGCAAGATCCACATGCCAGGCATCCGCCTCCACGGGTACTCCGCCAAGGCTGGCCACGCAGTCCATATACAACAGTGGAACACCCATATCCTTCTTAAGCCGGCCAAGATCTGCTAATGGATTCAACGTGCCTGAGGGAGTTTCACAATGAACTGCAGTGATCATTACCGGCTTTACCCTGCGAATGGCTTCTTCCACTCGGGAAAGATCATCAATGGTGGTATTGTATGGGAAAGAAACCTTTTCCACGCGGCAGCCAAAGCTTTCAGCCATTGTACCGATACCATCTCCAAACATGCCGGTACCCACACTGACTACTGCATCTCCGGGCCTGAGGCAGCTTTTCAATGCTCCCCACAGCGCCAGCATACCCTCACCCGTCATCAGCACAACATCATTTTTTGTGCCCATCAGTTTTGAAATATTGCGGCTGGTGGTGTCATACAAGTTCATGAAGTCAGCTTCAATATCACCAGAGCCATAATCCTGTGCCAGAGCAGTGATAACATTGGGGTGGAGTGAAACCGGACCGGGAACCATGGGAATTGGAGCGTATGCCATATTGATATCCTTATAGTTAACTAGTTCTGTTTACACTGTTTACAGATCAACGCGGCAGACATCTTTTTCCAGAACAGGCATCCCAAGGAACATGCTGCCAGTACGGGCAAAACTGCCCGAATCATCCGTAGTGAAAAAGCGGATATTCCCCGTACCATTCCGAGGATGCTTCTGGGTCAGGTGATGTGCCTGCAGGCATGCCCGAACTGCTTCGGCTGTAGTGGCGGCAGAATCAACCATAACCGGTTTTGGCCCGATCACAGCCCGAATGGCGTGAGCCAACAGAGGATAATGCGTACAGCCAAGTACAAGACAATCTGGTGCCTCCTTTCCTGCAAATAAGGGTGACAGATAATATGAGGCAATACTTTCCACAATGGGGCCATTGAACCATCCTTCCTCCGCAAGAGGGACAAATAACGGGCAGGAAAGGCTGCTGACGGAAGCTTCAGGCCAATGGCGCAGAATGGCACGTTGGTATGCCCCACCATCAATGGTGGATCGTGTGGCAATAACAGCAATATGCCCGGACGCTGATGCCTGGCAGGCTGCCTGGGCTCCGGGTTCAACCACGCCGATAATCGGGATATGGGGCCAGGTTTTACGCAATACGGGTAGCGCTGCAGCAGTTGCAGTATTGCAGGCAATAACCAGTAGCTTGATACCCTGTTCTACAAGATATGTTGCTGTTTGCAGACTGTACCGTACAATGGTTGCATGGCTTTTTGAACCATAGGGCAGGCGCGCAGTATCTCCCAGATACAGATACTCCTCTTCCGGCATATGCCGCAGCATAGCCCGCAGTACGGTTAATCCTCCCACACCGGAATCAAAAACACCAATAGGCAGTTGAGAAACGTCCTGCCGTTGGTTCAAAGAAACATTTTTAAAAGGGGAACATGTTTTCACGCGTCGTTCTCAGAAAATTTACGATTGTCGCGGGGAGTCAGCTATGGCGTGCTGTCCGGCATAATATTGCACCGACAGACAGTAACGGGAACACTTAACGTATTGAGGATACGCTCCAGGAGAATACCTTCACGCGTGGGTAGGCCTTGGCCAAAGGTTGCCCGGATGCCCAGCGTGACAAACTGTACCGCCCTGTCCAAAGCCAGTGAAAGCGTGTCACCAAGGATCAGCCCCCCCGTAAGCACACTGGCAAAGGTATCACCCGTGCCCGGATAGTGCGCCGGAATATGTGAACATTCAATTTTCCAGAAACGATCATCTCTCCGCTCGTAAGCCACAACTACATAATTTTCGCTGTGGTGCTGCTTCCCCTCTTCCACCAAGGGGACACTTGTAGCCGCCACCACTGACGGGCCGGCTTCAGTTAACCGGCGCAACCAGCGCTGTATCGTACAGACATCCACTACAGGACGATATGCTTCACCGAGCAGTAGAGTAACTTCTGTAAAATTTGGTGTAATAACATCCGCGCTGCCAATAAGCCAGCGCATTTTTTTTACCATTTCCGGCGTCATGGTCGGATCCAGAACGCCATTATCGCCCAATACAGGATCCACTACAACAATACCATTTGGGGCACGGCAGGTTTTGATGCAGCGATTTACAGACTCCATCTGTGCTGGAGAAGCCATAAAACCAGAATAAATACCATCAAAAGTCAGTCCTAACCGCTCCCAGTGATCTAAAATTCCTCCCATCTGTTCAGTCATATCCACAAGCGCATAATCGGTATATTCCACAGTGTGAGTGGAAAGAACAGCTGTAGGCAATGGGCATACCTGAATACCCATGCTTGAAAGAATGGGGATGGCCACAGTCAGTGATGCACGGCCAAAACCGGATAAATCATGGATTGCGGCAACACGCGGAACAGGATTACGCATATACAGATTCCCTTGAGCAAATATTGCACGCGGTTAGCGGTACTCCAAACAATCCTGAAAAGCAACCAGCGCCTCAGGGCATACTACAGGCAGTGCGGTACCGACCAGTGACTCCGGTGGCGTTGCGTAAAGCAGTTATTTCCGCCCGTGTCAATGCGCGGATTTCACCCGGTCGCATGGAACCAGTTTGAATGGGGCCAAGGCCCACGCGAATCAAGCGAAGTATTGTCAACCCAAGGTCACGGCACATACGCCGAATTTGACGGTTGCGCCCCTCATGCAACGTCAGCTCAAGCAATATTCCAACTTGCCCTCGACCTCTCTGCCCGGAAAGGTCATGCCTATTGCCCGGCAGTATATGAACATTGACAGGAGCAAGCTTTTCCCCCTCAGCCAGGGTCATTCCGGTACGCATAGCAATAAGCATCTGTTCTGTAACATTTTCCCGCACAAGAACACGATACCGGCGCGGGATATGATGCCTTGGGTGAATGATGCAGTTGGTCAATGCCCCATCGTCAGTAAGCAGAATTAATCCTTCTGAGAAAAAATCCAAACGTCCTACCGGGTATAGCCTGCGGCCACGCCACTGCGGGGGAACAAAATCCAATACGGTTGTCCTTTCTTTCGGATCGCTGGCAGTAGAAAGTACACGTGCCGGTTTGTACAGTATGAGGTAACAGTGTGCAAGAGGCTTCTGTTGCAACTGCCTGCCGTTAACCGCAACTGTATCAATGCCAGGACTGATCTGCAGCCCGGGTGAAACCACGCGCTCTCCATTAACCGTGATCACTCCTGCGGCAATAAGTTCATCCGCCTTACGGCGTGAGCACACACCGGCATCGGCCAGGGCTTTATTGATTCGTACTGTTTGTTGTGGCATAAATCCGTTTTATCAGGCACCTTGAACACATTGATTTTTTCTGGAACCCGGGAATAATGAAAGCAGCTTGATCTTTCGTCAAGGAATAACCATGCCGAAAACACAAGATCGCATTCCCAAAATAAACGGAAAACCCGCTAAAAGCAGATATGAAGCCAAGCTGGCGCTGCGTATGCTGCGTTATTTTCTGCCCTACAAATGGACCATGGTTGCGGCATTGATTTCATCAGGTATTGTATCTGCCACCACTGCCGGGACAGCATGGTTGATTAAACCGGCACTGGACGATATTTTTATCCATAAGGATCAGGATGCACTCTTCTATATTCCGCTGGCCTTTATCGGATTGACGATACTGAAGGGATGCTGCCGTTATTTCCAGAACTGGTGTATGAATTACAGCGCACTGCGAGTGCTCGAAACGCTCCGGCAGGAACTTTTTCATAAAATTATCACACTCCCACTCAATTTTTACGAGGCATCTCAGGTTGGCGTGCTCATGTCCAGAATTTTGAATGATGTTGGCATGATTCGGCAAAGCCTCCCCGCATTTGTTCAGATTTTACGTCAGATATTGACCATGGGCAGTCTGCTTTTTGTCGTTTTTCAACAAAATTTCGAACTTGCCTGCTGGGCTCTGTGCGTCCTGCCCCTGGCCGGATATCCTTTTATCCTGTTTAGCCATTCTCTCCGAAAATACGGCAGTAAAAATGCTGAAGTAATGGCCTCTATTTCCAGAATGTTACAGGAATTGCTCAGTGGCATCCGGGTTATCAAGGCCTTTGCCACTGAAAAGGAGGAAATTGCCCGCTTTGACGCGGAAAATGCCCGGGTAATCAGCCTTACCTTCAAACAATCCTGTATTTCTGAACTTTCTTCTCCTGTCATGGAACTGATCGGAGCCATAGGTATTGGGCTGGTTATCTGGGTTGGTGGCCGTGAAGTCATCCAGGGGAGTATGACTCCTGGAACATTTTTTTCCTTCATGGCAGCGTTGGTTATGTTGTATGACCCTGTCAAATCGCTCAATGGGGCAAACATGAACGTACAGAATGCCCTTGCGGGGGCTGAACGGGTTTTTGCAATTCTTGATGATGCCCGGCTCAGGATGGAAGATGGCGGGGCAACAGAATTCAACGAGCCTTTCCGTGAATTGCGCTTTTCAGGTGTTACCTTCCATTACAGAAAAGATAACTGCCCGGCTTTGGATGACATAAACCTGACCATTCGGGCTGGAGAAAAGATAGCGTTAGTTGGGCCTTCCGGTGCGGGGAAAACCACACTTGTCAACCTTATTCCCCGTTTCTATGATCCGGACAGTGGCAGTATCACCCTTAATGGAAGGCCTTTGGCTGAGTATACGCTCAGTTCTTTGCGTCGTTCCATGGCTGTAGTTTCCCAGGATACTTTTCTGTTTGATATGAGCCTGCGTGACAATATCACCTACGGCCAACCCGAAGAAATTCGGCAAAATATCGAAAGTATCCGTACAGCAGCCTGTGCAGCCTGTGCTGACGAATTTATTACTGATCTCCCGGGGGGCTACGAAACGCGTATTGGAGAACGTGGGGTTACGCTTTCCGGCGGTCAGAAGCAACGTATCACCATCGCCCGAGCTCTGCTTAAAAATGCTCCTTTGCTTATTTTGGATGAAGCCACCAGTGCACTGGATTCGGAATCTGAGCACATGGTGCAACAGGCTTTGGATAACCTCACACGCGATCGTACCAGCCTGATCATCGCCCACCGTCTCTCCACCATTCTTGGTGCTGATCGTATTGTGGTTATGCAACATGGCCATATTGTTGATATAGGACGGCACGAAGAACTGCTTGGGCGGTGCAGGCTGTACACCGGATTGTACAACCGCCAGTTTCAGAAGGACAATGACACTAACTCTTAACGGGATTAGTCGGCATGGGCAGTTCGGGCAAGGTCAGATTTTTTTGCATACGCCTGGCATCAGCAGTTGTATACGCATTGTATCGCCTCTGGTGCGGCACTCTCCGATATACTGAAATCAACCGTGCAGCCATTGAAAGTACAACCAATCAGGGTTTTCCTGTGGTCCTTTGTCTGTGGCATGATGAACTGTTTCCTCTGATTTATCTTAAACGACAGCTCAGGATCATTGCTGTGGTCAGCCAAAGTGAAGACGGTGAACTGTTGGCCGGAGTTTTGGAACGCATGGGATTGGAAACAGCCCGGGGTTCCAGCACACGGGGCGGTATGAAGGCTTTACTTATGGCTGCCCGGCGTATGCGGCGGGAAGGCCTTTGCAGTTGTATAACTGTAGACGGCCCTCGCGGCCCTAGGCATAAAGCCAAGGAAGGTGCACTGTTTCTTGCCTGGAAAAGTACCGCGCCCATTGTTCCCATTCGGCTGTTCATGGATCGTCGTAAACTGTTCAACAGTTGGGATTGTTTTCAGCTGCCATGGCCATTTAGTTCAGTGGCCATGGTCTGTGGAGATGCCTACCATGTTACCAATGATCTTTCCGACCCGATCCAGTTATCCGCTGCCTGCCAGGATCTTGAAATGCGGCTGAAACGAATCCAGCCACCAGATTTATTATTTACAGCACCGTAAAACCTCTATCTGGGAAGAGAAAGACATTTTAGCGGGAATTTCTTGCCGATCCCGCTGCCCTATGCTACCAGGTAACACGGCGGCGGGGTATGTAGTTTCAGCCTGTGGAGTGTGATTCAGTGGAGAACAGACTGTTGGTTTTGTACCCGGCCTGTATG
>CAYRKU010000035.1:8244-13975 GCA_964425055.1 uncultured Lawsonia sp. | reverse complement strand
CGCTGCCCAACCTGCTGCTCTTCTTTCCGTTGATACCTTTAAAGCGGAAACAGCCCGCGCAGCACTGCTGGCTGGCGCGGATGTCATCAATGATGTATCAGCCTGCTCTATGGATCCGGCCATGTTGGAAGTATTGACTGAATATCAGCCAGGATATGTGCTGATGCACAGCCAGGGCCCCTTGCAGGGCAAAAGAATACCCCAGCAATATACAGATGTTGTGGAAGATGTATTGGCTTTTTTTGAAAACCGTCTTACCTGGCTAACCAAAGCAGGACTGCCCGAAGAACATATCGTCCTTGATCCCGGCATTGGATTTGGCAAAAATCAGGCGCAAACAGAGGCACTATTGCAGGGTATCGAACGATTTGCTTCTTTAGGTAGACCGATATATATAGGCTTATCGCGCAAATCCATGTTCAAAGATATCCTTGAGCTAAAAAATGTAATGGATAGGGATGAGCCAACCCGTCTGGCTGTAGCTTTGCTGGCTGCACGAGGTGTTGCCTGGCATCGTGTACACGATGTCGCGGGATGCGCCAAAGCACTTCGCCTAGTGCAGGCCATAACACCCCATACTGCCTTCTGTTAAAGGGGCATAAAAATTTTTTTTGATGGAGCAACACCAGTGATGAATTTTCTTGCTTCCTATTGGCGAGATATACTGGATGTAGCTCTGGTCACGCTGCTGTTATACCGCATACTCATCCTGATTCGAGGCACGCGTGCCGTTGCCGCGCTTACCGGGTTGGTTATTCTTATCGCCATATACACCGTATCAAAATATTTATGGCTCAATTCGTTGACATGGCTGCTGGAAAACCTATTCGGCTCTATCTTTCTTGTACTTGTAGTTCTGTTTCATGATGATATGCGCCAGGCACTCGCCTCGGTTGGCACGCATTACATATGGTGGAAAAAACGAATCATGTCTGCCGGTATGGTGGAAGATCTGGTTTGGGTAGCTCAATATTTTTCAAAGCGTCGTATTGGCGCTCTCATTGTAATTGAAGGTAGTGTTGCCCTTGGCGACCTTATGAAGGGCGGTGTTGTACTGGACGCCCGCGTTTCCCGCGAGTTGCTCCTGACTATCTTCTTCCCCAATACAGCTCTGCATGACGGTGCTGTGATTATCCGAAAAGGCCGTATCGCAGCTGCTGGCTGTATTCTGCCCTTAGCCCAGGTAGGCAGACAAAATTTTGGCACACGACACCGCGCTGCCCTTGGTGCCTCTGAAGTAAGTGATGCGCGAGTATTGGTTGTATCTGAAGAACGAGGTGAAATAAGCATCGCCTCTGAGGGACGTCTCACCATCACCAAAAATGCCAATCAACTTAGAGAGATTTTAAACGATGTCGTAAAAAAATGATCTCAAAAGTATCCAATGGAAATACCTCCTCGCGGCTTTTCTCCTAGCCTCAGGCCTATGGTATATGCTAAACGCCAAAGATCAGGTTGAACGTATTGTTGAAGTGCGCCTCGATTACCGGGGGTTACCCCCAAACCTAGCTATTACCAGTGGCCAATTAAACCGTATAAGCTTACGCATACGTGGCCCTATTGAACTTTTGCGCATAGGATTGCGGGAAATTCCTTACTACATCGTAGATCTTTCCAACGTTACCCCAGGGGACAACATCATCCCCTTCGCCTGGGGCAATATGCCCTCCCGAGCCTTTGAAGTACTCGAAACCATCCCCTCGCGCATGATTTTGCATGTAGAGCAAATCAAGGAAATTACTGTACCCGTATCCGTGCATTTACGGCATGCCCCAGTTACTCCATCTTTACGCATAACCGATCTCAGCATTGATCCCCCCACAGTTAAAGTACGTGGACCAGCTTCTGCCATAGAATCTATTAAAGATATCCAGGCTGAAATCCCGGCAGACCTTTTGGGTGAAAACAAGGAAATTACCGAAGAAATACCCCTCGCGGCACATTCCGGCGTAGAAATTATCCCTCAGGTTGTTAAAATACAGCGTACTCTTGATGTCCGTCGCAGGACAGTAACACTCCAACGCGATATTGTGACTGAAGACGAGGCCATCTCTGTGCAACCGGGGAACTGCGCACTCACTGTATCCATCCCACATTCCCTCGCACGAGACAGTAGTTACTTGGCACAGTTCCAGGTAACCTTGCCATCTGATGTATCTGTCCCCCAGAATGGATCACCGATAAATATAACTTTACAGGTTTCAACACCTCAAGGTGGCAGGCTTATACGCATTGTCCCTGACACTGTCACTCTCAGCCGCCATTCTAGAAAAGAAACACATGAAGATTAATCCTACTCTGATATAGGGAGCGTAATTCTATGAGCGCACGCCTTTTTGGTACAGATGGCCTGCGGGGTAGGGTAAACGTATACCCCATGACTGCCGATATAGCTTTACGGCTTGGTCTTGCAGCCGGCACCTGCTACCGCAGCAAGACACGACGTAGCCGTGTGGTTATTGGCAAGGATACACGCCTTTCCGGCTATGTATTTGAAAATGCACTGACTGCAGGCCTGCTTGCTGCAGGCATGGATGTGCTTCTTGTAGGTCCATTGCCCACACCGGCTATTTCATTCCTTACCACCAACATGCGCGCTGACCTTGGGGTGGTTATTTCCGCATCACACAACCCTTTCAGTGATAATGGCATCAAATTTTTCGCTGCTGAAGGGTTTAAAATTCCCGACGCAGCTGAAGATCGAATGACGGATATGGTTTTAGACCCAAATCATGAATGGAATTATCCTGAACGTGCCCAAACCGGTCGGGCTTATAAAATAAACGACGCCCCTGGTCGATATATTGTCTACCTCAAGAATACCTTTCCCACCCAACTTTCTCTACAGGGCTTGCGCGTAGTCATTGACTGCGCCAATGGTGCAAACTATAAAGTCGCGCCACTGGCACTTGAAGAACTGGGGGCCGAAGTCATTAAAATAGGTACAGAACCCAACGGCCTGAATATCAATTACCGCTGTGGTTCGCTCTATCCAGAAACGGTTGCAGCCAAAGTACGTGAAACACGGGCTGATATTGGACTTGCTCTTGATGGTGATGCAGACAGGCTTATTGTTGTGGACGAGCGAGGGCAGGTTCTTGATGGCGATCAGATCATGGCGCTGTGTGCACAGGATTTGATGCAGCGGGGTAAACTCCCAGGAAATATCCTTGTCGCCACTGTCATGAGCAATATGGCACTTGAAGTATTCATGCAAGAGCGTGATGGCAAACTCATTCGTACCGGTGTGGGTGACCGCAACGTGGTAGCCGCCATGCGCGAAAGCGGCGCCATGCTTGGAGGTGAGCAATCCGGGCATTTAATTTTCCGCGAATACAGTACAACAGGTGATGGTCTACTTGCCGCGCTACAAATCTTGCGCATCATGCGTCTGCAGGGTAAGCCACTTTCAGAGCTGGCCGGACAGCTGATTCTCTATCCGCAAGTACTGAAAAATGTACAGGTGGAACACAAACCACCCATTGAGGAATGTCCGGCTATTACTGAAGCTATCGCCAGGATTGAGCAGGAACTCTCCGGCCGCGGCCGCGTACTGCTGCGCTATTCCGGCACCGAACCTCTCTGCCGTGTTATGGTTGAAGGTGAAGATGAAGGCAAAGTGCGGGAATACGCTAGACAACTAACAAGTCTTGTGGCCAAAGAGCTCAATTGAGCAACCCAAACACTCCGAGAGGAGCATATGAATATCCGTAAAGTAGTTATCCCCGTAGCTGGTTGGGGAACGCGCTCCCTGCCAGCAAGCAAAAACATCCCTAAGGAGATGCTCCCGGTATACAACAAACCAGTTGTCCAATATGTTGTGGAGGAAGCTATCCGTGCTGGAGTAGAAGATGTGGTTTTTATCACTAACCGCGATAAAAGCGTAATAGAAGACCATTTTGATTATAATCTTCAGCTTGAAAGTTTTCTTGAGCATTCCGGAAAACAAGAAATGCTCAACGCTATCCGTCACGTGGCAGAATTGGTCAACATCATTTCCGTACGCCAGAAAAAGCAGCTTGGCCTAGGCCATGCAGTACTTTGCGCTAAGGAAATCATCAAAACAGAGTCCTTTGCCGTTATGGTAGGGGACGATTTCATCCTCGGCAAAGATGCAGGCCTGGAGCAACTTGTACGCATGGCATCGGAGCAAAACATGCCAGTTATCGGCGTAATGGAAGTACCGGCCGACAAGGTAAACCGTTACGGTATTGTTACCGGTAATGAAATTTCCCCCGGTGTATACTCTGTATCGGATATGATCGAAAAACCAGATGTGGGTAGCGTAAACTCGCGCCTGGCCATTGTGGGCCGCTATGTGCTTACACCGGATATTTTCACCTATCTGGAACAAGTATCACCAAGCCACAATGGTGAAATACAGCTTACAGATGCGCTTGCAGCACTGGCTGAAAAACGCGGGATGCTGGCCGTAACCATGCGCGGTACACGCTTTGATGCTGGAGAGTGGGTAGATTACCTCGCTGCCAACATTTACCTTGGCCTGCAGGATGCCAATCTTTGTGAAGAACTGCGCACCCGTCTGCTTGCCATGCTGCACTGATGACATGTTTTGAATCAGGCACTGCCGACAGGTTATGTACTGTTGCTCTGCTAAGCCCTCCGTTTGCCTCACTTACCTATTCTGTGCCGGAATGGCTTGCCGATTTTGCCTGGCCTACTGGCTTAAGGGTAGGAGTGCCTCTAGGTAAAGGCAAACTACGGGCTGGTGTTATTCTGGCCACAGAAGGCCCCCCATTGCCAAGTGGTGTTACCCCACGGCCCATGCTCTGGCCATTGGAGCGTGAACCGCTTTTACCACCAGAATATCTGGAAATGGTCCACCAGTTAAGCCTACGCCAGGCTGTGATGCAGGGGAAAATTTTCGCTGCTGTTTTTCCATCTGGTCTACGGCTAACCCGCATGTACATACGCTGCTTTGATACCTCCGAAGTGAATATATACCAGCTGCCGTCTCTCACCAAACTTTCTCTGGACAAACTGCACTCCCTTGGGCTGGCCTGGTTGAAAGGCAAGGCCGAACTGCTCTCCCCTCATGAAGACGCCGCATCCACCGAATTTTGTGAATTACATTGTGACCAACCCTGGCCTGTACGGCCAACAGCCACACGACAAATCCGGTTACTAGACTTACTCCTGCAGGAGGGGACCATTTCCCGGCGTGCAGTGTTACAACGCCTGGGTTCAGAAACAGCCGGGGCGCTCAACACACTGATCAGGCATGGTCTTATTTCCCTGCGCCCAAACGCTGAAATCAATTTACAGGAGGAAGCTTCCCTCCTACCGCCTCCGAAAACACCCCAAACACTATCCCCTGCTCAAAACAAAGCCCTCTGTAGCCTATTGAGCGAGCTGGATGAAAAAAGGCCCATTTCCCATCTGCTTTTCGGCATTACTGGCAGCGGCAAAACAGCAGTGTATCTGGAACTGGCCCGTGCCTGTCTCAAGCGCGGGATGTCCATCCTCCTTCTGGCGCCGGAGGTCGCCCTAGCCATCAAACTCCACCGCGATGTACAGCTGACACTGCCCGATGCCCCCCTGTTTTTTTATCATGGTTATCAGTTGCCCAGCACCAGAGAAAAAACATTTCGTACACTAGCAGCACGGCACACGCCCTGTATTGTTGTAGGTACACGTTCAGCTCTGTTCCTTCCTCTGCCCCAATTAGGCGCCATTATTTTGGACGAAGAACACGACACATCCTTCAAAC
>CAYRKU010000035.1:6960-8234 GCA_964425055.1 uncultured Lawsonia sp. | reverse complement strand
TCAAACAAAATCAAGGCCTCCCCTATCAGGGCAAAGAGCTGGCCTGGTTTCGCACTGTACAAAATAACGGTCTACTCCTGCTTGGCTCGGCCACACCGGATCTAAAAACCTTTTACGCTGCCCGGCAGGGAACTATTTCCCTCTCCACACTGCCAAACCGTGTTGGGGGAGGTACCCTCCCTGCCATTAAATTGATCGATATCCGTGCCAACCGTGCTACAGGGGGGAAATGTACCTCCACCACCGCTACCAGTATCCTTGCCCCAGAAAGCCTTGCGGCGCTGCATGAAACAATAGCCCGGGGCGAGCAAGCAGTAGTACTGCTGAATCGCCGCGGCTACGCGCCATTTATGTATTGCCTACATTGCTGCAAGGTACTCCGCTGTCCTAGTTGCGATATCAGCCTCACCTACCACAAAGGCAGTGAACGCCTTATGTGCCATTATTGCGGCTACAGCCTGCCCTTCCCTGCCCCATGCCCTGCATGTGGAGGGCTACATTTTTATCCGCTGGGTCAGGGTACCGAACGCATTGAAGAAGACATTGCCACTCAACTGCCTCCAAACGGTAGAGTACTACGATTAGATCGTGACAGCACATACCGCACTGGGCGTATGGAAGAAATTTTAAATACCTTTGCCCGAGGTGAAGCCCAGGTACTTGTGGGAACGCAGATGCTCTCTAAAGGGCATCATTTTCCTAATGTGACCTTGGCCATTATCGCCGATGCTGACATTGGGCTGAACCTCCCCGATTATCGTGCTGCAGAACGTACCTTCCAGCTGTTGATACAATCAGCCGGTCGGGCCGGCCGGGGTGAAAAACCAGGGCAAGTACTTATCCAAACGCACGATATCAACCATTATTGCTGGAAATTTATCCAAAAAGGTGACTATGAAGGCTTTTACGCCCACGAAATTGAGTTGCGCCGTCATCGCCGCTATCCCCCTTTTATAAACTTGGCTCTGTTACGTGCTTCATGGCCTGTAACCTGGGCTGATGGCCCAGGCAAACTTGCAACAATCAGCGCAATGTTACGTTCTGAGGGTGCCAGGCATGGTATTACTGTACTTGGCCCAGCCCCCGCACCATTGTCCGTACTCCGCGGCCGCAAACGCTTCCATTGCCTGTTAAAAGCTCCAAACTGGAAGGATATTCGTGCCCTGTACACAAAACTTCTACCTCTGGCTGCACCACCTTACCTGCGCATCAGCCTGGATATTGACCCTGTAAACATGCTTTAATGCACCAATAACCCCGACAACCGAATATCT
>CAYRKU010000035.1:0-6950 GCA_964425055.1 uncultured Lawsonia sp. | reverse complement strand
ACCATCTCACGCTCTATCTTAGTATCTATTTTCCAAACGAAGTTATTTGCTTCCTCACTGTGAAGATATGAGCCAAATACATTGGATAAACACTGGCAAATCGCTTAGTTTCAGGCTATACTCTCCACGATACCATGAAAGAATACCGCGATTATTATTTCCAAAAGGCCAAGCAGGAAAACTATCCCGCACGCTCCGTCTATAAACTGAAGGAAATCAACCGGCGTTTTCGTTTGTTCAAAAAAGGCATGAAGGTACTGGATCTGGGTGCAGCCCCCGGATCCTGGTCCCTGGGGGCTGCAGAACTTGTGGGTCCACAGGGCAAAGTAATTGCCTGCGATATTAAGCCCGCATATACGGTATTTCCGGATATTGTATCCTTTTATCAGGAAGATGTCTTTGCTCGCTCACCGAAATTTGAAGCTGTACTGAACTGCATGGGGCCTTTCCATATTGTTATGAGCGACATGGCTCCGCAAACCACAGGATCACGGCTTACAGATCAAACCCGTTCATACGAGCTATGCTGCGAGGCGCTAAACGTAGCTCAGGTTTACCTAACCCAAGGGGGCAGTTTCATTACCAAATTGTTTATGGGGCCGGATATGGAAGTTTTTGTGCGCAGTATGCGGCCACTGTTTGCCCGGGTAACATCATTTAAACCACAAAGTTCACGGACTGAAAGCAAAGAAACGTTTTTTATTGGTATAGATTTTACAGCAACAAACCATTGAGGAGGATTCAATGTCCGGACATAGCAAATGGGCCAACATCCAGCACCGCAAAGGTCGTCAGGATGCGAAGCGGGGGAAAGAATTTACCAAGGCAGCCAAAGAAATCATCATCGCAGCCAAAAATGGCGGCGATCCTGCCGGTAATTCACGCTTGCGTGCTGCCATTGCCGCTGCCAAGGCCATCAACCTCCCCAAGGATAAAATTGAAGCAGCCATTCGAAAAGGCACAGGCCAAGATGCCGGCGGCGATATTACCGAAATCAGTTATGAAGGATACGGTCCTGGTGGCGTTGCTGTTATTGTGGAAACAGCAACCGACAACCGTAACCGCACAGTTGCCGAAATACGCCATCTGATGAGCCGCGGTGGTGGATCATTGGGCGAAACAGGATGCGTTAGCTGGAAATTTGAACGTAGAGGTGTAATCACCTTTTCTCGGGAAAAATACACTGAAGACCAGCTTATGGAAGCAGCTCTAGAAGCTGGTGCCGATGATCTGCGCGACGAAGGTGATACCTGGGAAATTCAGACCAACATGGTAGATTTCAACACCGTACGCGATGCTTTTGAAGCGGGAGGGTTGGAAATGCTTTCCGCCGGGCTGAACCAAGTGCCGCAGAGTACTGTTGAGCTTGATCTGGAAACTGCACGTAAGCTCCTACGCTTTATCGAACTGTTGGAAGATAACGATGACGTTCAGAATGTATATTCTGACGCCGACATTTCTGATGACATTCTAGAGCAACTGGAAGATTGACCTAACGTCCACCAGGCATGCGCACCAAAAAACTTCTATGCCCGAATCCATCACCGTTATCGGCATTGACCCAGGGTCCCGCAATACAGGGTGGGGTGTAGTGCGCGAAATTTCCGGCGTGCTGGATCTGGTGGAGTGCGATGTCATCCGCCCTCCGCTTACTGGAATGTTTGCGGAACGCCTTGGGTATATCTTTCGTGAACTGTATACCCTTATTGGTCGTCTGAAACCGGACGAAGCTGCCGTAGAACAGGTATTTACTGCCCACAACGCAGCCACAGCCCTCAAGCTGGGGCAGGCCCGTGGTGCTGCTATTGCAGCCCTGACTGCGCACAATTTGCCAGTACGGGATTATGAGCCTACAACAATCAAAAAAGCGCTTGTGGGGATTGGCAAGGCGGAAAAAGCCCAAGTTGGATTCATGGTCGGGCGGATACTCGGCGTAAAGCCAATCTGGCCTGTAGATGCCGGTGATGCCCTGGCCGTAGCCATCTGTCACCTTACCAGCCGCCGCATTGAGCGCCTGACTGCAACGGCTATCCGTTCCCATACCATAACACAATAACCACAGCTTCAAACCTTACAACACAGGAGTATCTGGGAACCCTTTTGCCCAGCTCCGTAAGCTACAAGCCTACCGCAAATGCAGTACCGCAATCATTGTTGAACGTAACCTGCCATGAAGTGTACCCCTGCTCGCGGTACCCGCTATCCGATGCAGGATTATATCCGCACGCCTGCTCTCATATTGCTGCTGGGTATCAATAGTACAGAACGGCAACAACATCAGACATTAAACAAGAAATGCATAACATCTCCATCCTGCACAATATAGTCTCGACCCTCAGTACGTAAAACACCGGCAGTGCGGCAAGCAGCCTCACTTTTATATTGCATATAGTCTGAAAAACTGATGACCTCGGCCCGGATAAATCCACGCTCAAAATCACTGTGGATCACACCAGCTGCCTGGGGGGCTTTCCAACCATTGTGGATGGTCCATGCCTTCACTTCTTTTTCTCCGGCAGTAAAATAGCTCACCAGCCCCAATGTCCTGTATCCAAGGCGGATCACGCGCTCCAGACCGCTTTCACTAATACCGTAGGCAGCAAGCATTTCTTGCTGTTCTGTCTCCGGTAAAGTTTGTAATTCTTCCTCTATACGGGCACAAATTGTCATACATTCGCTACCTCGCTGCGTCGCAAAAACCCGAAGCCGGTTAGCGTAGGCATTGCCATCTGGTAGAGCGTCTTCACCTACATTGGCGCAATAGATACGCGGTTTGGCCGTGAGTAAACCCAGCTCGTGCAAGGTACTCTGAAAAGGCACAATACCCTTAGCATCAAAGGTAGCTGCAGATTTTCCGGAATTAAGGTGATTGAGCAGCCGTTCCATTTCATCCACAACGGCTTTGGCGCTTTTATCCCCTTTGCTCATTTTTCGAAGACGTTCAAACCGCTTGGTAGCACTTTCTATGTCAGCCAACAGCAGCTCTGTCTCAATGGTTTCCACATCCCGCAACGGGTCAACAGATCCATCTATATGGGTAATATCGTCATTATCAAAACAGCGAACCACTTCCAGGATAGCCGAACACTCCCGAATATTGCCCAAAAACTGGTTACCAAGGCCTTCCCCATGGCTAGCCCCGCGAACCAGGCCGGCAATATCAATAAAGTCCACAGTTGCCTGGACGGTTTTTTTCGGGTGTACTAGATCTGCCAGACGCGTGATCCGTTCATCCGGAACAGGTACCGTGGCCTTATTGGGCTCAATAGTACAAAAGGGATAATTGGCTGCCTGAGCATTTTGAGCCTTGGTCAAGGCATTAAACAATGTGGATTTGCCCACATTGGGCAGGCCGACAATGCCAATACCTAATGTCATACTCTTTCTCCAAAGATGAGGATATTATCATTAGACTTTAGATTTAATCCAGGTTTTTTCTTCACCTTTAGCCAGGCGTTTGATATTTTCGCGATGGCTCCAGCACACCAGAGCCATAATAATAAAGGACAACGGCACCAGGTTCCATTTGCCGCTTACAAGCAACAGCACAGGCAATGCACTGACCAAAGCAAGTGACCCCACAGAAACAAAACCCGAACGCCAAATAAGCAACACACACAGGATACTGGCCATAAACAGTTGCCAAAAGGCCAAGGGGATAAACACACCAATAGCCGTGGCCACGGCCTTTCCCCCTTTAAACGCTAAAAAACATGAGAACAAATGCCCTAAAACAGCAGCCAACGCCGTTAATGTATAGAAAAAAACACTGTCAGTAAGCTGTATAGCCACCAGCACAGGCAATGTGCCTTTAAGCACATCACACACCAAGGTAAGCACGCCCCATTTAACCCCGCATAAACGGGCAACATTGGTGGACCCCACATTACCACTACCGGCTGTCCTTGGGTCAATACCGCAAAACGTACGGCTGATCAAAAGTCCAAAGGGAACAGAACCAATAACATAGGTTATGATTATCCATAGTACGCTCATGGCTATCTCCCTATACTTCTTTTGCCTCAAGAAGATGAAAATCGTTCTGTAACGGATGTACTTTACCCAGTCGGATTTTCAACTCCTGTCCAGGGTGATGGCGGTCGCCAAATAAAGAGCGTTTTGCCCGGACAATAAGCTGTTCCCTGGGGAGATTAACAGTAACAAAAGCCTCGTTTTCATCTGTAATAACTGCGGGCCACCATACTTTATCACCTTGCTGCCGAAAGTAGAGCAGTTTCCAATAACGCAGCCGGGAGCGCTGTACCTGCCCTGCTGCGTCCAGCCGGGCATTTAGCAAAGGCAGCAGTCCATCCAGCTCTGCCTTATTCCAACGTGGCACGCCTGTGCTTAGATAATGTAAAATCTGTGCTTCATTAAGCATATCCGGGTAACGCCTCAGCGGGGACGTACATGGGGCATATACTGTCTCACCAAGCCCAACATGGGGCCTGGCTGTTGTCTCCAGAATTGCCGGGGCCAAGGCCCGTACAACCTGAGCAATTTCAAGAGGGGTTTTCCAGATGCCTGCAAATTCTTTAGGAACATTTACATCCTGTGTGCGATACAGCAAAGTAACCCCACGCTCTCCGGCCCAGCGTGGCAACTGCGCATTGATCAGAACCATCAACTCTGAAACCAGCAAATGAGCACAGGGTACGGGCGGATTTTCTTCCAGCACAACACGCACAGCTTCTCCCTGACCTTCCAAACGAATAACCTGATCCGGCCTCTCAATAATTACAGCACCCTGCCGGATACGTCGTGCCTGATGCACTCGAGCCAGCCTTAATGCCTGTTGCAATTGCTCCAGGTACGGGGAAGCTAGCGTTTGCTGTCCCCCCAACGCAGCCTCACAATCAGAATAACACAGGTTGGCTGCCAAACGGACACTGCCCAGGCTAGGCTCACAAGCCGTCACACTACCATCAGCTTCAACAACACACCGCACAAGCATAGCAGGACGTGTTGTACCCGCTAGCAAACTGTATCCCTCCGTGCCCAGGCATTCCGGGAGCATATGATGAATACCTTCCGGCAGATAAATGCTTGTTGCCCGGCGAAAAACAGCCCGGTCCAACGGACTGCCAAAGGGCCACCATCCAGCTGGACAGGCAAGCGCGAGGGTAAGCTTCCAACCGCCTTCAGGCCTAGATACAATATAAAAAGCATCGTCCACATCCCGTGTGGTTGGTGCATCAATACTTATAAGGGGCAGAGCCTCATCCGTTGGTGCTGATTCAATACTGCAAATCTGCTGCAGCAGTGCGTCTGTTTCCGTACGAAAAGCCGCACTCCAGCTATCCCCGTGTGCGTATCCGGCACGATCCAGCCAGAAATTATGATGTGGCTGCACAAGGCCCCAGGCTTCTGCCAAATACAGCGGAAGGAACGAATCGGCAGGAATTCCCTTTACCAACATACGCCAAAGTACTTCATCCTCCTGCTTATCTGGGTCAGCAATACGGTCAAGAATAATTCGCTTCAACCTGTCCCGCACAGCATCTTCCAGAACTGCAGCGGCGGCACAAACTGCCTCCATTGCCGGGGATTTTTTTTGATACCGTTCCCACAGCAGGCGAATAAATTCCCCACCGCGGTTTACTATAGACTCACGCTTACGGGTCTTCTCCTGTTCTGCAATGCGTGCAATGACTACCGATTCAGGATATACCTCAAAGTAGGGAGAATTGAATTTAAAATACACCTTAGCCTGCAACAAGGCACGCCCGCAGGCAGCTACAGCGTCCACATCCGGATTGTCCATAGCCAGTTCGGCAAACCACTGTGCTAAAGCTTTATCCACTTCACCCTGGGCAATGGACCACAACTCATGCGGATCAAACACGGACGCTTCCCGAGCCATACGATGCTGTTCAAGAAGCTCCAGCGCTGCATCTCTGGTGGGGATGTGGTCATGGACTGGGCCAGGCCATGGCAATATACGGCCAACAGGCAGGGTTGTTTCCCTTCGGTTTGGCAGCAAAAGGCGAAGACGGCCGTTGCGCTCTTCCAGCACTATAGCCAGTTGCGGGGCATTGCCCAGCATAAATTCAATAACACATCCCACACCAGGGTATTGTACCAAACCATCGATCATGCAACTTTCCAGATATTGGCAGCGGAAACCTCAATGCCGAAATGAACGCTGCCCGGTAAAGACCATAGCCACCTGCGGATCTGCCTCATTTACCGCAGTGATCACTTCAAAATCACGCAGAGAACCGCCAGGCTGAGCAATGGCGGTTACTCCCTGCTCAATACACACATCTACGCCATCTCGAAACGGGAAAAATCCATCAGAAACCAGTACGGAACCGGCCAATCCACCATGTACCTTACGAGTTTCTTCTTCAATACCAGCCAACAGTGCAGCTGCTTCCTCATCCACACGGGCTTTAAGCCGCAGTTCATACAAGGTGAGCCCATACCTGGTAAAGGCAAGTTTATCTGCATACTTGGTATGTGCTTTAAAAATGGCCAGCTCTACACAGCCCACTCGATCCTGCTCGCCAGTACCAATACCTACTGTGGCTCCTTCACGGGCAAAGATAACGGAGTTGGAGGTCACGCCTGATTCTACGGCCCAAGCAAACACAAGATCATCGGCCTCTTTAGGCGAAGGCCTGCGGGAAGATACGGTAACACCATCTTTATTGGTGGCCATAGCAGTTTGAAAATCATTCCCGGATCGAATCCTGTTAATAAACGACTGCTGCAACACCAGTCCACCGTCAGCCATACTGCGAATTTCTAAGAAAGGTTCCCCATCAAATCGGCCAAGATCAGCTAAGCCAGGCAACCGGAACACTCGCAAATTTTTACGTGCAGCAAGCTTTTCAATCACACCATCATCAAAATCTGGAGCTGCTACCACTTCAAAATAATTAGCGGCAATAAGCTCTGCTGCCTGTATATCCAACGGCCTGTTCACAACCACAGCTCCACCAAAA
>CAYRKU010000034.1:8931-14282 GCA_964425055.1 uncultured Lawsonia sp. | reverse complement strand
CTGGGAATGTCTTAGATGCTCTAGTTTTGACTTGATCGGACAATAGGGCCTTGCAAAAAGAAGGGAACTCCGTTTTGATGGAAACGTAAATAACCCATCAACCGGGCACTATGCCCACGGAGTTCCTCATGGAAATGTACAACCAAAGTGTCATTAAACACAAGACCGGACTTCTCAATCTTGCCGCAGAATTGGGCAATATCTCCAAGGCTTGCCGTATCATGGGCTTTTCAAGTGTCAGGCTGCCCGGGATGCCGGTGGAGTTGAGGCACTGTTTGAGGTCAGTCGCAGAAAGCCAAATCTGAAAAATCGTGTAGATGAAACTACAGAGAAGGCCGTCGTCGAGTTTGCCACAGCGTTTCCTGCTCACGGGCAAGTAAGAGTAAGCAACGAGCTGCGCAAGCAAGGCATCTTTGTTTCTCCATCTGGAGTTCGTTCCATTTGGCTGCGCCATAATCTTGCATCAATGAAGCAACGATTGACAGCACTGGAAAAACTGTCAGCTGAACAGGGTATGGTGTTGACTGAGGCTCAAGTACAGGCTTTGGAACGAAAAAACAGGATAGTATGCGGGGAGATTGAAAGTCATCACCCCGGCTATCTTGGTAGCCAGGACACGTTTTATGTGGGCACTATCAAGGGTGTGGGACGTATTTACCAACAAACATTTGTGGATACTTACTCGAAATGGGCAGCAGCCAAACTCTATACTACCAAAACACCCATTACCGCTGCCGATCTTTTGAACGATCGCGTTTTGCCTTTCTTTGCCTCACAAAACATGGGGGTAATCCGGATCATGACCGACCGTGGTACGGAATATTGCGGCAAACTGGAAACACACGATTACCAGCTCTACCTTGGGGTAAACGGCATTGAACATACAAAAACCAAGGCGCATCACCCACAGACGAACGGTATTTGTGAACGTTTCCACAAGACCATTCTTCACGAAGTTTTACCAGGTTGCATTCAGGCGCAACTTATATCAATCTTTAGACGAGCTTCAGGTCGATTTGGATGCCTGACTGGAGTATTACAACACAAAACGACCCCTTCAAGGGAAAATGTGCTGCGGCAGAACACCCATGCAAACCCTTCTGGAGGGGAAAAGCTCTGGGACGAAAACTTCGTACAACTTAACTAACCCTACAGGAAAACCATCAAAACGGTTATCTGGCAGATCAAGTCTGAACTGCTACAAATAAACAGGCGTTGTCCGATATTCGGACTTTGCTGGATTATGCAGATTGCGGGGCTGGCTTACCAAAATGGAGGCGTTCTTTGGTAAGCAGAAGCAGTCCCGCCTCTTCGCTTAAGGTTTATTCAAACCATTCTACCAACTGTTGCCGGTGAATTGTCAATGTCTTCTTTTTCAGTGCCTGGCACCAATGGATACAGCTGCAAGTCGTCCAGCTCAGCTACGGTGCAACCTGCCTGTGACGCTCCACTAATTACCTGTTGGCTTCCCTGTTGAGTTATTACACTCTTCTGACTGATACCCGTTTTCTTCGTCGGCAATAGCACTTCGGTCACACAGGGTTTCGCTACTTCATGGCTTATTACTATCTGCTCGTTCGTATTCATTTTCATTCTGTGCGCATCTATAAAAGACTAGTGCGGACTCATCGTCGCTAGGAACAATATAAGGCGATTTCGTGTATTCACTATCTATGGGTGTAGCGAGGCGTTGAATGCGGCCCTACGATTTGCGCTAAGCTTTTGCAACCGATGCTTTCAGAGCTGGCCAGGATTTAGGTGGTGCCGTTGCCGTGCTCATGGGTCACGCTTTGCCAGAAATAGTACTGAATATCTATATCAGCACATTGCGCAGAAAAAAGAAACCGTCAATATCCTTTCCAGACATCGACGATTCCGATTCCAGTATGCCAACATGGTATGCACAAACTTAGCAATAGCATAACATATTGCATTTATAGGCAATTATGTGCTATCAGGACCTATGGTAATCTACTTGGAAAGCTTACCGTTTCAGCCCCAGTGCGTGAAACAGCGTTTCTTTGATGCTGTCGATGGAACCTTGACCATTTAAGGTAATGTAGGTTGTTTCACCCTTGTCGGCAAAAGATTTGAAATAGTAAGCCGCGGCAAGCGTACCGTTTTGGGTGTCGTAATAAATATCATGGCGTTTATTGATAGCATCAATATCCTGATCATCGGCCCGGGCGGTTAGATTTCCACCACATACGCGGCAGACGTTACCTGCAGGTTTGATGGCATCAATAAAAATATTATTGGGATGGTTGCCATCATTGGTACACACACGGCGGCCCATAATGCGGTTCCGGGCGATGTCGCGGGGAAGATCGATTTCTATCACATAATCCAGGCGCATTCCCTGTTGTTGCATGGCGGTGTGTAACTGTTTGGCCTGGGCTATATTGCGGGGAAATCCATCCAAAAGCCAACCTGCAGTACCTTTGGATGCGAGGGTTTCAAGTACCATGGGAATGGTGATGGAATCGGGGACAAGATCACCCTTATCCATATATTTTTTTGCCTGTTTACCCAATTCGGTGCTACCCCCAACGTGTTCGCGGAAAATGGCACCGGATTCAATATGTGCAATGCCAAAAGAATCACGGATAAGGGCACCCTGTGTACCTTTGCCACTGCCGTTGGGGCCAAAGATAAGAATATTCATGTAATACTCCTCTGATATTTGCGCCGGCACTAATGGAGCATGAGGTCAGCCAAGTAGATCAGTCAGGCAGTACACAGCCTGCGGTGTTCCACCATGATGCATTTGTCGGCAATGATATTCATCCCTGCCTTACTGGCTATGCGTGTTGCTTCTGTGCTGGTGATGCCAAGTTGCATCCAAAACAGCGCAGGCCTGTGGATCAGGGCTGCTGCTTCACGTGCGTGCTCCGGGCAGAACTCTGGTGCGCGAAACACGTCAACAATGTCCACAGGAGTGGTAACGTCCGCAAGGTTTGTGTATGTGGTAAGCCCCCAGACGTTTTTGCGGACAGGGTGGACAGGAATGACCGTATACCCGGCTGCAATGAGGTAACGCCCCACTTCATCAACAGGTTGCCCTGTCTTATCCTTGGCGCCTATAATGACTATGGTCCGTGCCTGGGTCAGTATGGTACGCAGCCTATCATCCGACATGAAACGTTCAAGCATTGAGGTCCTCACTGAAAAGAAGTGGGTTATGGAATAACCTTTTACCTGGGTAAAGGCAATGTATCGGGGTAGGTACACTGCAGAGCCATGGCCTTTTTTGCGGGGGAGGGTATATTGGGGTAATAAACAACTTGAAGGAGGATTATCCCTCCCCGCATGCCTTGACCGATACCTGCATCCCTGCTGCGAAACTAAATGAAAAAGTATAAAACCTCTTTAAGGGTAAAGGACTGTGCCTGATCATCACGCAGAAAGGTCAGATGCACGATGACACTGTAACTAAAAATTTGTTGTTACTGTTACACTACTCCATCTAACTAACTATTTATTTAAGGCTAATTCTACTTAGTAACCTTATGAATTAATTCCCCATGTTTCTCATATAATTCACTATCGACAACTCCAGGTGTGGCTGTGATAATATGTTTTTTTTCGATACGAATAATAACGGGGAAAAACTTGTTCAAAATTTATCCGTTTTATCTAAACTACTTGATACACTTTGCTAGTGAGTTTTAAATTTATCTTAATAATAAATATGTGTAAGATAGTCTTGTTATGGGGGATAATAGCCAAGAGTTCTATATTTGGAGTAGAATATGTATACGGGTCAATTACATACGGTCAATATATAAGTAGTATGATTATCAACTCGGCTTTGTCCATGGATTGGCGTAGAATGATTTATAGGATTTGTGTGCCTCTTGACGTTAAAATCAATAAATATAGTATAGTCAGCATCGTATGCATTTTACACTATAGTAATAATCAAAGTATACTTATCATCAGTACTATTATATTGTTAATAGTCTTGCAGGGTTAGTTTCAATAAAAACACTAAACTGTGCGAATGTCCTGCAATGTATAAGAAATAGCGATTACCGGTAACATTTTATTTTTCGCATTCGTTACCATTTAATCACGGCAATCATGGGTAATCATCCAATAGCATTTAATGACACGCGGTAATATTCTAATTGTTGAATATAACCTGTGGTGGTGTTTGGATTTCTTTGTCGTTACTATATCAATATTTATATCTAAAATTTTTTGACATTTAAAGAGTACGTTTCAAGGCTGGCGTGCGGTTTTCATTTCTGTGCGCCATTGTTTTTCAACAGCAATTCCCGTAAACGAAAGAGGAACCGGCAATGTCGGTATATATGGAGGAAAACTCATGAGCAGCGAACTGGAAAAACTTCCTGTCGCGGAAATTGAGCGGCGTATCGAGCGCTGCCGAGCGTTGATGCAGTGTTTTGCACCAGATGCAGGTGGGATGCTGGTGTGTGCCCGGATCAGCATTTATTATTTGACAGGTACCTTGGCAGCTGGCCTAGTGTGGGTACCCATGGAGGGAGATCCGGTTTTACTGGTGCGCAAAGGCCTAGAACGGGCCAGGGAGGAATCACCTCTCAAGGTCATTATGGGATTTAGGTCGTACAAAGATTTGCCTGGGCTGTGCGCTGAAGCCGGCTCACCTTTAAGTCCTGTACTTGCTGTGGACAAGAACGGGCTTAGCTGGAGTATGGCCGAACTGTTGCAGAAAAAATTTGTGGGAACGACTTTTGTATCCTGCGATGCCGTTCTAGCCCGGGCAAAAGCTGTGAAATCCTCCTGGGAAATGAATAAAATGCGTCTGGCCGGGGATGGGCTGCGCAGAATGCTTGATGAAGTTCTGCCTGCCCGGATTCACGCAGGTATGACTGAGCTTGAGATTGCCCAGACCTACAGTGCTGCTGCCTGGGAATGCGGCAACAGCGGACTGGTGAGGATGAATGGAGCGGGGGAGGAATCTTATGTGGGCTGCCTGGCTACCGGGAATGCCGGCAACTATGCCACTTATTTTAATGGGCCAATTGGCTATGTGGGGCTTCACCCGGCGGTGCCGTTTATGGGCAATGCTAAGCGGGTATGGGAAAAAAACATGCTCCTCTCTACAGATTTGAGCTTTTCTTTCGAAGGCTATCATTCAGACAGAACGCAGGTGTATTGGACAGGGGGGCCAATACCCACTGCTATCACTAGTGCCCATGAGGTATGCGTGGATATTTTCACGCGTGTTGTAGCAAAACTGCGTCCGGGAATAACCCCTGCAGAGCTGTGGCAGTACAGTCGTACCCTTGCTGAGAGAAACGGTTATGCCGAAGGGTTTATGGGCCTTGGTCGGGACAGTGTGCCGTTTTTGGGACATGGGGTGG
>CAYRKU010000034.1:0-8921 GCA_964425055.1 uncultured Lawsonia sp. | reverse complement strand
ATTGGACGAATATCCGGCCTTTGCGTGCGGCTTTGATGAACCCCTGGCAGAAGGGATGGTGGTGGCCATTGAACCCAAAATTGGTCTGCCGGGCCTGGGTATGGTTGGTGTGGAGCACACTTTGGAAATCACCCCGACTGGTACGCGGTGTTTAACCGGAGAGTGCACCAATATTATGGTTATTGGATGAGGTTTGCGCGTGGACTATCATGCATTGCTGGCCCGCTTTGCTAGATGTGACAGAGTCAGGCTGGTTTTACAGCGGGCCGGGCTTGCCACACAGGCCAAAATTGGGGCTGATTTGCTGCGGCAAGGCTGCGGAGTGGCCCTAGTTGTAGGCAACTTGGACGAGCTGTCTGCCGCCCGGGCGCTGTTAACGCTTTTTTCAGCGGATCTTTCTTCAGCAGAAACGTTGCCGGATTTCCGATACCGCACTTGGGGAGTGTTGCCTCCGTTTACGACACGGACAGTTTCACGCACGGCCTGGGCGGAACGCATGGCAGTGTTGTACGCACTGCGTTATGGCCGATCCAGGGGCCTTGTATTGTATGATGACAATTTGTGGCCCCGACTTATTCCACTAATTTTTTTTGAAGGGAAGGAACTGTTGTTGAAACAGGGGGAAGATGTACCTCCGGATATGGTACTGGATCAGGCCGTAACCTGGGGCTATGAACGGGTATCCATAGTGGCCAACCCCGGTGAAGTGGCGCGGCGCGGTGATATTCTGGATATTATGCCCCCGGGTCACAGTAGACCGCTGCGTTTTGAATTTTTTGGTGACGTTATTGAAGAAATACGGATTTTTGATTCTGCTACGCAGCGCTCGCGGGCAGATATATCTGAGGCGCTCATTTTGCCGGTACAACCGGTACTTCAGGATGCACTGCACCGTAAGCAACGGGAAGAGTACTGGAATATGTTGCAGCAAAAGGAGTTGCTGACTGACAATGAGTTTTTTGGTTTGACCAGGCTTGATGAACAGGGAAATCCCTGTCTGTTGCCCGGGGCGTGTTATACAGCGTCTTCTGTAGTGGAGGACTGGCTTCCTCAAAATACAGTCTGGCTTATGCCTGGGCATTATGAGTTTGAGGACGCTCTTCTTTCTGCCGAGCGACACTGGGCGGCTGCCTTTGCCGAACAGGATGCCGCAGGACGGCCGCAGCCACAGCGCTTGCATATGCGTACTCCGGAAGAAGTTACCAGAACTTTGGCTGAAACAACTGCCGGCATTGCAGAGCCACTCGTAGCCGGTGTGGAAATAAGCGGCCACGATATGCCTGAACGTGCCATAGCATCCTTTGCCGAATTGTTCCCCTCAGTTATGGAGCAGGATCGCCCGTGGCAGACACTAGTGCACGCACTGAAGGCGTGGCAGAGAAGCAAACGACAGACACTGCTTTGTTTTTCAGGAGAACGCAGTCGGAACAAATTTTTGAAACTGGCAGAGCAGGACGGGCTTTTTCCTGCTCTGCGGTATGATCCTGTCGGGTCAGGGTTATTTGCCCTGATGGCCCCGTTCAGGGGCGGGGCAGACATGCTGTGGGATGAGGTTATTGTATTGGGTGAGGATGTGCTTCAGCCACATACAGAAAAAAGCCGCCGGATACCTTCCGGTGCTTTTAGAGGGCTTGATCGGTATGATGAGCTGGAACCTGGTGATCTGCTTGTACATAGAGATTACGGTATTGCCCGTTTTGGTGGGCTTATTCGTATGGAAATGGGGGATACGTCCAATGATTTTCTGCTGCTGTACTATGCGAACGATGACAGGCTGTATGTCCCCGTTGATCGCCTGTCACTGATTCAGCGTTTTAAAGGTGGCGGGGAAACACCGCCTACACTTGACCACCTTGGCGGAGGATCATGGCAAGCCAGTAAGGAAAAAGCCCGTAAAGCTATTGAAAAAATTGCCGAAGATTTAGTGGAAATGTATGCATGGCGCAAAGTCGCAAAGGGTTTTCGTTATCCCCCTGTAGAGGAACTGTACCGGGAGTTTGAAGCATCTTTTGGTTTTGATGAAACACCAGATCAGGCTCGCGCCATTCAGGACGTGCTGACAGATATGGAAAAACCAGTGCCTATGGACCGCCTTGTGTGCGGGGATGTGGGCTTTGGCAAAACAGAAGTAGCCCTGAGGGCAGCATTTCGTGCTGCAGCTGCCGGAAGGCAGGTCGCCCTGCTGTGCCCCACAACAATTCTTGCCGAACAGCATTATCAGACATTCCGTTCCCGTCTGTCGCGGTTTGCGATCAATGTTGGGCTGTTGAGTCGCTTTGTTGCCAACAGGCAGAAAGAAATTATCAAAGCAGCAGCATCCGGACAAATTGATGTGCTTATCGGGACGCACCGTCTGCTTTCTGATGATGTTTCTTTGCCGAATCTGGGTCTGCTCATTTTAGATGAAGAACAGCGTTTTGGGGTCCGGCATAAGGAAAAATTGAAGAAGATTAAGAAAAACGTGGATGTTTTAGCCCTGACGGCCACGCCTATCCCGCGTACATTGCAGCTTTCTATGTCCGGCGTTCGGGAACTTTCCGTTATTGAAACAGCCCCGCCGGAACGTAAACCGGTTTCAACCTGTATCTTGGAACGAGACAAAAATGCCCTACGCTCGATAGTAGAACGTGAACTTGCCCGGAAAGGGCAAGTTTTTTGGGTATACAACCGGGTACAGGGGCTTGAACGAGTTGTGGACTTTGTGCGCGATCTGGTACCACAGGCACACATTGGAATGGCCCATGGTCAAATGCCGGAAAATAAGCTGGAAGAGACTATGCATGCCTTTTGGCATGGTGAGCTGGATATTTTGGTATGCACGGCCATTATCGAATCTGGCTTGGATTTCCCCCGAGCCAATACCTTAATTGTGGATCAGGCCCAAATGTTTGGTCTGGGGCAGTTGTATCAGCTGCGTGGCCGCGTAGGTCGATCAGACAGACAGGCATTTGCCTGCTTTGTTGTTTCCGACCTGGATCGCCTGCCGAAGGTCACTCGGGATCGCCTGCGCATTATTCTTGACCTTGATTATTTGGGTGCAGGATTTCAGATTGCCATGGAGGATCTACGCCTGCGCGGCGCCGGCAATATTTTAGGTGAGGTACAGTCCGGGCATATGAGCCGAATAGGGTTGGATATGTATCTGGAAATGTTGGAGCAGGCCGTAAATCGAATTCGGGGCGATGGCTGCCCTCTTCAGACAGAAACAGAGCTGAACCTTGCTCTGACCGCGCATATTCCGGAAACGTATATTGCCGATGGCCGGGAACGCCTGCGCTGGTATAAACGGCTTTCTTCAGCCATTGATACCCACATGCGGCAGGAACTGGAGCTGGAACTGCGGGATCGCTTTGGCCCTCTGCCGGAAGAGCTGCGGGTTTTTATGGCTGTGCTGGAGTTGAAACAATTTTTAAGCCTAGCTCAAGTTGTACGGGCCGATGTACATCCCGATCATCTGCGTATTGTCTGGGAGGAACGGCAGACTGTCATTGCTCCGGAGCGGCTTCTGGCATTTTTGCAGGCACAGGCCGGTAATGTAAAATTTTCTCCTCCAGCAACTCTCGATATCAAATTGGATGGAGCGCTTTCCATCCCCAATCGTCTGAATGCTGTTAGGCTGACTCTTGGGACATTGACTGAGGACCATGCCTGATCAGTGTGGGATCAGAAACATCTTCCCCAGGCATTGAAAGTCTGGCACTGTTGTTTGAGATAAAAATACAGAAAGGGCAGTCCTTGTCCACCGCCACATCCATCTGCAGATATGCTGGATTATATGGTTTTATACCCTGCGACGCAGTATACCGCATATAGGTTCTCCTATTTAACACAGATTATTAATCTCAGCCAGTGTCTGGATCAGTGCATTATCTTCAGCAGGCTTTAGCGGCGGTAGCTACTTTCGGGATATTGGCCGCTGCCGCTATAATTGTCGCTGTATTCCGAGCACAAATCTTGGTATGCAGTTGCAGCGCGGCAGTCATAAGCGCCACATGATACATCAGAACAGGCAGCCCTTCCTGGGATAAATTCCCACGAATGGGATTGTGAATGATACGCTCAAGGTCTTCTTTAGACAGATGTGCAAGCTCATTCTCAAGAAATACCCTATACGCCTCATGGTCTTTCAGATATTCCTGATATTCCGGAACCCTGGCGTCAGAATTCAAAAAATATTCCACATCATGCATAATGTGCCTCCTGTTATTTACAAAAAAGATCCAGTCGCGGAACATTTTGCTACACAACAGGATATTGGCCAGATTATGCTAAAAACTTATCTTGAAAAACTCCCAAACAAAAAGGCCGATTTCTGAAGAAACCGGCCGGAAATGTGACGGGACTGTGGTGGATATAAGAGTCAGCACATCAAAGTGACACCGGTAATCGCGAGAGCGCCAACAATAACAGCAAGCAGTACCTAGCCGTTCATGGTTATTCCTCCGTGGTGAATATGAAGCTCAAAAGGAGACATATGGCTGCAATATAGAGTCCATTGTCGTTTTCTTGAAATGCTCTAGTTTCGACTTAATCTGCCAATAGGCCCTTGCAAAACGAGGGGAGGAGGGGTGATCAACAAGATGTGCGGTTGTAGTTTTCTCAGAAATATTTCCTTCCTTGCGATAAGGAAATATATCATGTTTCCATAATTATTAATCGCAGTTTCGCGCAGCTGTTCCAAGTTAAGAAAAAGATGCGGATCAGGTGGAGAGCCTCTGAGCGGTGAAAGCATAGCCAGGTCGAGAAAACATTCACAGCACCACGCTCAGAGTGCTATTATCGAAACGGTACCGTTACTGACTGTCAGGAAAGTAGATGTCACTTGTTTCAAAAACTGTTTATCATGAGAGACGACCACCCTAGCAATGCTTTCCCGCTGTAACAAGGCAATAATCCGCTTTTTGAAAACATCATCAAGGAATGTCGTCGGTTCATCCAGGAGTAGTGCACGGGGATGCATGGAAAGGACGGAAGCCAGTGCAGCCATTTTTTTCTCGCCGCCAGACAGCCGATGTATCGGCCTGTCGGCCAGATTGACTATACCTAGGTGTTCGAGGGTTTCCATGGCTCTGTCCCGCGCTTCAGGGCGATTCATGCCGAGATTGAGCGGCCCAAAAGCCACGTCTTCCAAAACAGTGGAGGAAAAAAGCTGTTCATCACTGTTTTGCAGGACGAAACCGACTGTGCAACGCAGTCGGTGAAAATCCCGTCTTTGGGTTACGGGGAATCCGCACAGCAGCAGGCGACCACTCTGTGGAGACTCTAAGCCCGTGATGAGCCGGAGTAGAGTCGTTTTCCCGCTCCCGTTGGGACCATAAAGACCTATCTGCTCGCCGTCATGCAAGGAAAAGCACAGGTCATCGAAAAGCAACGGGCTGCCTTTATAGGCAAAGCGAATTCCTTCAAGGGAGACAAGTGTACGGTTAGACATGGTTGCACATCACATAACAGTCCGCATACAGCAAACAGGCGAGTATTCCAAAAACGAAAAGAACAAAAACGACGTCAGATGTTTTGGCGTTGAGTTCCTTAAGGATAAGAAAATGTTCGTTGAAGCCACGTAACAGCATGGCTTCATATGTTTTATGAGAACGATCTACGCTGTTGATAAGTGTCAATCCAATCATATTGCCGATAGTTTTATAGGTGTGTAGGGATGTCCGTGGCACGAACCCGCGTAGCATTGCCGCAGTCTGCAATTTTGCCCATTCTTCACCGATGGTGTGAATGTACCTGCAGGTGAAAAGAAAGAGGAAGACTAACTTGAGGGGCAGGTGTAATCGTTCCAACGCATACCCCATAAGCTGGATATCCATGTCCGCAGTGAGTGTGACAGAGGCCAAAAGTATGGCGTTACATTTCAGGGAGACAAGTGTCGCCAAAGCTATGCCTTCACGACTGAACGCCAGGGGACCAAGGGTAAACAGGTTTGTCCCGGGCATAGTCCAGGGAACGGTCAACCAGAGAAAGAGTGTAAAAACATTGGCCGCGAGAAAGCGTTTCAGGAGTATCCGCCAGGGCAGACTAGATACGGTGGAAAAACCGAGGGCAAGCGTCAGGCTTATGCAGGAGACGGCGGTACTCTGGAGTGTCGAGAAGCAGAACGCCGTTCCCCCCGCAGCAAGGAGGAGCGATCTGGGATCCCTATGATACAGGAAGGCAATCATGAGAAGCGTTCCGCGGTCCCGTTATGGACGGGGTCTGTACCGCAGATATGTGGCGAGTCCCAGTAGTCCCAGAATCCAACCCAGTCCGCCGATGATGTCTCTCAACCCCGGCATGTCTGTCTGCTGGCGGGCTATCGCCTGCCGGATGGGAGTGAGCCTCTCGTCCAGAACTTTCCCCATGAGAGCCTCCAGTTCGTTACGTTCTATGGTGTTTATCGCGTGCGATGCCTGATCTGAAGTTTTCCCTTGTATAGTACGAGTGGGGCGGGTCAATGCCTTCAGTTCGGTGGAATCCATGTGCCAGGTGTTCTGATGGCCTTCACCTGCATACAGCAAGATGTCCAGCCCGTGCCCGGTATCGAGAAAGTGTTCGTCGGGGCGAAAGCGGAATATTCCGTGTTCATCGGTGGTCGCCTCAGATAGAGTTGCGCCGGTCTCTCCATCGCTGAAGGTCAGCTTGCCGTGTCTGACCATCTGGCTTTTACTGAAGGAACATTCGATCTGGATAGAATCTCCGTCCGGATAGGCAAAGATATTGACACGGTGTGCCCAGACTGTGGCGAAGCACCCCAGAATACATACGAAACAGAATCCTATGATAAGGCGTTTCATGTTTTTCCCCCGGTTTCGGTAAATCGCAGCAGATCCGGTTTGTTCTTGTGGATAAAGGAGATCACGGCCATGGTTATGCCACCTTCCAGCACCATGATGGGAATGTGAGTAATGATCAGGATGCGCGCTGAGGTCAGGAACCCCTTATCGCTGAGGGCGAGTGCGAAGGCGGTGCAAAGTGCAGCACCGACAACAGAAACTGCCCCACAGCAGAAAGCCCCGATGAGCCGAAGGCTGCCTGTTTTGCTTATCCAGGAACGAAAGAGAAAATGACAAAGCAGAGCGGGAAAGGCAATGTCGAAGACGTTGACCCCAAGAACGGCGAGTCCGCCGTAGCGAAAGAGAATGGCCTGGAGGAGCAGTGCGACGAGGAGTGCAGGGAAGACGGTCCAGCCAAGAAAAAGACCGAGGAGACCATTGAGGATAAGATGAACGCTCCCTGGTCCGAGAGGTATATGAATGAGAGACGCCACAAAAAAAACGGAAGCCAGTACAGCGGCAGTTGTCAGGCGAGAATAGTCCGCCTTATGTAAACCGATCCAGGTTCCTGCAGCGGCCAGACCATAACCTCCGCCTAATATCATGGGGGAAAGCACACCTTCGGAAATATGCATTGGACAACACTCCTGAGGAAGGCAAGTTAAAAAAATAACAGCATGTTTTCCGTAGGATATTCCGTCACCTTATGGAAGGTGCGGTACACTCTATCCAGACGACGGCGCCAAGCTCAACATCTTTTGCTTCGCCTTCATGGGGCATCTTCTCCTCAGCGGTACTCAGTGCGGCGAATCCCCACCAGCCCGCAAAGGGAATCCCGTAGGTAAACACACCGTTTGAGTCGGCTTTGACAACCTGTGTCACCAGATATGCGTTGGGGGCGGTATAACGGTTTTCGCGATTGTAGTACTCTATCTCCACACTTGCCCCGGGTACAGGTTTTCCGCCGAGCAGCACCTGACCGCGGAACACATTTCCGCTGTAATTACCAAAAGGGCGTGTCAGGGGAACAATCTCTGTCTTCAGTCCGACAGGTTTGTCCCAGCCTTCTTCCTCGCCGAAGGCTGCTACATAGGTTTTAGTATAGTGTACGATGAAACAGTCCTCAGCTGCTTCCCAGTAGGGTTTCGGCTCCATGACGAACTGGTATACGCCCGGTCTTTTCACCGTGTACTGTACTTTCCACGCATCGTGGTTCATGATCTTCACAGGCTGCAGGGATGCACTGATATCCTCGCCTTTGCCGCCAGTAAAGACCTGAAAGACCCGGGGACGCTCCAGTGGCATACCTGCCATTTCCATGGGGTGGCTGAACGAAAGTTCAAGTCCGATGGTTGACTTATTTTTATCCTCAATGACTGACTCGGAAGGGATGACCATGCCAAAATGGGCGAAGGCCGGAGTGATCAGCCCAAGACTGAACAGGACTCCAACAAGAGGAGATTTCCACATCTTGCACATCCTCGATAGGGTTAACATAACATCTTGGAAGTGAGTAACATGTTTTTATTAAAAGTAACACTATTCCTGTCATTCTTTTAAGTCAAGAGACGCAGTATAAAAATTCAGGGCAATTGCATGAAATTATGAGAAGGGAGAGGTTATCAGGAAACTCGCCATCTCAGCCATCCAGCTTCCGGCACAAGTGCTCTTCGGAAATATAGTCGAACGTATATGCGCAGCGGCATATCTGACTGACGATGTGTCCAACATGTCGGGTCAGTTCCGCATGACCGGTCTGTTTTATTTGTTGCAGTATGACACAGCGTCAAATTTTTCAGAGTATGCATAGCCCTGTTTTCCAATGGTAGGAAAAGGATATTTTCGGGTCATTGCCTTTTCATGCTTCTTGGATCTTTCGATTGATTTTTTGTCATTTTTTCTGGCACTTCAGCGCGACAACCTGAAAGGTACGGGCTTCTTTTTCGAGCTCTTCCCTAGCAAATTTTCGGTCAGCCTTCATTTGCTAATTGGGGTTGATCGCATGTTCCAGAAGTGCTGTGACCTTATCTCTTTCCATTCTGGCTTCTAGAGAAAAGATGGCGTAATGCCCAATAGTTACTGGTCTTGCTTATGGTTTTATCTTTCACTTGACCCTCCATACTTTTCTGTCGGGTAAACGACAGAGCCGGTCTGCCATCACTG
>CAYRKU010000033.1:4631-14339 GCA_964425055.1 uncultured Lawsonia sp. | reverse complement strand
TCATCATGGTCAACTTGCTTGCCGGTATCACTGGTTCTGCTTCCGGCGGTATGTCCATCGCTCTCGAAACCATGGGCCAATACTACATGGAGGTCGCTCAGCAGAACGGCATCAGTATTGAATTGCTGCACCGCGTTGCCTCCATGGCTTCCGGTGGCTTTGATACCATGCCACATAACGGTGCTGTTATTACCCTGCTGGCCATCTGCGGTTTGACCCATAAAGAATCCTATGCCGATATCGGTATGACCTCTCTGGTTATTCCCGTAGGTGTAACCCTTGTTCTGACCCTCGTATGGAGTATCCTTGGTCTCCACGTAGGCTAAACACTCTGCTGAAAAAACGCGCCGCATCCGGATCCCCCTGCGGCGCGTTTTTTCACTGTTAAAAAAATTTTATAATTTACGGCTTCCCTCTTGTCTCTCATCATTTTATGCTTACATTGGTAAGGTATCCCGAAGATGTTGAACTTGTTAACCGCAGGAGTATAACATCATGGTCAAATTTTTGACAGCAGAAGAGGCAGTTGCCCAAATTAACGATAACGATACCCTGGCCACAAGTGGCTTTGTATCCAACGGCTTCGCAGAAGTCCTTGCCAAAGCGCTTGAAAAGCGCTTCCTTGAAACCGGCAAACCCTCCAATCTGACACTTGTGTATTCTGCAGGCCAGGTTGGTGTGAATCATTTTGCCCATGAAGGCATGCTGAAACGCGTTGTTGGCGGGCACTGGAACCTTTCTCCAGATTTGGGGAAACTGGCTACGGAAGAAAAAATCGAAGCCTATAATCTGCCCCAAGGCACCATTTGCCATATGTTCCGCGATATCGCAGCAGGCAAGATGGGGACGATCACCCATGTTGGGCTGAAAACCTTTGTTGATCCTGATATTGATGGCGGTGCCATTAATGCCACGGCCAAAGCACAGAAGAATGCTGTACAGAAGATTGTGATCAATGGCAAAGAACAGCTTCTGTATAAAGCCTTCCCGATCAATGTCTGTCTCCTCCGCGGTACATCTGCTGATGAAAAGGGCAACATTTCTCTGGAAAAAGAAGGCGTAACCCTTGATACCGGTTCCATTGCTCAGGCAACCAAATGCTCCGGCGGCAAGGTCATTGTCCAGGTTGAGCGCGTTGTCAAAGCCGGTACGCTTGATCCCCGCCTAGTCAAGATCCCCGGTGTATATGTGGATACTGTTGTTGTTGTTCCTCCTGCGGAAAATATGCCTGAAGCCGATGCAGCCATGAGTCCGGCCTGCAACGGTGACATTCGTATCCCCACTGATTCCATCCCTGCTCTGAAGCTGAATGAACGGAAGATCATCGCCCGCCGTGCAGCTATGGAACTGCAGCCGAACGCCATCGTCAACCTGGGTATCGGTATGCCTGAAGCAGTAGCTGTTGTGGCTAACGAAGAAGGCATCGGGGACTATATGACCCTTACTGTAGAGGCCGGTCCAGTGGGCGGCGTGCCTGCTGGTGGCGGTTTGTTTGGCCTGTCTATCAACCCCGATACTATTCTTGATGAACCCTATCAGTTTGACTTCTATGATGGCGGCGGGCTGGATCTTGCCTTCCTTGGCCTGGCTGAATGCGATGAAAAGGGTAACATCAACGTTTCCAAAATGGGTCCCCGCATTACCGGTTGCGGTGGCTTCATCAACATTACTCAGAACGCCAAGCGCCTGTTCTTCTGCGGCACCTTTACCACCAAGGGTCTGAAGATTGCGGTTGAAGATGGCAAACTGAAGATCGTCCAGGAAGGTGCAAAAGATAAATTCCCCGCTATGGTGGACCATGTTACCTTCTCCGGTGATTTCGCCAATTCTGTAGGTCAGCCGGTTATGTACATAACCGAGCGTGCAGTATTTGAGCTGCGTAAGGACGGTCTGTATCTGACCGAAGTTGCCCCTGGCATTGACATTGAAAAAGACATTCTTGCCCATATGTCCTTCAAGCCCAAGATGGACGGCGCGCCCAAACTGATGGACGCCCGCATCTTCCGCGATGAGCCCATGGGCCTTGGCAGGTAACAGCATTGTTTTCCCCGGGTTGCCACACGCGGCAACCCGATAATGATCTCCGTATTACGGATAAATAAAGGAGTATTCCATGGCCTGGACTTATGATACGCTGGCCGTCGGCACCAAAGACAGCACTTCTAAAACCATTACTGACGAAGATGTACGTCTTTTTGCCCAGGTGTCCACTGATTTTAATCCGCTTCACCTGGACGAAGAATATGCGAAAAAGACCATTTTTGGCCGCCGTATTGCTCATGGCATGATCAGCGCCGGTCTGATCTCTGCTGTACTTGGCACCAAGCTGCCTGGTGAAGGCACCGTTTATATGTCGCAGGAACTGAAGTTTAAACGCCCCGTATTCCTTGGCGATACCCTTACTGCCTGGGTTGAAGTGGCTGAAAAAGACGATGCCAAAAAACGCCTTGTGCTGCACACCTGGGTTGAAAAAGAAGACGGTTCCGTTGTTACCGATGGACAGGCCCGCGTTCAGTTCAACAAGTAATAAATATAAGGAGTGCTATCCGAGATGGCACTCCTTGACTTTGCCTGGATAATAAGCCGGCGAGCTTTACTCCGGGCGATCGTTTTTAGTTGCTTGAATGACAAACAGTGACCTACCAATCACCGAACAACAGGATCGTCTGAATTTTGTTCAGTTCAGGCATCCATTCAAGAGGATCATATGAAAATTCTTGTAATCGGCGCAGGCACAATGGGTGCCGGTATCGCGCAGGTGGCGGCACAGGCAGGCAACGATGTATACCTTCGCGATATTGATATAAAATTTGTCGAGAAGGGTTTAGCCGGGATCACCAAAAATCTCACCCGACTGGCTGACAGGGGCAAAATTTCCACAGCAGAGAAAGAAGCTGTCATTAGCCGCGTTAAAGGCATCCTTACTATTGAGGAAGGCAAGGATGCGGATGTGGTGATTGAAGCTGCTGTGGAACGGATGGATCTGAAGAAGAAAATTTTTGCCGAGCTTGACGAGATTGTTCAGCCTAAAGCCATTCTTGCCAGCAATACATCCAGCCTGAGTATCACTGAAGTTGCATCCGCAACCAAACGTCCAAGCCAAGTTATTGGTATGCATTTCTTCAACCCGGTGCCGGTTATGGCACTGGTAGAAGTTATCCGGGGGCTTAGCGCTTCCGATGAAACTTATAATACTATCAGCGAACTGGCGAAAAGCTTTGGCAAAACGCCGGTACTTGTGGAAGAAGCTCCCGGCTTTGTTGTCAACCGTATTCTCATTCCCATGATCAACGAAGCCGCGTTCATGGTTACCGAAGGTGTTTCCACACCTGAAGAAATCGATATTGCCATGAAGCTTGGCGCCAACCATCCCATGGGCCCGCTGGCTCTAGGCGATCTTATCGGTCTTGATGTTTGTCTTGCCATTATGGACGTACTGTATACTGAATTTGGTGACACAAAATACCGTGCTGCGCCGCTTTTGCGCAAGATGGTGCGGGCAGGACGCCTTGGCCGCAAAACGGGGCAAGGTTTCTTTAAATATTAATTTTTTTGAGGCCTGTCTTTATGGCAAGGCCTGTATACGGCTTTAGCAGAGTAAAACTGTCTTACGGCCTAACCGTTAATGCCACTCCACTCCAATACGGAAAAGCCACAGAGATGGTTTTGTGAGTCTGTGTACTGCGTAAATGTATCCGGCAATTTTCCGGTACGTGTATGTACATGGGTATTTTGTAAACCTTTTGGAGGTGTAATCATGTCGTGGGATAATCTCATCCTGGAGAAAGAAGACGGCATCGGAATCCTTAAAATCAATCGGCCAAAGGCCTTAAATGCCTTGAACTCAGCCGTAATGGCTGACCTCGAAGACTGCCTGCCGAAGATTGCTGCAGACCCCGAAATCAAGGTGCTGATCATTACCGGCGAAGGCGACCGTTCCTTTGTGGCCGGTGCCGATATTGGGCAAATGCAACCCCTTACGCCGGAAGAAGGTGCCAAATGGGGTCGTCAGGGCCAGGCAGTTATGACTGCTATTGAAAATTTGCCGCAACCCGTTATTGCAGCTGTCAACGGCTTTGCTCTGGGCGGCGGTGATGAAATGGCCATTGCCTGCGATATCCGTATTGCCTCCAGTAAGGCTAAATTTGGCCAGCCCGAAGTGGGCCTTGGCATTACCCCCGGCTTTGGTGGAACGCAGCGCCTGCCCCGCCTGATCGGCCAGGGCCGTGCCCGTTACCTCTTGTATTCCGCCGATATTATCGATGCCAATAAAGCTCTGGAATGGGGTTTGGTGGACTTTGTGGTTGAGCCTGAAGAATTGATGGATTTCGCAAAGAACATCGCCAAAAAGATCGTGAAGCAGCGTCAGTTCGCCGTTCAGGAAACCAAGCAATGCGCGTTGCGTGGCATCGAAGCTCCTCTGAAGACAGCTTTGGAATTTGAAGCTCAGGCATTCGGTCTCTGCTTCTCCAATCCGGATCAGAAAGAAGCCATGGCCAACTTCCTCAACAAAGGCAAGAAAAAGTAAGCCAGCTTGATGGCTTTGCAGCCCCGCACTGCTGTGGTGCAGCTGTGTAAAAAAAACATCCCGTGGAAGCACCCACGGGATGTTTTGCTTTAAACTATTACGCATCGAAGTTATGGCCAGGGTTGATTTTCCCTGTGGATCCCGCTCCGCAAGACCTACAGTTTCCTTATGCCTGCTCCCTGTATAAAGAGCCTTGCCAGCAGGCGATACTGCCTATAAGGTAAATGCCCGGAGTAATACTAAACAGAAGGATAGTTATCATGAGCCTGGGCCGTAAAATATTTTGGGCGTTTGTCATCCTTTGGCTGGTGCTGACAGTGTATCTTCTGCTATTGTCTGACCACTGGGCATCTGCAGCCTCTGTAGCCACAGATGCCAAATCTGCCCCACCAATTGTAGTCACCTCAAAAAATTTTCCCGATCTTCTTCGGGAGACACTGCGTAAAAATCCGGAAATCCTGTTGAGCATTTTACGGGAAAACAGCGAATCTGTACTTGATATCGCACAGGAAGGGTCCAATCAACGGCGCTATAATGCCCTGCGGGAGCAATGGAAAAGCGATCTAAAGCAACCCAAAAAAGTTGATATTTCTGGAATGCCCGTCAGAGGGAATCCGAATGCACCGGTAACTGTTGTTGCTTTTTCTGATTTTACCTGCCCCTACTGCCAGCAGGCTTCGGAAACAATCCAGGCAGTGCTGAAGCAAAATGGCGATACCGTTCGCTATGTCTTCAAGCATTTTCCCCTGGACAAAGATGGCCTGGCCCGTAAAGCGGCAGAATACCATGCAGCAGCGGTATTACAAGGTGCAGATAAAGCATGGGCCTTTTATGATATCCTTTTCGAGCGACGTAACGAAGTGCTACAGGATGGTATCCCGGCTATTGAAAAAGCTGCTGCTGATGCCGGGCTGAACATAAGACAGCTTACTGCTGATCTGAAAACAAAAGCCATTGCCGAAGCTGTAGAGGCCGATGTTGCCGAAGGGACGCGCTTGGGTATCCAGGGCACACCCTGCTTTTTGGTGAACAATTTGTTTATTCGCGGGTCACAGTCTCCGGAAATTTTTAATGAAGCCATCATGCTAGCGCTTCAGGCCAGCAAAAAGCATTAGGCATGATTTATACCTGCACGCTTTCCTCACTCAATTTGCCCCTGCCGTTGGATGTCAACAAAGGGGCTTCAGTAACTATTGGCAATTTTGATGGAATGCATCTTGGGCATCAGGCACTGCTTGCCCTGACTCGGCAGCGCGCCATTGAGACCGGCACAGTACCGGTTGCAATTACCTTTGATCCGCATCCTCTTGAACTGCTTACCCCCCACGCCCCGCCCCGCCTTACTGCTACGCAGGCTCGCCTTGCTTTGCTGGAAGCATCCGGCATGGCACTGGTTATCCTGATTGCCTTCACGCCAGAGGTGGCATCTATGTCACCTGAAAATTTTGTACAGCATGTTTTGCTGGACAGTCTAAATATGCGGGAACTATTCCTCGGTTACGATTTTACCCTGGGGAAAGGACGTGCAGGTACTCCGGAAGTTCTTGCCCACCTAGGGCATCAACACGGATTTAAGGTAGAACAACTTTCAGCGCTCCGTCTTCACGGTGATGTGGTTAGCTCTACACGGATCAGAGGACTGCTCCGCCAGGGGGATGTCGCAGAAGTGAGAAGCCTGTTGGGCCGTCTATACACTGTGCGGGGGGAAGTGATCCATGGGCAGAATCGGGGTGGCAATCTACTGGGCTTTCCTACAGCCAACCTACCCCCGCTTGCAACTATGCTGCCCAAACCAGGGGCATATGCCACGCTGGCAATGCCCATAAGCAATCCGAGCAGCAACCTTCCGGCCATCAACCATGGGACGGAACAGGGTATCTATGCCGCGGTAACCAATATTGGATATAACCCTACCTTTGGCTCAGTCCAATTAAGTGTTGAAACTCACCTGCTGGATTTTGCGGCAGATATTTATGGGCAACAATTAGAAGTGGCCTTCCTGGAACGGCTGCGGGGTGAAAGGAAATTCTCCGGCCCGCAGAAACTACAGGAGCAGATTCGTAAAGATATCGAGCAAGCCCGTAATATATGTTCGTATACGGTAAAGGAACAGGTATAATTTTACATCTTTAGCGATATGCCTTTCCTGAAAAGGCAGCTTTCATAGTATGGCTGTTTATATTTCACTTTTATCCACAGTAAACGTGCTCTTAGCGGTATTTCTCTTATGGAGAACAGCTCTCTGATAGATTTACTGGATTTATATATTCTGCTAGTAATTGGATTTTCTTTACAATAATATAAATTTTTACTATCTAAAATATTTATCATTAATAGATGAATACATACAAAAGAGTATAAGGTAGTTTTCGGCAAACTCAAAGCAAAAATTACCCAAACCGAAAAAATAATTGTAAATTAAACAAATTTGATTATCAAAATCAATGTATTAACTAATTACAATAAATTTGTCTGTTACTATGCTGTAAGTAATATAATTTTTATATCTTGTATTCTGAATTGCAACTTACCAAATAGTCTGGCCTGGAGATTGATTATGCTCATTAGGACAACACTGCTATTTTTCCTTGCCGCAATGGTTTTGCCCCTTTCTGCACATGCGGATGATTCTGAAGTGGGTTGTGTCACTACAGAATGGAAGTTGCTCGGCTCCAATCACCGTATCTGTGTATCAGCCTTTACTGATCCAGATATTCCGGGCGTTGCCTGTTACGTCAGCCAGGCTAAAACCGGTGGTGTTTCCGGATCGCTGGGGCTCGCGGAAGATCCTTCCAATTTTTCACTATCCTGTACGCAGACAGGACCGATTACCATTCCAGCAGGTCTTCCGGAAAAAGTCGGTGTTTTTCAGGAATCAACTTCCATATTCTTTAAAGCAACCCGTGTTACCCGTTTTTGGGATAAAAAACGTAACACTCTGGTATACCTTGCCATTAGCCGGCACCTTATTGACGGGTCACCTTTTAACGCCGTATCCACTGTCCCCGTGCGCTGACACAACAGAAGTTTGCAAAAGGCTACAGATAATGCGGGGGGATAGTCAGTACGCCACCATCTCCGCCAGTCTGTTCCCAAAGCGCCTGAACTTTACCCTCTACCCGGCCAAGGTGATTTTCGAGCATATCAAGCTGGCGCTGCTGCGCAGTCAGGGCATCATTCAAGGCAGTAATGGTCTGTTCCTGAAAAAACAGTTGTTCTTCCAACCTCTCCAGTCGGTCAAGCCGGGCCATAATGTCCTCCTGTTCCACAGTATTCATGCAGTGCCTCCATCCACAGCCAGTTCATCGGCTAGGGCAACAATATCTTCAAAGGCCGCTTTTTCCACAGGTTGAACGGACAGACGGCTGCCCCTCTTCAAAAGCTCCATACCTGCAAGTGCGGGGCGGAATCGCAACAAACTGCGGGGAACCGGTGGAATGAACAATCTTACAAGCTGTACATCTACCATAAACCAACGAGGATTTTCTGCCGTGGCTGCGGGATCAAAATGCTTATCTTCAGGATTTTGTGCTGTATTGTCAGGGTAGCCCGAGCGAACAACCCGAACGATACCCATAAGTTCCGGTTTCTTCCCACTGTGATAAAAGAGACCGAGATCGCCCTCGCGCATTTCATCACGCATAAAATTCCGCGCCTGATAATTGCGTACCCCATCCCAAGCTGTGGTTTGACAGGGTGCATTGATAAGATCGGTTATGGAATAACAACCGGGTTCACTTTTAAACAGCCAATACTGCATGACAACCTCCAAATCAGAATGTTTCAGTAGAGTGTTGCCTCAACTGCTGCAAATTTCAAGCCTACAGAGACAGCTTTCCATACTGATCGGATAAATTGACACCTCTCCAAAAAATTCCCCCGGAAATTGTATTCCAGATACAGATTGTTTTGGGAAAATACTTTTCACTTTTTTTTTACATATGAATGGAATATACTCCAAGTGTATATTTTCTCACAGGTCTGGAGGGCCTTATTCTCCATATAACGCATCTCGGCAGCGCTGTTGGCCTGGCAAAATGTATAGATATTTTTCAGGGTACACCCAGGTATAATTGAAGGGAATCGGTATGCGCGAACTTTCATACTTCACTAGGCAGCATTATACTGTGGTGGTTATCGGTGGCGGCGCCACCGGTGCTGGGATACTGCGCGACCTGGCCATACGCGGTATCAATGCGCTGTTGGTTGAACAGAGTGACCTTGTTCACGGGACCAGTTCCCGCTTCCATGGTTTGCTGCACAGCGGCGCACGCTACGCGGTAAAAGACGCCGCTGCGGGGAGGGAGTGCATTGAAGAAAACCGCATTCTGCGCCGAATTGGCTGCCATTGTGTGGAAGAAACTGAGGGTCTCTTTGTGCGCAGCCGCCAAGATTCTCCGGAATTTGAATACACCTGGGTAGCTGCATGCCGCGCCTGCGGTATTGATGTCGAGCCACTTTCCGTACAGGAAGCGCGTAAACTTGAACCTAACCTCGCGGAGGATATTGCTTCTGTATATCGTGTCCCTGATTCCGCCATAGACGGATTCCGCCTTGTCTGGCAAAATGTGCACAATGCGGTTCGCCACGGTGCATCCTTCCGGACCCGTACGGAAGTTACTTCCATAAACTGCACAAATGGCAAAGTAAGCGGGGTGGATGTCCGGGATACACATACAGGAGAATCCGGCGTCATCGGCTGCGATTTTGTGATCAATGCTGCAGGAAGCTGGGTTGGGCACATTGCCAGAACCGCCGGTTTGACCATCAATGTCAAACCGGATCGGGGCGCACTTATTGCCTTTAATCACCGTTTCACCAACCGTGTGATCAACCGCCTGCGTCAGGCCTCCGATGGTGATATTTTTGTACCTCACGGTTCCATCACTATTTTGGGGACCACGTCTAAGCCAACGGATAATCCTGCAGATTTTATCCCCAATACAGCAGAAGTACTGGAGCTGCTCGACATCGGGCGTGTGCTTTTCCCATATATTGATGATTACCGGATTCTGCGCACCTTTGTGGGAACGCGCCCCTTGTACACGGCTGATACATCTGCAGAAGGGCGAATGGCCTCACGCAACTTTGTAATTTTGGATCATGAGCACGATGGGCTAGTCGGCATGGCCACCATCTGCGGAGGAAAACTAACCACCTACAGGCTTATGGCTGAACGT
>CAYRKU010000033.1:0-4621 GCA_964425055.1 uncultured Lawsonia sp. | reverse complement strand
GGTGGATCTTGTCTGTACCAAACTCGGGATATCCGCACCCTGCAGTACAGCCGTGAAACCTCTGGTAGAAGAGGCACCACTGGAACTTATGGAACGCGCCCGTAAAGTTTTCCCCGCAACAGGTCTTGAAACTGCCCGTTCCCGCCTTGGAGACAGTTTTGAAGCCACCGTGCAACGGCTGGAGGCAGCCCCGTGGAAAAAAGCATTGCTTTGCGAATGTGAACGGGTAACCGTAGCTGAATTTGAACAGGTGGCTTCAGAAGATACCTCATACACGTTAAATGACATCCGCCGACGCACCAGAATGGGTATGGGAACCTGTCAGGGAAGTTTTTGCGGTATCCGCGGTATAGGAACTCTTATGGAGACTGGGTTGTTACCCTGTTGCTGCACCACTTTGCAGGAACAACCCACAAGTGCAACAAAGCATACCGGATACATGACTGAAACCCCTACAACTGATCTGCTCCGCCAATTTCAGGAAGAGCGCTGGCATGGCATCCGCCCTGCCCTTTGGGGAAATGAACTGCGGGAAACCGAGCTGCTTCGCAGCCTGTATGGTGCCACACTCAACATCAACGGGGCTAAAATATGATCACCAGATCTCCATACGACGTCATTGTTGTCGGTGAAGGGTTTTCTGGACTGTGCGCAGCACTGTTTACGGCCAAAGCAGGGAAACGCACTCTGATCATCACCTATGGTGCAGGATCACTCGCTATCGGCGGGGGCACCATTGATATTCTTGGTACGGACATACGCGGCAATTTTCTGCAGAATCCCTTTGCCGGCTTCGCCGAACTGCCCCCCCGCCATCCCTACAGCCTTGTTGGTGAACAGACTGTCCACGATGCCGTAGATGCTTTTCTCGAACTGTGCAGAGAGGGGAGCTATCCCTATATGCGCTCCGATACTGGCAATATTCAACTGATAACAGCCCTTGGCACCAGCAAACCTTCCTTCCTTGTGCCGCAATGTGTCTCCATGCAGGGTTTTAAAAAAGCAACTACCGTCTTTATTGCAGGCATAGAAGGCCTTAAGGATTTCTCACCCAAACTTGTAGCCAGCAACCTGTCCGGGTATTCCCTCTGTGCCGGGAAAAAGCTTATTCCCGTTACCCTGCCTTCACCACTGCGCCTGCAGCGGGATCTCGGCACGCTTGATCTGGCCCGTCACCTGGACAATCCGGATGGGATTACCTGGCTTATTCGTGAACTCTCTCAGGTGCCATTCCGTACCGATGATAAGCAGGTGGTGTTGATCCCGCCCATTCTTGGAACAAAACCAGATGCCACAATACAACCGACTATAGAAAAAGGTATTGGCATGCCGGTATACGAAATTGTTGCCCTTGCACCTGCCGTTACCGGGTTGCGCCTATACACAATGCTTAAGGGATTGCTCCGAAAATATGGAGTGGATGTGATTGAACAGGCTCAGATTATCGGCTCTGTTGTGAAGGATGGGGAATGCTCTGCGCTTCTTACCTGTTCCAATGGCAAACAACGGAGCTATAGCGCCGGAAAATTCATTATTGCTACAGGTGGTACCTTAGGGGGCGGCTTCCAGACTACACCCGAAAGAGCCTGGGAACCAATATTCAACCTTGACCTCCCCCTTACCCCCTCTTCTCCGGATTGGTCTCAGGCCGAACTTTTCCCAACTGGCTCAGTTCGGCATGGATTTGCTCTGCTTGGCCCTCTTGTTGATGCCAGGCTGCGCCCGCTCAAGATTGATGGATCTCCTCTATGTTCCAATGTTTTTTTTATTGGAAAAACACTGGGTGGGTATGACGATGCAACAGAAAAATCCGGCAACGGCGTCGCCCTGGCTACAGCCTGGTTTGCAGCCGGGAATGTATAAGGAGAGCCAATGAATCCCATTGATAGCCTGGACAAGTGTACAACCTGTGCCACATGCGTTGCCCATTGCCCTGTTACGCGGGTAACACGGGCTTTCCAGGGCCCTAAACTAACGGGTCCCGCTTCGGAACGTTTCCGCCTTTTTGATGAAACGCAGCCTGGCCCCAGAGGTGAGATAGAAGCTCTGGATTTTTGTTCCAATTGCAAAAACTGCGATATTGCCTGCCCTTCCGGCGTAAAGATTTCCACGTTAAACATGCTGGCGCGCGGTAACTGGTGCCGTGAGCACACCCCCCCTCTGCGCGACTGGGTGCTTGCGCACGGAACCCGTTTTGGTGGACTGGCCCGGCTGTTCCCCTCTGCACTGGTTCGCTTTGGTATGAACAACCCGCTGATTCGCTGTATACTGAACTTATTTGGTATTTCTGCTAGAGCGCCTCTCCCTGTATATACTGCTAGAAGTTTTCACCAACTGTTTGCAAAGCATATCGCCGGTAAAAAAACACAGAAAAAACAAGTTGTCTTTTTCCCTGGCTGTTACATTGAAGATTATGACCCGCAAACCGGAATGGATCTCGTGCTGCTGTTGGAACAGGCCGGATATGAGGTAATCATTCCTCACCACAACTGCTGTGGCCTGCCCCTGATTGCCAACGGCTTTATGGACGAAGCAGCCAAAGCAGCACGGGCTAATACTGCGGAATTAGATAGCCTTTCCAGATCAGATATACCTGTTCTGACACTTTGCCCCAGCTGTGGGCTCATGCTCAGCCAGGAATACGAAGAACTCTTCCCTTCCGTAGATCTGGCACATGCCGTTGCGCAACGCGTGGAGGACGCCTGCGAATTTCTTATCAGGCTCATTGAAAATGGTGAATTGAATATAACACTACACAGGAGTACAGAAAAACTGATCTACCATGCGCCATGCCATCTGCGTGCACAGGGTATAGGTAAACCAGGGCTGGAGCTTATGCGTATGGCCGGAGCTGAAATCATCGATGCCCAAGCCGGATGCTGCGGTATTTCAGGGAGTTATGGATTCAAAAAAGAAAAATATGATATAGCCACCGCCGTAGGGCACGATCTATTTACTACCATAAAAAACAGTGGAGCAACGTACTGTATCTCCGAATGCGGCACTTGCCGCCTTCAGATATTCCACCATACCGGTATACCGGCAATACATCCGATATCCCGGCTGCGCGGCCTGACAGCGTAGTGTTTTCCAACACGCTGTAACACCTCTACCACTTTTAAGTGAACTCTGCTAAAAACTTGACATATCCTCCGGCAATTTTTACCATAAAAAATAAAAGAAAGATAAATATGGCAGCAATAGGCTATATATTAAACAAAACGATTCAAGGAGGGAATCGTATGAAATTGCAGAAGCTGATCTACACAGTGGAAGACGGCGTAGCGGTAGTCACCATGAATTACATGCAGAATCTGAATGCCATTGATGAGCAGATGGCGGATGAACTGATGTATGTGGTGGCTGCCGCGGAGAAGGATCCGAATGTTAAGGTGATGGTAGTTAAGGGAACTAACCGTGCCTTTTCAGCCGGAGGTGACATCGGCTATTTCTATCAGCTTATCCAGGCAGGCGGTGAGGTCAACATGGATGGCCTGATCGCGAAAGTCGGCGTAGTAGCGGATGGTATGAAACGGATGAGCAAGATCGTCATCACATCTGTCTGCGGCGCGGCCGCGGGCGCGGGCGTCAGTCTGGCTCTTGGCGGAGATTTTATGATCTGCGCGGATAACGCGAAGTTTATCCTTGCCTTTGTGAATCTGGGACTTGTTCCGGATACAGGAGCGACTTACCTGCTTTCAAAAGCTATTGGCGTGCCGCGTACGATGGAACTGGCCGCTACCGGACGGCCGGTAACGGCTGAGGAAGCGAAGGCACTGGGACTTGCCTATAAGGTTACCACTGTGGAAGAACTGGATGATGTGACGATGGCGTTTGCCAGAAAACTGGCAGCCGGTCCGCTGCTTTCTTACAAGAACATCAAGAAGCAGATCTACGACGCGAACTATGCGGATTACAAGAAGTGGCTGGATGAGACGGAGATTCCTACCCAGCGGGCCTGCGCGGCTTCCGCTGACTTCCAGGAAGGTTGCAAGGCGTTTATGGAGAAGAGAAAGGCTGTTTTTGAAGGGAAATAGTTATTCGTAAAAGGGGGAAGTAAGTTGCTTTCTAAAATAGTGACAATGGAAGAAGTGCTGGAGAAGTTCCATGATGGCCAGACGATCATGTTTGGCGACTGGCATGGAGAGTTTGCGGCGGATGATATTATCGGCGGTATGCTGGAGAAAGGCGTTAAGGATATTCATGCCATTGCCGTTTCCGCCGGTATGCCGGATCAGGGCTTAGGCCGCCTTATTAATGCGAAACAGGTAAAGAGTCTGATCACGACCCATATCGGTCTGAATCCGGTGGCAAAAGATCAGATGTTTGCAGGCGAACTGGATATTGAGTTCAGCCCGCAGGGAACTTTTTCCGAGCGTATCCGCTGCGGCGGTTTCGGCCTTGGCGGGTGTCTGACACCGACCGGCGTCGGTACGGAAGTAGAGATCGGTAAACAGAAGTTGGAGATCAACGGGAAGACATATCTTCTGGAACTGCCGCTGCGTGCGGATATTGCGCTGATCAAGGCCACGAAAGCTGATAAGGCCGGTAATATTTCATTCCGGATGAATTCAAGAGCGATCAGCAACAATATGGCCTTTGCGGCGGATCTGGTCATCGT
>CAYRKU010000032.1:13170-14500 GCA_964425055.1 uncultured Lawsonia sp. | reverse complement strand
GGCGCCTGGAATTTTCCAGCGAAGAGGCCAGGCGCAATGCGCAGGGGCATACGCGATATGAAGTTAAGGTGCAGTTTGTCATGCCTGAACAGGATGAGAATATTGACGATATTCCGGAAACCGGCCGAGACATTCGTACCAAGCTGGATGAACCGCAAATTGACTATAGTGATACCGAGGCCGTGCAGGAGCGCAGGATAATTGGCGGAGAGGTTGAACTTTCCCGCGTTCCCGGCAAGCCGGTGCGGATCATGCTGCGCACCCTGGGCAAAAAGGACGAAGAAGGCTGTTGGATGGATACAGGTATGCTTTTTTAGCCATATTCAGATAGCAATGTGGCGGGGGAATTACCGCCCGCAACCTGAAGAAACGTGTTCCGGCTACGGCAACTCAGAGGAAACGATCTGATGGAACAGAAAAAAATTATTATTGAAAAGTCCAGGCGTCTTGGCAGCGCGGCCGAGAAGTCAAAGGCTTGGATTGAAAGCAACATCACGCGCGTGAGTGAATGCGGCCAGTCAAAAGATCAGGTGCTCCTGCGCCTGCGCAGGCAGGCACGCCTTTTTCGCAGATTAGAAAAGACTGCGGCGAACAAAATGTGTGTTGGCGTCTTTGGGCCAAGCCAGGCCGGTAAGTCGTATTTGCTGTCTTCCCTAGCCAGTAATGTGGCAAAAGAGGTACCCTGTGATTTTGGCCGGGAACAACATGATTTTCTTAAAGAGATAAATCCTGGCGGCGATAAGGAGTCTACAGGGCTGGTTACGCGTTTTACCATGACGCCTATTCAGAATGTGCCGGACGGCTATCCGGTGTACGTACGCCTGTTGGGCGAAACAGAACTTGTGCGCATTTTTGCCAACACCTATTTTTGTGACTGCGATCACAAAGAAAAGGTAAATAAAGACGAAATCCGCTCTGAGCTAAATGTTCTTAAAAAGAGAGTTCAGGCGGAAACAGCCGGGCACATTACACTGGATGTTATGGAAGAGCTGAAGGAATATATCAGCGCTTCCTTTGGGGGGATGGCCCGGGCTGCGGCCCTGGATGAAATTTACTGGGCAGAAGCCATTGACATGGCCCCCTGTCTTACCCTTGAAGATCGAACCAGGCTTTTTGGCCTGATTTGGGATAATATTCCGGAATTTAATGACATGTTTTTGTCTTTGGCACAAGATTTGGCCAAACTGGACAACGCCGAAGATGCCTTTTGCGCCATGGATGCGCTCCTGCCGCGCGATTACAGCATCATTGATGTAGACACACTGGGTAAAGAATTTGATTCGGATAAAAACTTTATTGAGATGTGCGCCAGGAGCGGCCAAAAGACCAA
>CAYRKU010000032.1:4252-13160 GCA_964425055.1 uncultured Lawsonia sp. | reverse complement strand
GCTGGACTTCCCCGGATATAAGGCTAGGCTGGAATGTACGGATATTCGTGAATATCTGCATAAAGGCAAGGAAGACAGCGCGGTAGAACAGTTTTTTCGCCGCGGCAAGGTTGCTTATCTTTTTCAGCGCTACAACATTGAGCATGAGCTGACCAGTTTATTGCTGTGTATAGCCGAGACAAACAACACTCCGGGCCTGCCGGCTGCGGTTGAGAACTGGATCATTGATACGCACGGCAAGACGCCGCAGGATCGTTTACAGACCAAAACAGCGCTTTTTTATATTCTGACCAAGGCAGACAGACTTTGTGAACAAAAAAGCGGCATTGGCCAGAATGATAATGGTTGGGATAATGTGATTAAAGGCCGATTTCTGGATCAGTTTGCCGGGGTGCACAGCCAGGCAACAAAATGGGTCGAGGAATGGACGCCGGGAAATCCTTTTCAAAACCTTTTTATGCTGCGCAATATCAACATCCGCTGGACAAGCATGCTGAATTATGACGGGTGGAATGAAGTGGGCATACGCAGAGAGGAAGAAGATCATAAAAATAACCTGCATTCCTCCTTTATTAATTCAGAGCTGGCCAAACGCCATTTTAAAAATACCGAAGAAGCGTTTGACGAGCTTTTTAAGTTCAATGATGGCGGCATTGGCTATATCAAGGAATCACTTGAGCCACTCTGCAACCCTGAACTTAAGCTCAAGCAGATCTCCAATGCTCTGGAACAGGCCAAAGCCATATTGTACGCCACGCTCATTCCGTTTTACCACTCTGGGGATGCGGAAGAAGAACTGCGGAAAAAGAAAGCGCTTTTTGCCGGTTTTGGTCGGCTTTTCGCCAATCAGCGTTTTAAAGAACATTTTCCGGAGTTGCTGAATACATTCAAAATTTCACCTGAGAAGCTTTTTTATCTGCACAATGAGGCTGAACGTCGTTTTGATGAATACAAAGACCGTAAAGACACGCTCAAAGAGGAAGAAAATCGCCAAAATGATGTCTTCCAGGATATCACCGCTGATCCTCTGAACCTTCTCGATATTTTTGATGATCCGGTAGCTGTGGCGGCCAGTCCCGCCCAGGAAGAAGATGCGCCATCCCTACGCAACGCGGACTATGGTGAAGAGTATTTTTACGCTGAGCGGATTATTGATGAATGGAGCTCACACGCGCACAGCCTTGCCGAAAACGAGGAAATTTTACGATATTATATGTTCCCCAAACCACTCTTTCTTGGTGTTTTGGACGAATTTGATCTGGCCTTGAGCAGAATGGGGATTTTGACTAGGCTTGAAAAGAAATTTCGTATCATTGCGCAGCCGATAGACGTGCCCAGGGAAAGTAAAATCCGTAAACAGGCAAGCTACGCTATGGGCGTGCTCAGCGATTTTGCCAGCTGGCTGGGTAAAAATCCGGCTGAGATCAATCAGTCTGAACGCGTTGTGCACTATCAGGGCCAGGAAGTGACCGTGTTTAAAGACAAACCAGAGGTTGGCGAAGCTCTCAGGCTGCCTGAAACCTTTGTCCCCTTTGATCGCCAGTGGTTTAAGGACTGGTTGACGACGTTTTGGGGCCTTTTGGTTGACAATGTCAGCTTTGCGGGCAACAACAAGATTAATCTTGAAGAAAACAGCAGGCTTGGCGAAATTATGAAAACAATCAATCAGGAACAGGCAAGTGCATGAGAGCTGATTTTGACCAGGGCGGGCTTGAGCCAGGTTACGCCTACGTAATCCTGTCCCGAGAGAACGATGAAAATATTTTGTTTGAAGAGTCAGATAATATTGCCATGGGGCGTTATCTTCCGGGTGATAACTGCCAGTATCTGGCAACGGAAGGCAACAGGCACTGGTCTGGAGCGCCGCAACCCCTGCTTTTGGAAACAAAGCCCGTGCTGCTCAGCGCGGATCAGGTTCGCTTTGAGCTTCAGCCTGCCTATGTTGACAGTATGGAGGACGGCCCCTGGCAGGTATGCCTCCTGGCATCGGATTCTTCGCCTAAGGCCAGCGCACTTATGCCAGCCTACGATATCAGCTGGACGGGTCTTGAGGGCAGCCGGGCATTAAAAGATTATCGCCAGGAGGAGGCTCTTGCCGCAGCTGCCACTAAAGACGCAGCCCGGGCCAAAGAAGCTGCAGCCCTGGAAGAGTTGGCCAAAACTGAATGTTTAACTCTTGAAGAGGCGCCGCAAAAGCCAAATAAAAGCAAGGGCGTTGCTGTATTGGCGCTTGTTCTGCTTCTGGCCATTGGCGCTGCTGGCTATTTTTTGTTTGGCGCTGATCCTGAGCAGGACGCGGCGCCTGCGCAGCAAAATGCAGAGCAGGGTAACACGCCCCAACACACTGCGGATACTGCAGCCGCTCCAGCCAGGACAGCTGAGGAATCTACTGCCCCGGCCGCCACAGCGGGCACATCTGGCGCAAAGTCTGTACGGGAACAGGTGATGGAATTTTTTGCCGGGGAGCGCAGTCCGGAAGGGGCCATTGCGCTGGCCAATTCGCTTAAAGCCAGTTCAACGGAAGAAGAGGACGCCCTTTTCAGGCTCTACTACTATGCGGCTCAGGCAGGGCAGCCCGAAGCCGCGTTGCGCTATGCCGAATGCCTAGACCCAAGCAAACCGGTCTGGGGTACTATTCAAAAAGATGGGGCTGAAGCCTGGTACTATTATGGCCAGAATCCTGCTGGCGAACAGGCCAAAGCAGCTTTAAAGCAATGGACGGAACAGGCCGCTGCCGGCGGAAATGCCGCTGCGGTCAAATGGCTTGGGGAAATGCAATGAAAAAATATCTTCTAATTTTTTTGTTTGGTTTGCTTGTGGTTGGCACAGCCCTGCCGGTTATGGCGGAGCAGCCACTGACTCAGGAAGGGAAAAAAACAGTTTTTCAGCGCGTTGTCTCCCACCCGGGCGCCAGATTGTATAGCGATGCGGCAGCAACAAACGCTGTCAGCACGCCACGCACGTTTACTTCGTACTATGTGTATGAAAAAAGTGGCGATATGCTGCGCGTGGGTGTGTCTACCACTCAGTCTGATGGTTGGCTGAAAAACACTGAAAGCACCCCTTGGCCCCAGGCCATCACCATGGTTTTTACTGATCAGATGGGCCGGCAGCCAGTGCTGTTTTTTCGGGATCATGCCTCTCTGCAGCAGCTATGCACGGCACCGAGCATCAAGGATATGGTTGAGCAGTACGTAACGCTGTTCAATACGCCTGGTGCGCACATGCCGGCCGATCTGCCGGTTATCGCCTCAGAGCCTACGGCCAAAGACGGGCAGGTTGCGCAAAAGGATTTTTACCTGTTGCCAGTTATGGCCATGGATGAGCAGTTTAAAGACAGTGGTACCCAGCTTCTGGAAGTGGCCTGTATTGATCCTGGTATCAGTGAAAAGAAAGATGATCCTTCTAAGAACGAAAAGAATAAAAATATGGTGGTGGGCATTGCCTTTGTCATTGACACGACAATTTCAATGAAACCTTATATTGACCAGACGCGCAACGTTATTCGGAGCGTGTTTGATAAGCTGCAAAGCTCAACGGTTAAAGACAATGTTGCCTTTGCTGTGGTGGCTTTTCGCAGTAATCTTGAAAAAAGCCCAGGTATTGAATACACAACCAAGGTTATCAGTGACTTTACCACAGTAAGCGATCGCGCTGCTCTGGAAGATCTGCTCACACAGCTTGAAGAATGCCGGGTCTCCACACATGCGTTTACTGAAGATTCTCTGGCTGGGGTTAAAGAAGCGGCAGATTCTTTAAGCTGGGATAAAGTAAACGGTAAATTGATGTTGATGGTTACAGATGCCGGCCCCTTGGCTGGCAGTGACCCCACATCAGCAACACACATGACGCCAGAAGGCATGGCTGACTATCTGCGGGCCAAAAATATTTATCTGACCGTCATGCACATTAAAACCCCGGTTGGAAGCAAAGATCACGCCTATGCGGAAAAAAGTTACCGTGCCCTCTCCATGCTGGACAACAACCGATCAAGCTATATCCCGATTGCGGCGCCAACCCCCCAACGGGGCGCAAAAGTTTTTCGCAGCGTCAGTGAACGTACTGCAGACACCTATGCCAAACTGGCTGAAAATCAGTTCAAGGGGCTGCAGGCTCAAAAGCCGAAAACACAGGATATACCGCAAAATGCATCACCGGAGGATCAGGCCGAGCATCTGGCCGAAACTATTGGTTACGCCATGCAGCTGCAATTTGCCGGAGATAGTAAGGGCACCCGAGCCCCGCAAGTGGTCAAGGCCTGGATTGCGGATTCTGACCTGAGCGCTTTGGAAGAGCACCCCAACGATGCGCCAATCCCAGTTGTTTACCCCGCAGTATTGTTGACCAAGCTGCAGCTCAGCCAGCTGCGCAAACAGCTCAAGCTGATCATCGAGACAGCTGAAGAGGCCTTTTTGCAGGACAGTGAGAAATTCAACTTCTACGAGCAACTTATCTCCGCCGCAGCGCAAATGAGCCGGGATCCTTCTCTTTTTAACCAGGATCCCAACGCAAATCTGGCCCAGAAAGGTATTCTGCTTGAAGTGCTGGACGGCCTCCCCTACAAGAGCCAGGTTCTGCGCCTGCGGCAGGAGGATTGGAGCAATATGAGCACGGGCCAGCAGCAGGAGTTTATCAAACGGCTCAAGGGCCTTGTCAGGCGCTATGAGGAATATGATAAAGACAATACGCATTGGGAAGGCTTTGGCTCTGCAAACAAAAACGAGTGGGTCTATCGTGTCCCGCTCAATATGTTGCCGTAAGCTGTGATTCTACTACTTAAAGATGTTTTCAAACAAAGGGATGCGGGCGCTTCCTTTCGTTTGCATGTGCGCTCGTTTTCGGTCCAGCGTGGGGAGCATATCGCGATCATCGGCCCAAGCGGCTGCGGAAAAAGCACTACGCTGGACATGCTGGGCCTGATTTTGCGGCCGGACAGCGTGCGCTCTTTTCTCTTTGTTTCGGACAGTAAGCCATTGGATCTGGCTATGCTCTGGCAACAGGGGCAGCGCGATCGATTAAGCGACATCAGGCGCCGTTATATCGGATATGTGCTGCAGACGGGTGAGCTTTTTCCCTTTTTAACCGTTGAAGAAAATATTCTTTTGACGTGTACGCTTGCCGGTATCGAGCCAGCAAAGGCCCGAAAGCGGCTGGCAGAGCTGCTCAGGCACTTGGAAATTACCCACTTGCGTCGATCCATGCCGGTAACACTTTCAAGTGGTGAACGGCAACGCGTGGCCATTGCCCGCGCCATGGCTCCTCGGCCTATGCTACTTTTGGCGGACGAGCCAACAGCCGCGCTTGACCCCGGCCTGGCGCGCAGAGTGATGCGCCTTTTTTTAGAGATTGTCCGTGAGGAGCGGACCGCACTTGTGCTTGTTTCGCACGATCTTGATTTGGTGCGGGAATTTTCCTTCAGGGAAGTGGCCTTAGAAGTTTCAAGCAATGGAGAGCGCTTTACTTCTGTACTGGACGAACATATATCCTGGCCGTCATAAGCCAGGCAAAGCAGGCAAAAATGCCCCATTTCAATCTCCTGTCCATATACCTGGCCTGGCGGGACTGGCTGCACGAGTTCAGCCTGTCATTATGCAGCGTCATTGCTCTGGCCAGCATTTTAACGCCCCTGCTGGTGTTACACGGCCTGCACGTGGGGGTAATTGAGCACATGCGCGAGGATTTGCTGCGCGACCCGACAGTTTTGGTTCTTATCCCTGTTGGCGGGAGCGGGGCCGGCTTTGAGGAAAATTTCATTGCTGCCATCAGCCAGCAGCCAGGTACCCGTTTTGCTATTGGCCGTACGCGGGATGTTGCCTCTGAATTACAGTTGAGTGGTAAAAACAATGAGCTGATCACCGTCAGCTTAGAAGCCACAGCACCTGGCGATCCCCTGTTTTCCCGCTACACCTTACCTACACCCAGGTCTGAAATTAATAAACTTGAGCTTGTTTTAAGCAGTACAGCTGCAGAGCGGTTGTCCGTTAAAAGCGGGGAGCAGATTGAGGCCAATCTTGGGCGGCGTCTGAGCAATGGCAGGCTGCAAAGCTTAAGCTTACATTTTATCGTCCGTGCAATATTACCGCCTGAGGCCACAGTCAATGAAATGGCCTTTGTGGATATGCCCACACTCCTCTCTATTCAGGATTTTCGCGATGGCTACGCTGTTAAGTTGTTTGACAGTGATGGGGATCCATACCCCGCCCAGAAACGGCATTTTGAATCTTTTCGGGCATATGCCAAATCTCTTGAAGATGTTACGGTACTGAAGCAGTGGTTTCAAAGTAAAAACCTATCAGTCAAAACCAGGGCGCACGATATTGCGCGGATAAAGCAAATCAATGCCACATTGGGAACCTTGGTTTTGCTGATAGGTCTGACTTCCGGAGCTGGATTTATGGCTTTTATGGCCAGTACAACCAGAGCTGCCGTACGCCGTAAGTGGAAGATGATCGGTATGTTGCGCCTGATTGGGTTTAAGCGGGTAGGGCTTTTGCTCTATCCATTGGCCCAGGCGCTGTTCAGTGCTTTTTTTGGCTGTCTGTTGGCTTTTTCCCTTTATGTTCTGGTGGCCATGGGCATTGACCATCTTTTTGCCATGCAAAGCGGAGGTGGAAAAATTTGTCTGGTTTCTCTGCCGGGTTTGGCACTCTGTTTTTGTCTGGTACACACTTTAGCCTTACTCGCATCGCTGTATGCTGCGTTTAAGGCCTCAAAAGTTGAACCTTCTACAGTAATTCGTGAGTGTTAGGATGTTCGCCATGTTGAAGCGTATAGTTTTTTGTATCCTTGCGGCTGTATTTTGCCTGCCCAATTCCTCCTGGGCAGCGCTTAAATCTTCTACGCAGGCAGCGGAGAATCCGCAGGCCAGTTATAACCCCAATCCATCTGAAAACGATCTGGAATTGCCCATGCCAGGGGGGCTGAAGATGATTTTGCGGCCAGTGGCCATCCCTGCTAATGGTGTGCTTGATGACATGCGCGTGAATATGGGATTGCGCAGTCCCAGTGAAGACCGCGGAGTTTATGAAAAACAGCGTGCTGTGCACATCAGTGCACCGTTCAGACAGGAAAATCTCCCCGCTTCCTGGCGCGGTAAACTGCCTCGGGATGAGGCAGAAAATTTCTGCTATTATTTTATCGGTAAATACGAATTGAGCAACGGCCAGTGGGCAGCCGTAATGGGCGGAGAAATCGCGCCAGATACGGCCGCCTTGCCCAAGACGGATATTTCATGGTACGATTTGCAGAATTTTTTGTGCAGATATAACGAATGGCTGCTGAAAGAGCATCCCGCATCTCTGCCCAATATAGACAAAGTTCCGGCCTATTTTCGCTTACCAACAGAGGTTGAATGGGAATTTGCCGCCAAAGGGGGTAATCTGCCGCCGGAAAGGCTGGAAAACAGTGATTTCCTGCTTGATGAAGGGAAAGTAGTTGAAGACTATGCTGTTTTTGGTAGCCGATATGACAATGCCATGCCCATTGGCACGCGTCTGCCTAATTCCCTGGGTATTTATGATATGGCCGGCAATGTTGAGGAAATGGTTCAAAGTGGCTTTCATTTTACCATTACAGACAGCGTGGCCGGTGGTGGTCGGACCAGGCGTTTACATGGCGCGGAAGGCGGTCTGCTTGCCAAAGGAGGAAGCTTCCTCTCAGTGGATGAAAAGGATGTCTACCCTGGAAAGCGTGTTGAGCTGCGTATGTTTAAAAAAGACAGTTCCGGTAATTACCTGCCGCACAGCACGCGCTCCCTTGGCACCAGGCTGGTGCTCACCTCCATCAATGTGCCTGGTATGGAACGGGCCACGAGCATTCAGAAAGACGAATATCGCCTGAACAAAAGCGTTATCAGGGCAGAAAATGAAAAAAAGGTTCCGGAAAAGTCAGCCCCAAGTCCACTCCCGACAGCAGAGCCAGGCAGCCCTGGCAGTGCCCCAAAAGACAGGCTTGTGACGCTTGATATGGAAGGTGACCCCCTGCAGGAGCTGGACAAAATTTATGCTGCCGCGTCCACCCCGTTTATGAAAAGCAATCTGGATCAATTGCGGGGGTTGCTGCAGGATATCAGCGCGGCCTTAGCCCGGGAGCGTGACAACAACCTGCTGAGCAATCTGCGGTCCGCCGTATATAAAGAGGACTCTCTGATCAATGTTGCCTATCGTTGCTATCAACTGGACCACACACTTGAAAATTTTGAGAGACTGCTGAAGAATCCCAACCTCCCAAAGAAGGAGCGGGCAGCGCGGGAACCAAAAGTCGCGGTGTATAAAAATAATATCAGCGAGCAGTTTCAGTCTCTCGAACTCGTAACCAATGTGTACCGCCTGAGCGTGAAGGAACTGGCAGAATATCCGGAAAAGGATGTGTCCAACAAGTTGAAACAGCTGGCCAAGGAATACTCCGGCGATGATGGCATTAACAAGCGCTTCCGCATGAAAATCAATATGCTGGCTGAACATCTGGCCGTTGCCCGAAAAGATGGCAGCAATGCCCTGACCAACGAGCGTATTTGGAGGCAAACGATAATAGAAAAACCTATTCTGGATGTTCTTGACAAGTTACAACAGGCAAAATATACAAAATCAGCGAAAAAGCCGAAATAACAGCTTCCCGGCCAGGGGTGGCAGCGCTTCTGGCCAAAAACTATCCCTTTTCGGGATATTTTTACCGTAAACTTCTGGTTTGAAGCTTAGCTCCGCATTTTCTCTTTTAAGTCGAATAGGTGCCGCCGCACTGCTTGCCCCTATGCAATTTAGCGGCGGAGCCTCAGCCAGGTATTGGTTTTTACTTCCTTATTGGTTTGCGATATTGGCCTTCAGGCCGGACTTTCCGCCGCCCAGCCTGAAGGCGTGGGTATCTTCGGCGAAAAGTTTTGGAGGAGTTCGTACCTTTCCAAAACTCCATG
>CAYRKU010000032.1:0-4242 GCA_964425055.1 uncultured Lawsonia sp. | reverse complement strand
CGGCCATTATTGCAGATTGATCCCCCGCCTGAAGTTTTTTTTTGGGGGGGGGGGATTCCCAGCGAGGGCAATCTTACGGTTGCATTTTAAGCGAGTTCCTGTTGCAAGCAGGCCGCCCGGGAACAAGGTTTGGTTTTCGCCGCAAGCATTCCAGGAGAATTTTACGGGTACGAACCAATCCCACAGTTCCCTCAGGTTTACAATCTCTCCATAGACTGACACGGCAGGCGCTGCCACCGCCTCATCTGTTAATACTTAAGAGACTGGAAAGGAAAAAATTCCAGCCAAGATGCGCTGTATATCCTCCCCCTGAAAGAGAGGTTTTACGGCGCGTTCTGATAGGCTTCTGAAGTGGCAGGCGTGGGGCGGGGATTCAGTTCAGTTCAGTTCAGTTCGTTCAATGTCTGCAACGCTGTCAGGATGCCTTCGGCGATCCCTTCAGCCAGCGCTGTGCGGTAGTCGGCTGTGGCCAGGCGCTTCGCTTCCTCCGCATTGGAGCAGTAGCCAATCTCAAGCAGCACGCTGGGCATGGATGTGTTGACCAATACTAGGAACTGAGCCGATTTCAACCCGCCATCAGGTGTAGAAAATTTGCCTTTTTTCAGCCTGACCATCACTTCACGCTGGATGGCTCCGGCCAGTTTGCGGGAGTCAGCAGATCGCCGCTTCCGTTCGGCAACGGATGCTTTGGCCGCAGCATGTTTTGTTTTGCTATGATGTCCGGCGGAGGCATCTTCCTGGCCGGCCAGGGCTTTAGCGTCCAAACTGCTTGGCAGATCAAAAACATAGCTTTCAAACCCGCTGGCCGCTTCGTTGGGGCTGGCGTTTACGTGTATGGAAACAAAAACATCTGCTCTGGCCTGATTGGCCAGATGCGATCGGGCATCTAGGGCAATCCAGGTATTGTCGGTGCGGGTATACAGCACCTTGATATTTCTGGCTTTGAGCAGTTCTCCAGTACGCCTGGCTAGATCTAATGTGATATCTCGTTCAACAATGCCATGATGCGCTGTCCCAGGGTCCATACCGCCATGCCCTGGATCAAGCATTACGGTAAAAAGGTTCTGTAGCAGATGTTGCCCCGCTGCAAATGAGCTGCCCATGCTCAGGCCGCGGGGCAGACCACGATCTGTCGGTGAAGCAGTGATGATGATCCGGAATGGATTGGTTTTGGTGGTTGCTGTAAAGCGTTTCAGCGTTTTAAAGTCCAAAAACAAGCGCATGGCATCCGTCGGGGTGAGGTCTACCCGCATGGTGCGCAAAAGGCTGCTTGAAGAACGCATGCCCGGCCGGACGGTAGAAGCCGGCCTGGTTCGGGCAAGTTCAACAATCAGGCGGTCAGGATTACCGTTTTTCCTGTCTCTGGGGCGGGAAGTGATGTTCCAGGCTACTGGCCGGTCAAAGGTAAGGGTGATGTATACGAAGCCGTTACTGTCACTCCAGCTGGCTTTGTTCAGTGTGGCTGTACCTGCTGAATGTACATTCAGTGTAGCTGTCAGTTCCTTGGCGTATTCGGCTGCGGCCGGAGCCATATCGCTGCGGGGGTAGGCTGTTGCTATTTTGTTCAGCAGGGTCAGCGCACCGCGGATATCGGCAAGGCGCTCTGCCCGCAGGCGCGCTGCCCGGTATAGGGCATCATCAGCCAGGGGGTTTGTTGTGTTTTCTTTGGCCAGTCGTTCATAGCGGGCCAGGGCTTCCCGGCTGTCCTGCCGCTGGTGGGAACGCGCCCCCAGTTCTTCCATAGCGTTGGCTGATCGAAACAAGGCCGCAGGCCTGTTTACCCAATGGCTGTTTTTTTCATAAAGATTCAGAAAGGTTGTGGCAAGTTTTTCCCATGGTTCGCGCCACATGCCGCGCCGGGTATCCTTTGCCAGCCTGTCCATATCACGTTTGGCCGTTTCATACTGCTGCACATAAGCCGGTGCTGCTTCAGCACACAAAGTAGTTTTGCCGCATAGCATAAGGACTAGGACTGCTGCCAGGATAAAGAACCCTGCCCGGAAGGCATGTACCGTGACCCCCAGTAGATGGTGTGGGTTCATAAGCATATACCCTGGGGAAAGTGGCAACACTGCATGGAAAATGGATATCCTTGCCGCTGCTGGAAAACCGATGGCCGGTAAGGATCGTATACCGGCCATCGTCTGTGAATGCAGGTTAAAAATATTGCCCCATGGCAAATTCAAAGCGGCCTCCCGGATCCTGCCCTTTGACGTTTTTATCCAGGGCATAGCCGTAGGCAAAGCGCATATCGCCCATAGGCGAACGCCAGCGTAGCTCCAGGCCAACTGATTTCCTCAGTTCGGAGCTGGAGAAGGGGTTATCCGTTTGCTTTGAATCAATGTTGAAACCAACATCAAAGAAGGGCACAATGGCTAGCCCGAGCTGCTCGTTAAATGTCCAGATGTATTCTAGATTCAGAAAACCCATGCGGTCGCCGCCTATTTCATCATGGTATTTTATGTCACGGGGGGCCAGGTCTTCGGTGGCGTAACCGCGGATACTGTCCATCCCGCCGATGAAAAAGCGGTCGAATACGGGGACGGTTTTATCGGAGTTTTCAAAAACTGCGCCTGCCCTGCCTCGCCAGTGGAAAACGTGGTTCGGGTTATGGAACAGCCTGTGGAACGACTGCAATTCCCCAATAGGTTTGAAGAAGTTATCATTACCACCCAAACCGCCGCCGCCGTATTCGCCAAAAATACGGGCCACGACACCGCTGGTTGGATGTTCGCGGGAGTCGGTGGAATCGTAATAAATGCCCGCGCTCAACACGCTGGAAAGGTTTGATCCTTCATATTCTTTATAGGCACGGGAAGCGTATTCCGGAATATTATACAGGGTATAGTGGTCAAGCCGGTACCCCAGGGATACGTTGGTGTATTCTCCCAACGGATAGAAAAAGCGGATTGTATTGCCTACGGTCTTCTTTTCAAAGTCATCCCATTCCTGCCATATAACGTAGGCGTTGTTGTTGACACCCAGCTCGGTATCATAAATACGTGGGTTGATAAAATTTAAATCCAGGCTGGTTGATTTGCCAGACACAAAGCCGGTCAGGCCCAGAGAATAGCCCTTGCCAAACAGGTTGCGCTCCATAATGCCGCCGGACACACCAAACTGATACAAAGTGGAGTATCCAACGCCAGCGGAGATAACGCCGGTACGGTCTTCCTTCAGGTTGACTTTCAAATCAACTTCATCGTCCTTCTCTGTGGGCATAATGGAGGTATCCACCTGAGTGAAGAAGCGCAGCCGGTTCAGGCGTTCGTTAGAGCGGCGCAGCTTGGACCCGTCAAACATATCGCCATCACCAAGGCGCAGTTCACGGAAAATGACATTGTCTCGGGTACGGGTATTGCCTTCTGTCTCTACCCGGCGGATATATACTTTTTGTTTTTTGTTGATAACATAAAGAATATCGAGTGTACCTGCTTCCGGATCTTTTCGGGTTTTTAAATCCACTTCGGCAAAGGCGTAGCCGTAGTTGGAATAGAAGTCAGTCAATGCCTTGATGTCGTTCTGCACAATGGACAGGTTGAACCATCCGTTGTCTTCTTTCTGTTCATCTGTGGCCACCACCTCAAAGAGGCGCGCATCCGTGTCAATGAGGTCTCCGCCAAATTGAATATCGCCCAGGGTATAGCGCCTGCCTTCATTAACTGCAAATGTAATGGTAATGCCGTCTTCATCATATTCTACCTGCGGGGCTGCAACCTGAATATCCACATAGCCGTTATTCATGGCGTAGGCGGTAATAGCGGCAGAGTCACGTTCAAGATATTCTTCCCGCAGGACACCCGTGCCCGTAATCCAAGAAAGGATGCTGTGTTCCTGCAGGGCAAGCTGGCTTTTCAGGTCATCAACATCAATATTCTCAAGGCCTTCAATGGTGATTTCTTTAATGTACAGTTTATTGCCTTCCTCCACAGTGAATACTAGTAATGCTGAAGGATTGCTTGGATTCTTTTCAATTTTATAATCTACTTTGGCCAGGTAGAACCCTTCTTTGCGGTACAGATCAGTAATCTTCTGAATATCTTCGGCCAGCAGGCGATCATTCAGCACTGAACCGGTTTTGGAGCTCATGGCCGCAAGAATGTCTTCTTTTTTTACAGCGTCCGATCCGTTGATCACCACATCGCTGATGCGGGGCTTCTCCACCAGCGTAAACACCAGAATACGGCCTTTTCCGGAAGATTCCAGGTCTGCATTTACGTCACTGAAATAGCCCAGGTCCCA
>CAYRKU010000031.1:0-15144 GCA_964425055.1 uncultured Lawsonia sp. | reverse complement strand
AGATACCTTCAGATTGGATTTTACGCGATATCTAAAGCTTCTCCAGTTTTATCCACGTAAGCTCGTGCCGGTTACAGGAAAGGTGGCGCACGATAGACCCAGGTATGGCCGCAAATTTGGCTACGGCTGCATGATCTGTGGTAGCTTGCAGCTTGATGGTGCATACAAAGTTACGGCATTCAGCCTGCTGCAGCCAGCGCAGTACCGTTGCGTACAGGCGATCGGGGTAACAGATCATATCTGAAAACAGCCAATCCACGCGGCCAACGTGGCGCGGATCCAGCCCAAAACCACTGCCAATGCAATGCCATACACCGGGCATGGCCGCGATGCGCGGTTCCAGGGGCGCTTTGTCAATACTGAATACATGGGCCCCCAAGCTGGCCGCAACCCACGTCCAGCCACCTGGCGCTGAGCCAAGGTCTACACACAGATCCCCCGGTGCCGGGTATTTGCCCAACAGGGTAAAGGTTTCCCATAACTTCAGATAGGCGCGGCTAGGTGGAACGGTTTTATTTTCCTGAAATGTTATAACTCCGTCCGGAAAGGGGGAAGAGCAGTGGGGCGCGGCCAGTATGAGGTTGGGCTCCCATAATGTCCAGGAGCCTAAGGCTGAGGCTGGGGCCGGGCTGCCAAAGGTCATTGGTTTTGCGGACACGTAGGGAAGCTTTTGCTGAATCAGCCGGGCTCGGCGGTGGTAGGCTGTTGAATACAGGTGCCAGGAGCGTTGGATGGCGGTAAGTTTGTGGCAGGCATCCCCAATAGAAGCGATGGGCAGGAACATTGGGTTGTACCAGATATTTTGAGCCCAGGCCGCTGGTTTGGCCGGTCCGGCAGCCAGCACCTAGCGGTCGCGTACGGCACGCACAGAGGAGCCCAGTTCAGCCAGCAGATCACCCACAAAGCCTTTTGCTGCCAGATAGGCTGTATATGGGCAGGAAGTAAGGTCAGAGGGCAGGCAGGAAGGGAAGGCGGAGGTGCAGCCTGTGGGCCTGGCAGTGTCAGACTCCATTCTGTGCCTGCTATGGGGTGTTGGAGATTGGCCGCGTGGTGAACCCCGGTGCCTGGTCTGGCCTGACATGGTGGAAAAAGTGACAGTATTCACCATGAAATAATGAGCCTTGCATGTGCGGCCGGCGCATATATGGAAAGGCAGCAGTTGCAAAGTGGATGGCCACGATTTATACTCTTCCTGCATCCCCGGCAGATAATTTCGTTCTGCTCAGCCAAAGGAAGTTTCTCATGCCTCATAAAGGCCCTCATATATCCATTGCTCCTGACTTTGTTGTCAACCGTATTTTACGCATCAATCTCAATGATTTTTCTGAATGGCCGGAGTCGGTCCGAAAACTGGCCACAGAAATTGCTGAAGAGCTGTTTCTGGTTGTATACAATCCTTTTGTGGATCCGGCTACAGTAAAAGCCAGTGTGCTGGATCGTTTGGAGCGGGAAGTGTTCGCCCTGGCCCACCATTACGCCAATTCCATTGGGGAAGGTATCACCCTGTTTTGGAGTGCATACTCTGCAGAGATGACATTCCGTGATGAGCTGGTAGAACGGCTGCGCCAGATTTTGCCGGCTGATGCGGTGATAACCAGGCCTGGAGCCCTGGTGGCCTGTGCTACCGACGCTACTGATTTGCGCATGGAGCTGCCCCTGCTGGTGGTGGAGCCGTCTACCTCCAGCCAGGTAAGCGAGCTGGTGAAGCTGGCCAATGAGCTGAAGTTTGCCTTGATCCCGCATGGGGGTGGATCGGGGATGACCGGTGGCGCTATACCAGGCACCCGGCGGGCCGTAGTAGTACGGATGACCCGGTTTACCCGTATCTCTCCGGTAGACAAGGAGAATATGTGCGTGACATTTGGGGCCGGAGTTATCACCCAGACAGCTATTGATGCTGTGGCTGCAGAGGGATATCTGTTTACGGTGGATCCCGCATCCAAATCTGCCTCGTCCATTGGGGGCAATGTGGCCGAAAATTCCGGCGGACCATTTGCTTTTGAATACGGTACCACTCTGGATAATCTCCTCTCTTGGCAGATGGTCATCCCCACGGGCGAAATCATTACTGTGGAACGGAGGGATCACCCCCGGCATAAAATTCTGCCCGATGAGCTAGCTATATTTGAAGTAAAAGATGTCAGCGGCGGAGTGCGCAGTGTTGTGGAGCTGCACGGCTCGGAAATACGCCTGCCCGGCTTGGGCAAAGACGTTACCAATAAGGCGCTTGGCGGGCTGCCCGGTATGCAGAAAGAGGGTGTAGACGGGATCATTACCGAAGCAACTTTTGTGGTACACAGGCAGCCTGCCCATTCCCGGGTGATGGTGCTGGAATTTTACGGACGATCCATGCACCATGCCGCCGTAGTGATTGGGCAGATTGTGGCCCTGCGCGATCGCATCCGTAAAGAGGGAGATTATGCGCATTTGTCCGCGCTGGAAGAATTCAACGCCAAATACGTACGCGCCATTGACTATCAGCCTAAGGTAAGCGGGCATGCGGGGCTGCCCATATCGGTTATTCTAATCCAGGTAGACGGCAATGATGTTTATCTGCTGGAAAAATGCGTTCAGGAAATCGCCGCCATTGTGGCCGGGCAGGAGGATGTGGGCCTGGCCCTGGCCAAAGATGCCAGGGAAGCGGAACTTTTCTGGGAAGATCGGCACCGCCTTTCAGCCCTAGCTAGGCGGACATCCGGATTTAAGCTGAATGAGGACGTTGTAATCCCCATGCAGCGTATTCCGGATTTTGCCTTGTTCCTTGGCCATCTGAACCTCGAATGCGCTGCTATGGCCTATCGCAGGGCCCTGCAGGATATTGGCAGGCTGCCGGGTATGGCCATGGATGATAAAGATCTGAACCGGGAATTTGTGCTGGTTTCCCGCCTGATACAGGATGGGGGCAGTACATCGGATATCTCGGATGATGAGCTGGAAGCGCGTGCGATAAACTTCCTGCGCCTTATGGCCGATCGCTATCCCCGTATTAAAGGCCCCATTCACAAAATTGCGGATGAAATGCAGGCCAGCCGTGTTGTGGTAGCCTGCCATATGCATGCCGGGGACGGTAACTGCCACGTAAACATCCCCGTAAATTCAAATGATCCGTACATGATGGATATTGCTGAAGAGGCAGTTGCCCGGGTAATGGCTGAAGCACAGGAAATGGGTGGGGCTGTTTCCGGCGAGCACGGCATCGGAATCACTAAAATTGCCTTTTTGGATAAAGAAAAAATGGATGCCATCCGCCAGTTTAAAAAGCTGGTGGACCCGCGGGACGTGTTTAACCCATCCAAGCTTACCCGGCGGGATCTGCCGGTGCGGCCGTTTACCTTTTCCTTTAACCGACTGATTGAAGATATTCGGGAAAGTGGCCTCCCCGATGGGGAGCGACTGATCGGCCTGCTGGCCTCGGTACAGGTGTGCACACGCTGCGGTAAATGTAAGCAGGTGTGCCCGATGTTAGACCCGGCAAGCTCCTTCTACTACCATCCGCGCAACAAAAACATGGTCCTTGGGGCGATTATTGAGGCCATATATTATTCTCAGATCAATAAGGGCAGGCCGGACCCATCCATATTGGCTGAGTTGCGCAATATGGTGGAGCATTGCACCGGGTGCGGGCGTTGTACGGCAGTGTGCCCGATAAAAATTCCCTCTGCGGATGTGGCGCTGGAATTGCGTGCCTTTTTGGAGGAGGAGGGGGCCGGCGGGCACCCCGTCAAATCACGCGTGCTGACCTGGCTGGCCGGGGATCCTGTCCGGCGGGTACCCGAGGCCGTAAAGATGGCATCTGTGGGGCAACGGATGCAAAACCGCGTTGTGGGATTTGTGCCGCAGGCTCTCCGTAGCCGGCTGGATAATCCGATGTTTACAGGTAAAGGGCCGGAGCCTGGCTACCATAATCTGTACGAGGCCCTGCGCCTGGACCAGGGTAATATTTTTATGAGCCGCACCGTGCGGGAAAAGATGCAGGCACAGGAGAGCGGGCGGTTACAGGAGGCTGTACTGTACTTCCCGGGGTGCGGTGGCAGCCTGTTGGCGCGGACCATTGGCTTTTCAGTTATGGCATTGCTGCTGCGTGCGGGCGTGGCTGTAGTGTTGCCCGACAGGCATCTGTGTTGCGGCTATCCACTGCTTTCAGCCGGAGATGACCGGAGATTTCATACCAATTTGGAACACAATCGGGAAATTCTGCGTGAAGTGATCGCCGGTGCTGAGGCAAAAGGATTGCATACAGGCCATGTGATCACTGCCTGCGGATCCTGCCGGGAAGGTCTGGAGCGGCACGATCTGGACACACTTCCGCCCCTCTGTGAAGATGGAAACCGGCGCGAACTGGTGCAGATGGATGCGCTGCAGTTTGTGCTGCCGCGTCTGAAAGCTCAGCCGGGTATGGATACCGGCCCCCTGTTATACCATACTTCCTGCCACCCGGAATGGGCAGGTGTGCATCGGGTAAAGGGCGTTCAGCAGCAGGCAGATGCCCTGGCCAGTTTTACCGGGGCTGAGGTGCTTATTTCCCCTGGCTGTTGTGGTGAATCAGGTATGGGGGCCATAGCCTCCCCCACAGTGTACAATCCGTTGCGTAAAAGAAAGATGTCTACCCTGAAGAAGGAGCTCAGTACCTACCCTGCGCGGAGGCCAGTTTTAGTTGGTTGCCCCTCCTGCCGTATGGGTATTGCCCGCAGCCTTATTGCCCTGAAGGACAAACACCCTGTACTGCATACTGTTGAATGGCTGGCCGGGCAGATTTTGCGGGAAAAGTGGGGGGACAAATGGTACCGCGTATTCCGGCGGCGTATTGCTTCCCGGGCCGATGAAAGGGGTATCCGCGTGGTGGATATTGATTGATGCTGCCGTTGGGCGCAGCTTTTTAGAATGGTACGGGGTATTTGCCCCTGCACATATGTGGCAAATGGTACGCCAGTGTGGCTGTAGAAGTTCTGCAACGTTTACCTGAACAAGGAGCGCCTTAGACATGCCAACAACTATCTTGCACAAAGAATCCCTCATCCCGGGGCGGACGAGCAAGCTGGTGCTTGATGCACCGCATATCGCCGCTACGGCCAAACCCGGCCACTTTGTAATGCTGCGTGTTGATGAGCATGGGGAACGCTTTCCCCTGACCATTGCTGACGCTGATCCACAGCAAGGTACGATCACTATTGTTTATCTGGTTATGGGAAAATCGACAATGTTGTTGGAAACCCTTGGCGAGGGCGACTCTATTTTGGATGTGGCTGGCCCAATGGGTAGGCCAACGCAGATCGAAAAGGGCGGTACAGTTATCTGTGTGGGTGGCGGTACCGGTATTGCAGCTATGCACCACATCGCCAAAGGGCATCACCGTGTGGGTAACTATGTTGTGGCCATTATCGGCGCCCGGAGTAAAAACCTTCTGCTGTTTGAAAACGAGCTGAAATCCTTCTGCGATGAAGTGCTGATTTCTACCGATGATGGCAGTTATGGCCGTCAGGGTTTTGTAACTCAGCTGCTGCAGGAGCGGCTGGAGCAGGACAAACAGGTGCAGGAAGTTGTGGCCGTTGGCCCCGTACCCATGATGCAGGCTGTAGCCAGAACCACAGAGCCCTTTGGCATAAAAACCATAGTCAGCCTTAATTCCCTGATGGTGGACGGTATAGGTATGTGTGGCGCTTGTAGGGTAACTGTGGGCGGGGAAACAAAGTTTACTTGTGTGGACGGGCCGGAATTTGACGGGCGTCAGGTGGACTTTACAGAGCTGCGCCAGCGTTTGTCAGCCTTTACCGCCATGGAAAAACAATCTATTGAACACTACCAGCACAGGTGTACCTGCCATGACTAATACTGAAAAAGCAAAACCCGGCAAGACCCCACGTACGGAAATGCCCTGCCAGCCTGCCGCGGTACGGGCTCACAATTTTAATGAAGTAGCATTGGGGTATACCCCGGAAATGGCCCTGGCCGAGGCCGGCCGCTGCCTGCAGTGCAAGCGCCCTCTTTGCCGTGGCGGGTGTCCGGTTGAAGTACGTATCCCCGAATTTATCGCGCAGATTGTAGAAGGTAATCTGACTGAAGCCTATAATATTCTGAAGAGTACCAACAGCCTGCCCGCAGTGTGCGGTCGTGTGTGCCCTCAGGAAAACCAGTGTGAAGGGAAATGTATCCTGAGCAGAAAAGGACAGCCTGTGGCCATTGGTCGCCTGGAGCGTTTTGTGGCCGACACAGCCATGAAAAACGCTGCAGCCGAAGGTATTGAACCCGCCCCCGTTCCTTTACGGGAAGGCCTGAAGGTGGCCTGTATCGGCTCTGGCCCTGCCTCCATTACCGTGGCCGGATATCTGGCGGACCGCGGTATTAAGGTGAGCGTATTTGAAGCTCTGCATGAGCCGGGAGGCGTATTGATCTACGGTATACCTGCCTTCCGTCTGCCCAAAAATGTTGTGGCGGCGGAGCTGGACGTTCTTCGCCGCAACCAGGTGGAATTCAAAACCAACTGGATTGGCGGGCGAACTATTTCCGTACAGAATCTGCTGGACGAAGGGTATAACGCAGTGTTTATCGGCGTTGGCGCCGGGCTGCCCCAATTCCTTGGGGTGCCGGGGGAAAATTTCATCGGCGTGTTTTCAGCCAACGAATACCTTACCCGGGTTAATCTGGGTCGGGCCTATGCTTTCCCGGAATACGATACCCCTACTTACCCCGGCAAACATGTTACCGTGTTCGGCGCAGGGAACGTGGCCATGGATGCAGCCCGTACAGCGCTGCGCCTGGGGGCGGAAAGCTCCACCATTATTTACCGCCGTTCCCGTGCGGAAATGCCGGCCAGACATGAGGAAATAGAACATGCTGAGGAAGAGGGCGTGCAGCTGTTTGAGCTGGTGGCCCCGGTGCATTTTAACGGGGAAAACGGTGTTCTGCGTTCGGTAACCCTGCAGCGTATGGAACTTGGAGAGCCGGATGCCTCTGGCCGCCGGCGGCCTATCCCCATAGAAGGCGCCGTATTTGACCATGAAACCGACCTGGCCGTTGTAGCCGTAGGTACTCGCTCCAATCCTATTTTGCTGGAATCCACCCCCGGGCTTGAGCTGAACCGGCGTGGCTATATCATCACCAATGAAGAAACCGGGGAAACATCCATTCCCAATGTTTTTGCCGGAGGCGATATTGTTACCGGCGCGGCAACGGTTATCCTAGCTATGGGTGCCGGGCGCCGGGCCGCGCGGGAGATCGCGCGCCGTCTGTTGGGTGAAGAGGCTGCTGACTGATCGTACAAACTGGCAGCAAGGGAGCGTAGTGCTTGCTGCCAGTATATTTCGAGAGAGGGGGGGGAGGGGAAAACACTGCTGCAGGCGGTTATCCCCCCCCCCCCCGCATATACTCCACACGCAACCATATATTATGTGATTACTTGTCTGTATGAAAATCGCTGCTCTCGTATTCGACTGGCGATTGCAGGAAATGCCTTGCCTGCTGCGTACAGGCCTTGCCGTTGTTTGTATCAGAGACGCCCTTCGTGGGAAATGAAAGTTGATATTGTTGAAAATGATATTCAATTTCTTGACATTCTGTCCAACCAGCGCTATATAACTTCAGGCAGAACAGGTTGCCAGGTACAAAGAGTACCTGCAGGTCGGAATGAATCTGCGGAGGTGTGCTGTGAATATAGAATTACTGGCTGTTGCGGCCATTATTGTTGTGGCCGCCTGGTTTATGTTGCGGCGGATATGCAGGGCGCGCAAAGGTAGGGGCTGCTCCTGTGGCTGCGGTTGCGACGGTGTCTGCAAACCGCGTAAGCTGTAGAGGGCGTGACGCTGCTACGGAAGTTACTTTTCAGGAATGAATCATGATTCAGGCTCTTTTTGCGGTATTGCCTGTTTTTTTTATCAGCTATTTGGGCGTGTTTTTGAGCGATAGGGACATCCTGCCCGCACACGCGGGGAGGATGCTGGGTGTATTTGTGCTCAAAATAGCCCTGCCGTTCCTGATTCTGCATATTCTTGCCGGGGCTGACCCTGTCGATTTTGCGCATGGGGGCTTCTGGCTGGGAGCTGTAGGTTGTCAGATTGTGGTGTACGCAGTGGTGTATTGTCTGGACAGGACTGTCTTACACCGGGGTACCGGGCCAGCCCATATTGCGGCGCTTAATGCCTGTTCGCCCAACGCCGCCTTTGTTGGGATTCCTCTTGTGGTCGGTTTGTTGCCGGGAAATACTGAAGCAGTGCTGATTGCGGTGCTGGTGACTGTTACGGCCAATCTTATTTTTATTTTTGCGCAGATTTATTTTGATATGCTGGCCGGGTATGCAGCGTGGAGCGCAGGTTCCGGCCTGAGCCACCTGTTGCGAACATTCCTTGTGGACAATCCTCTGTTGCTGTTTGCCGCCTTTGGTATGTTCCTGTCCATAAGCGGTATTGGCCTGTGGCAACCTCTGGACAGTGCCGTTGCCCTTATCGGGTATAGTGCCGGCCCGTGTATGCTGCTGGCCCTTGGTCTTGATTTGCGTGGCCGTTTTCGGATGTTATTCCGGAGGCGGATACGCGCACGCCGCATGATCGGTCAATTGTGGCTGGTATTGTGGAAGCTGGTTCTGCTGCCGCTGTTTGCCTGGGGAATCATGTCTTTTTGTGGGACACCTCCCATGTGGATAGGGGTCACGGTGCTGTGCCTAGCTACAGGATCGGGCATGGTGTCTTCAGTTTTGGCTCATGTGTACAGTACTGTGCCGGATGAGGCAGCGCTTACGTCTGTCCTGACTAACGGCGCCAGTCTGGTTACACTTACCGTAGCCGTGTATGTGCTGACTGCGTTTGGGTATTTTTCCTGACAGAGTGCGCTGCCGGCTGTGCGGCGCAGGGGCATTATTCCTGCAGATATGATTTTTTCATAGTTTTTGCGTACGTTCTGTGATTCCGACCAAGGGTACAGAATACCTCATAGGGAATGGTCTCCCACCATTCGGCAAGCTCTTCCGGCCGGATAGCCTGCGGGCCTTCCCCACCCAACAGGAAGGCCGTATCCCCGGGAACGACAGCGGGAATATGGCTTACATCCACAATGCACATCTGCATACAGACACGGCCCAAAATGGGGGCGCGCTGCCCGCTGATGAGCACAGATCCGCGCATGGACAGCGAGCGGGAGTAGCCATCGGCATAGCCGGCCCCCACTACGGCAACGCGCATATCCTCAGGTGCATGGAACATGCAACCATAGCTTACTGAAGCTCCCTTTGGCAGAGAATGAACGGCCAGTATCGGGGCTGTGGCTTCCATTACCGGTATCAGGCCCGTCCCCAGTCTGGTCCGATCTGTCCCGTGCAGAGGGTTGGCCCCGTACAAAGTAAGGCCCGGCCTGGCCAGATCTCCGGCATAGCCGGGCCAGGCAAGCAAACCGGGAGAATTGGTAAGCGATGTTTTGATGTGGGGGAACACGGCGCGCATGGCTTCGGCAGCCTGATGAAAGAGCATGGCCTGCCTGTGAGTAAAGGCATCCAGGGCCGGTTCATCCGATGCCGCAAAATGGGATACCATCAACACAGGCTGTATTTCGGGCAGGGTACGCAGATAGTCGGCCAACTCGGCAGCTTCCTCCACAACAAAGCCCAGCCTGGCCATTCCTGTATCAAATTTGACGGCAATCTTCAAAGGGGATTTGCGGCCGAAAAGGTGGGCTTGGAATAGAAGTTTTTTGAGTCCTTCCCGGTTGTGCACAAGGGGTGTTATGTCATAGCGGGCGGCCAGGACAGGGTCTTCCTCCCGCACAAGGCCCAGCAGAGCCAACAGAAACGCGTTGTGGCCTTCCTGGCGGAGTAGTATCCCCTCGGCAACGGAGCCTACGGCCATATGAGTGATGCCTTCTTCAGCCAGAACATGGGCCACAGGGACTACCCCATGCCCGTACGCATCCGCCTTGATCACGGGCATTAGCAGCTGGTGTCGGCTGAGAAGCGTGCGCAGATTGTGGCGCAGATTTTCCAGATGAATGGTAATAGATACATTACCTGTAAGCATGGAACCTCTCCAAAATGTCTGTTTGCAGGCAGATGATGCTGACGTTTGGCCGATGCCTGCAGTGGAATGGCAGCAACGCGTACTCCTGGGGAATGCCAAATGTGAAATTCAGGTGGAATCACAGGCAATATCCGTCGGCTGATCCTCAGACTGCCCGGAACTTCTCCCCTTCAGCCGACCAGGATCCTGTAATTATATATCAAAAACCGGACTGCAGGGATCCGTTAGCCGGTCTCACTGCCTCATGGTTCAGGCGGGCATATGCGTCGCAGCCACGTTGATCCCCGTTATCGCAGACCCTGCCGTACCATTCTCTGGCGGTTGCCCTGTTTTGCCGCACGCCTTTGCCGTTTTCGTACATAACGCCGAGGTTCATTTGAGCGTCAGCGAGTCCTTGCATTGCGGCTTTTTCAAACCACTGTCTGGCTTTGGCGTAATCCTTCTCCACGCTCTGGCCGTTGGCGTACATGACACGAGGTTTAACTGAGCGGAAGCCTCACCCCGTTCTGCGGCTTTTTTGTCTCTTCAAAAGAAGTCGTACAGGTCGCTATGGCGCAAAAGAAAAGTTAACGCCATCACTGCGCTGAAAAGCCTTTTCATCAAACTTTCCCCGATTTTTCAGAAGATATACTTCTCTCCCGCGCCGGTCAACGGGAAGCTGCGCGCCTGCTTTCCCGGACTGTTTCCCCCTCCCGTTAACAGAAAAGCCGCCGGACTTGAGGCCGGCAGTCAGATGATACTCCGGCATGCTGTAAAAACTAAACCGGAGAAATTCGCTGTTATTCCGGGTCCTGGCTGAGGATCCGGGAACAGCCCATATCACCCCAGGTACTGAAAACAGGTATGTATAATCGTTCAGAAGTTTCCCGAGGCTGAAATCCGGCAAATTGTGAACCTTTTTCTGTTGATCTGACAGGGTCACAGTTCGCAGCACCGGCAGGGAATACCCGAATACCGTAACAGACCTGTCGCGGAAATCTGGGAGAGAACTGCCCGTTACTCTGAAGGAGAATTCCTTGTACAAGGGTGAGGCTGAAGTTGACGAAAGCCGTTCTGACGGGGACTGCCCGGCCTGCCGGTTATGTAAAAAGCGTTGAGGGGCTCCCCGCCCGCCTGGATACCCGTCAGGCAGATCGTGCCCGGCACGTGCTTTCGGGGTAACGCCCCGTTTATGTCTTAGAGTTGCTGTTTCACACCCTGGACGGGTTGCATATTGGGTGCGTTTTCTGTTAATTTTTCTGGGCTGTTTCGTTCATGGTGTTGATACCTTTTGAAATCATTCCAAGTCGTCCATTCCATAACTCGCGATCGGAAGGCGCTTTTATTCACTGCACCGATGTAACATGGTGCAGATTAAACTTCAGTATATGGAATGAAGAAGAGTATGTTTTTTGCTTCAGACAGTTAAGTTAAGGTTCTTCTGGCCCTGATCCACATATAGTGGTGTGGCCACAATTGAAGGCGCTGGGCTGTGCCTTTGCCTCAGGATGCAACAGGAAGTTTTGCGTGTCCATGAATATCATTTTATTCCGGTATCTGTGCTTGTCTTGTATGGCAGTGCTATTGTGTGTACTGCCTGTGCCTGGGGTCCAGCATGTGGCCGTGGCCGCATTTGAAGTATTGAAGCTGCCTGATGAAGAAACAGCCGATACCACGTGGAACCTAGAGTCCGATAAACTAACTACCTTTGAGAATAATACTATTGTTGAGGCCGAAGGTAAGGTAGTGCTGCGCCGGGGCAAAGATATTCTGAAGGCGGATTTTGCCCGTTATTATGCCACTACCAATTGGGTGTATCTGAAGGGCAATGTTTTTGTGCGGATGGGCCGTGATGATCTCAATGCCGATGCGGCCGAATTTGATCTGCGTTCCAAAACAGGCTGGCTGACCAACGGGAATATTTTTATGGCTGGTCCCCATATTTATTTTTCCGGATCACGGGTTATTAAGCATTGGGGCGATCGCTATACATTTAATCAGGCTAAGGTGACCACCTGCGATGGGGATGTCCCGGCTTGGTCCATGCTTGCAGACCAGGCCGTTGTGGAAATAGACGGTTACGCACAGCTTTTCCATACGTCCCTGGATATAAAAGATAAAGGCGTATTGTACACACCGTTTATGGTTTTGCCGGCTAAAACCACACGGCAATCGGGGCTGTTGATGCCGGATTATGGCAAAAGTTTCAAACGTGGTTTTTTCTACACGCAGCCGTATTTCCATGTGATTGATGAAAGTAGCGATATGACTGTGTATGCTGGCATGATGACCAAGGTTGGCCCGCTGCTCGGCCTTGAATACCGTAACCATGAATTTACAGGGCAGCAGACTTGGATAGCCGCCACCGGCATTTATGACCGGGAAACCGTATCCACCCCAGGCAGCGGACGACTGGAAAGCAACTCACTCCGCACAAATCGTGATCGTTACTGGGTACGTGGTATGAGAGACGGCTTTGTCGGCGCCTCAACCTGGCGCTACCGGGGCAACATTGATTTTGTTTCTGATCAGGATTATCTGCGGGAGTTCAATCAGGGATTTACCGGCTTCGATGAAACGCGCGATACCATGTTTAATCTGTTTGGCCGCGATATTCAGGAAGATAATCAGACGCGGGTCAGTGCCGGGCTGCTGTCCAACGACTGGCAGAGGGTAGGTGTGGTAGCCAGTATGCGTTATGAGCAGGATCCTTTCCTGGGGCATGGCAACCGTCCAACGAGCCAGGATCAGTTGGTACAGCGTCTGCCACAGCTTGATGCTTTTTTGTATAAAGGCCGAATTGTGCCATGGCTACCCCTGGAAATTGATGCTCAGTTTCAGTCAGCCTATATGTACCGTGCGGAGGGCACTTCAGGGTGGCGTATGGAATTGTACCCTAAGGTCTCGCTTCCTTTGAATTTAAGATACGCTTCCTTGATAGGCACCATGGGCTTACGTCAGACCTATTACAATACGGAAACTAAGGACCGTACTAGCCTGCGTGCACTGTATCAGAATAACAGTTCGTCCCCTCTACAGACTGGAGAAGCCCGTAGTATAGTAGATTGGGATATTCAGGCCTATACCGAAGCAAATCGGGTGTGGAATCTGAATGAGGGGGAAGAACTGGCCGTTGTACCGGAAAACGCAGGGAAAAGCAGGTGGACGGCCGTTCGCCATCAAATCCAGCCGAGGCTTCGATATTCCCGTACGCCGCATGTGGATCAGGAGAAAAATCCGTTTTACATCAACGAGGATCGTATCCTCCCCACTAATGAACTTATCTATTCCATTACCAATATCATTACCCGTAAAGGGGAGAGAATAACCGTATCAGGGGAAGGGGATAAACAGGAGGCGCATCGCAAGGTTTTTTATAACGATCTTCTGCGGTGGCGTATTGAATCAGGGTATGATTTTGAAGAGGAACAGCGCGTTTTGTATCGCGATAAGTACGAACGTCGGCCGTTTATGGATATTATTTCGGACTTTGAAATCCATCCCTGGCCGTGGTTGGGGTATAAAGCCAAAACGTATATTTCTCCTTATGATGGTGAGCTTACCCGGCACGATCATGATTTGAACCTGCGCTATAAAGATAAAGTTTCGCTATATACCGGGATAAGTTTTAGAGACAAGTATTACGATTACCGAGATAAATTTAAATATGCGCAATGGAGAAATGTTGGCCTTACCTCCCGCGTGGAGTTGGTGCACAACAGGCTCATACTCAATCTTACGCCTGAGTTTTCCATTAATTTTGATGATTATCGCAATATGCGTAAGGGGGGATCAGTCGGTAAAACGTATGATCAGAGTATAGAGGTAGCCTATACGGCGCAGTGTTACCGCTTTGTTGGGCGGTATACGTATGACGGCTATGATGAAAGCTACAGCCTTTTTGTGGAGATTCCCGGACTGTTTGAGCGATGAGGCGCGCCGAACGTGGCTGTGAAAGGTCCGGCTCAGGTGACAGCCGGACCTGGACGATGCAGGAATTTTGCGGTTGACACAGGCATAATGTTATATGTAGTATTCATACCGGAAAGTATGTCAGATATGGAGAGGTGGCCGAGTCGGCCGAAGGCGCTCGCCTGCTAAGCGGGTATACGGGTAACACTGTATCGAGGGTTCGAATCCCTCCCTCTCCGCCAGAAAGAAAAATTTTTTGAGTCCTTTTAAGCGTGCAATCGTTTGAAAGGACTTATTTTTTTATTCAAGTATTGTCCGCGGTAGCCTGAGAATATGTACGTTGATGGGATCAATTCTGTTAAAATTGATACACCATTCTGAAGATAACATCATGATACAGACGGATAATGAATTGAATAAAGCTGAATTAGAGACTTTTGCTGATAAAAGTGATGATAAAAAATCCTTTTTGAACTATATAGTTTCCAGAAGATTTTAAAGCAAATTACGAAAGAAAGACATCAATGATATCTATTGATATAGTCGAGGATAAAGTGTCAGGTAGCGGCCATAAAAATGTCAGTAATAAAGTTAGAAAAGTATAGTAATTTCAGGCCTAAGTAGAGCAAAAAGTAATTTATTAAAAGCAATATATAAAAATATACTGGTAAAAATAAAACTTAGTTATTAGAAATTTATTATAGGTTATATGATGTTATCGACAAAATACATGAAAACACCACCATATTGTTTTCGACTATTTTTTCAGTAAATGGCAAATTTTCTCTTTGAGGAAAATGTACTGGATGACACTCAGAATTTCAAAAAGGCTTTTGTAGATATCTGTAACGTCAATTCCTGCATGGAATAAAATTTTATTCCACTAAGATGCTGTCACTATGATCATTTTTGTAGTGATGATGTTTATCTCTTAGTGGGTGGAAAGGAGCAACGTAAGGGCCAAAAGCGTAAATACCACCCCGGCAACGCGGTTCATGATCAGCTGTCCGCGAACAGACTGGTTGAAGCGCCGGGCCGCTTTGCCGCCAAGCAGTGATGCGGTACCAAATACAAGAAATGTGGCCAGCTGAAACAAAACGCCGAGCAGGATGATCTGGAGTGAAACATGGCCCAGATCCGGGGCAACAAACTGAGGCAAAAAGGCAAGGAAAAACAGCGTCACCTTTGGATTGGTGATGTTCATGATCACCCCGCGACGGTACAGTGCCCAATAGCCGGGGAATTGAGCTTTGTGCAG
>CAYRKU010000030.1:12903-15233 GCA_964425055.1 uncultured Lawsonia sp. | reverse complement strand
GCGCTGTACGAGCACTACCGTGCGCTTGCAAGCGCGCAGCCCGGCGTTATCTTCGGCGGTCGGCTGGGGCTCTACCGCTATTTCGATATGGACCAGGTGATCAAGACCGCTCTGACGGCCGCCTCAGCCACGCTCGCCGGGGAATAACGAAACTCTTTTCTGAGGCGCTTGCTCTGACCCTGGAGAGGTTCAAAAAAACGTTTACATCCTTCTCCCGCATTAAGCCGGGGAGGATGTAACCTGACACTACAACACTTGACAGAACACAGTACTATTTATAATAGTAATTATAGGTTAAAAAGCAGACCTGATTCTATGGACTGCCCTTTCAACCGGCTGGGAAACGGTTCCTGCCAAAGCCTGAGAAGTTGCCTTGTAGTTCCATTTTCGACTGTTACAAACTAAAAAGAGAGAAACGCGATGAACTTTCCCACAGCCATTCGTACCTGCCTCAAAGAAAAATATGCCGATTTCAGAGGCCGGGCCCCGCGTTCTGAATACTGGTATTTTGAGCTTTTCTTTGGGCTGATCATGTTATTAACGACATTAATAGCCCTTGCATCCGGCACGGACTCCGGCTTTGTACTTCCGGCTATTGCATTTTTTGCCCTATTTCTTCCACATGTTGCCGTCTTCGCCCGAAGATTACACGATCTTAACAAATCCGGATGGTGGATACTTCTGATGCTGCTGAATGGTATCCCTTATGTGGGTTTTCTTGTCTCGATAGGATTTATTGTTATCTGCGCCTTCAGAGGTACCATTGGTCCCAACCGGTATGGTGAGGATCCCCTCGAATCGACCGACAGCCAGCAGCGGCTGGACGCATAATCAGAAAGCCCGGCGCCGGATATACTGTAACGTGGCAAAAAGCTGACGCCACGCCAGTGGAAAATATCCGACGCCGGCCGGATCAGGGCGCGCCTGGCGAACACTTGTATCCCGTATCCCGAAAGTCCGTTCTGACAGTATTCAAACGCATTTCAACAGCATTGACCTCATCCCCCGCCTGAAGTCGAGGAATTCCTGTCGGTAGCGGCTCTAACGAGCCGCGCCGCAGGCGGGTCCTGCTTCAGCGAGACTGTTCAAAGAGACAAGACTTTGTTTTCGCCGCAAACATTCCCACGTGGGGAATTTTACGGGTACGAACCAACCGCCCCTATTCCCCAAGTCTCACTATCTCTCCACCGGCTGACACGGCAGGCCACGCCGCCGTATCACCTGTTAACGCTTAAATAAAAACTGGAAAGTCAAAACCAGTTACGGTGCGTTTTGATAAAAAGCCGATTCAACGATCCTTCCTTGCGCCAAAACGGCTTATCTGGCATAATCCCTGCATGTATGGATACTCTACATTCTGTACCGCCCGCCGGCTGAGGCAGTGGGGTTTCCGAATGCGCTCAGAATAAGAAGCTTCTCATGGCACTGGAACTCAGGCAGCAAATCAAACTCTCCCAGCAGCTTGTCATGACTCCACAGCTGCAGCAGGCCATACGCCTGTTACAGCTTTCCCGGCTGGAACTGGTGGAAACCGTACAACGTGAACTGCTGGAAAATCCTTTTCTTGAGGAAGCTCAGGAGGAACCCACCCCCCTCGAAGATCACGAAATTCGCCGGGGAACGCAGCAGGCGGACGAAAGTTACGATCGGGAGGTTGCCCAATCAGAAGCGTGGGAAGACTACATGGGAGAATTTGCCAGCACACCCCGGTCCGTACAACATGGAGAATATGAACTGCCGGAAGAAATGACTTCTTTCGAGGCCAGGTACGCCTCCAGCCCCACACTGGAAAGCCATCTCATGTGGCAGCTGCGGCTATCTTCCCTCAGCGATGATCAAAAGAAAATTGGGGAAATCATCATCGGCAACCTGGCCTCTTCCGGATATCTTCAGGCCTCTCCGGAAGAGATAGCCGCCATGGCCAATGAAGACGCCGCAGACGGGACAATGATCAAAGCATCCGTTACTCCCGCAGACGTGGAAGAGGTGCTGCATTCTATTCAGTGCTTTGACCCTGTCGGGGTGGCATCCAGAACACCGGAGGAATGCCTGCTCGTCCAGATCAGGGTTTTAGGCTATGATCGGGACGCCACTCTTGTAAGCCTGGTCACCAGTCATCTGGCTGATCTGGAAGCACACCGCTACAAACCTTTGCTGCGTACATTTCATCTGAGTACAGAAGAGCTTAAGGAATATCTGGAGATCATCCAGTCGCTGGACCCCATGCCCGGGGCAAGTTTCGGGGAATATACCCCAGCCTACATCAGCCCCGACGCTTATATATATAACCTGGATGGACAATTTGTTATTATCCTGAATGACGAAGGCCT
>CAYRKU010000030.1:378-12893 GCA_964425055.1 uncultured Lawsonia sp. | reverse complement strand
TTGGCAACCTGCGCATCAACCCCGCCTACGAGGCCATTGCAGAATCGGCTCACGGCAAAGAAAAAGATTATTTTACTGATATGCTCCGCTCCGCAACATGGCTTATCAAAAGCCTGCACCAGCGCCAGCGCACTCTGTACCGGGTGCTGGAAAGTATTGTCAAACATCAGCGCGATTTTTTTGAACATGGCGTAAGCCATTTGCATCCGCTTATTTTAAAAGATATTGCTGACGATATTGGCATACATGAATCCACTGTGAGCCGAATCACCAAAAACAAATACGCGGCGACACCGTTTGGTCTGTTTGAGCTGAAATTTTTCTTCAACAGCGCCCTTAATCTGGACAACGGCCGCCAGGTAAGCTCGGAAAGCGTCAAAGCGCTGATCAGAAAATGTATCGGTGAAGAAGACCCCAAAGCGCCTCTTTCTGATGATCGCATTGGTGAAATTCTGAAAAAGTATCTTAAAGTTACCATCGCCAGGCGAACCATTGCCAAATATCGTACGTCTATGAATATTCCTTCTTCATCCCGCCGACGGGAACGCATCTAGCCTGTTGCCGTGCGCAACGGCAGCATAAGCAAAGCGCGAAAACCTGCTTATAATTCTGAAGGTTCGATCAGCAGCACATCTGGCTGTACTTTTACGAGTTATACCTGAGAGCTTGTCAATTTCATATTCAACCTCATCAGGCGCGCCTTAACCGGAATTTTTTGACGTTCCAGTTTTTGAGTGTTAACAGGTGAGATGGCGGCGTGGCCTGCCGTGTCAGTCTGTGCAGAGATAGTAAAGCCTTGGGGAACAGGGGCTTGGTTAGTACCCGAATTCCCCACGTGGGAATATTTGCGGCTAAAATCAGGCCTCGTTCCCTCCCCGGGCATTCCCGCTGAAACAGAAACCAGCTTAAGATGCAATCGCAAGATTGCCTGAAGCTGGGAATCCCCCAGATTCAGGCGGGGAGGAGATCAAAAATATGCGGTATTGCAGCGACACCGCTTTATTTTGGATATTATAATCTTGTGATATGTTCACCGTAAATATTCCGCGGCCAACCGGCATTATTCCGTTAAAGACATGTGCCGCACACAATTAGGCATACCCGGCAGAGGAAATGAACCCGTCGCGGTTGTGTGATTGCTTCCGCTAACAGACAACCCGCAAAACCAAACTTCAATTGTTCCACAGGAGTACTTCAATGGAAATACCGGTTATCCGCAATGTTCTTGAAGCCAACGACAAGCTCGCTGAAGAGCTGCGCTCACTTTTTGCAGGGCACCACATCCTTACGCTGAATATGATCAGTTCTCCGGGGGCTGGTAAAACAGCTCTTCTGGAACGTACGCTGGTTGATCTCAAACCCGAATTTCGTATGGCTGTTATCGAGGGTGATTTGCAGACTGACAATGATGCCCGCCGCGTGGCCGCTACCGGGGCTAAAGCTGTACAGATCAATACAGAGGGCGGCTGTCATTTGGACAGCAATATGATTATGGAAGCCGTCAAAAGTTTTCCGCTTGATGAAATTGATATCCTGTTTATCGAAAATGTAGGCAATCTGGTTTGCCCGGTAGAATTTGACTGCGGCGAAGACGCCAAAATTGCCCTGCTGAGCGTTACTGAAGGTGATGATAAACCTGAAAAATATCCACAGCTTTTCCATCTGGCCAAAGCGATGATCCTCAATAAAGTGGATCTGCTCCCGTATGTGGACTTTGACGTCGCCACAGCGGCGCGGCACGCCCGCAGTCTTAATGCAGATCTGCCTCTTTTTGAAGTATCCTGCCGCACCGGGCAGGGGCTGGATGCCTGGTACGCCTGGTTACGCACTGCCTTCCGGAATAAGACAGCCTGATATCGTCCTTTACTGTTTGTATTTTCCTTTATCTGCCGGATACGGAACGGATGTTCCTGTCCGGCAGACTTATTATCTTTAACCGTTAACAGCCTTTCACCATCCGGAGTTCATAACAAAATACCATACCCGAACCAGTGCGATCAGAGAAGCGGATTTTTCCTTCTCCTGCCGTTGAAGCGAATATCAAAAAACCGGATAATTGCTTGACAGTCGCCACTTTAAGTGGCTAAAAGAAGTAATCTGACTCCAAAATCACACAGGCCTGCACCATGACGTCACCGCTCTTTTTTGACCGCCAGGATCATGAGCTTCTTAAGATAATCAACGATATCATTAAGCATGGTCCTACCCGTGATAGTGAACATAAAATCTTCAGCGCCAATCTTCATCCCCATGGGATTATTGAACTTACAACAACGCATGAATACAGAATGGCCTATGCTGTACTCAACCTGTTTGGCAGCATCATCAAAAGCAACCTTGCCGAAGACAGGCTGATTGCCCTACGCGCCTTACGCGATGAGGTGCTGCACAGCGCGCAAACGCCCTTCCGTTATAACACGGGGCGGGTGCTGATCCAAATCATGAAAGAGATCATCCGGTCACGCGATAATGAATTCAACCAGCTGAAACTTGTGCACGATTTCCGCAAAGCAGCTTCAGGTAATCCACGGCTTGTCCGCGCATTTCTTTCCCAGCATCACCTGATCGAAATGCCGGAAGCATGGGATCAGCTGACGATGGACCACCACGTGCACGATGCCAATACCAAAGGCCGTAAAAACCCCACGCATCTGATCATGGACGCCTGGATCAAAGGAATACGCAACCTCACCGTAATCTATTATAATTATGTGGAGCCAGCCGCAGCGCGTGAACTGCTGCAGGCAGCTGAAATAATGGACTTGTCTGTACGTATCGGCCTTGAATTTCGGGTCAGATTCCGCGGTCGGTTTGTCAATTTTGTCTGGGCGCCACGCGGGTTTTCCAACCCGGAAGACTTCCTTGCTTTTTTGGCTGAACGCCCGGTAGTTGCCCTGATGAAGGAGGGGCAAAAGGTATCCCTCTGGATGAAAGAACATGTGATGCGAACACTACGCGTCTGGAACAGCAAACACGCGCCCGCTTTGGCGGAAGAGCTGGGTATTCCCGTGCCACAACTGGATCCGGAAGCTTTCCTGGCTTTTGTGAGAACAGGTCAACCCTCTTTTCTGCACCTAGCGGAATTTGCCCACAAAATACTCCTGCCTCATTTAAAAAAACGGGTTAATGAGCTTGGACAGGAGCTGAAAACAGCGCCTGAGCGTTCAGATGAACTGCTTGAACGCATCCACAAAATGGACGCGCTCACTACTGAGTTTATCTTGAAGACATGGATCAGATCGGAAAGTAACCCTGAGCTTCCTTCACCCGATGTCCCACGGGAAGCTCCGGATACACCGGAACTTTTGCTCCTACAGCCACACGTGCTACTGGGCCGGCTTAGCGCATTACGCAGTGGTTACCGAATCACTCTCCAGTTAGCTGGGTTGTCTGCTGAAGACGTTCTGGAACTGCTTTGGGATGGACAGGGGATGATCACCCATCTTGAAATGTTCAATCTGAAAGAATGGCAGGAAGGAACTCTGCGGCACCTGGGCGCCATCAATGATCTTCAAATGGCCATCAACGATGGCAGCGTATTACGTCTCAAGCAAATACTGCGCATCATGATCGCCAGGCTGGAAATGTCCACTGATCATGATGACATTGACCGCTGCGAGAAATTCCGGGCTATTTTGCGCAATATTCCCTCCCTGCAGGCCCCGTATAAAGTTGCCCCTCTGCGCAGCCGTATTGGCACGGATTCCACCAGCCATTCTGGTAACCGCCACGGTATGGGGCTGGTTTTCCCCGACAGTCTGCCGAACGAAGCGCGCAAACAGCTGCTCAAAAACAGACATATCCGTACAATTACGCTTCCGGTAAAGCTCAAGCTCATCTTTCGCGATGTATATCAGGAACCGGCAAAAACCACCTGGGTTCACCATTTGTTTGGACTTTTCATGCGCCAGACGTTGGGTTTGCAAAAATTTGGCCTGAGCAGGCAGCGAGAATGGAGGGCCATCTCTTCCGATATTCATATTGAGCCGAATGGCAATGTCATTACCATGGGCGGCATAGGCGGAAATGCGGATAATGGCCTGTGCGCTGCACAGGCTGCAGCCGTGCGCGGCAACCCGGCCTGGGCAGGTTTGCCATATTTGAATACGACAATGTCCAATATATTAAAAATTCTCATCGGCTTTATCCCCGCGCTGTTCACATTCCTCTATACGCAGGATTGGTGGGTTCTGGCATGGTTGGGCGCGCCCATATGGTTTGTTATTACTGGAGTACGCAATGTTGCCCAGGCTATTCTTGCCGGCGGCGGCCTGCACAAGGACTCGCTTCTGCGTTGGAATAATCTGGTAAGCTGGTCGCGCATATGCGATTCGCTCATGTACACGGGGCTGTCTGTTGTGCTGCTGGAGTGGCTGATCCGCTGCCTGCTGCTTAAAGATCTTATGGGCATGACCGTGGATACGCACCCGCTGCTGGTATTTTCGATAATTGCCGGGGCCAACAGCGTATATATTTCAGCCCATAATATATACCGGGGCTTCCCCCGGGCGGCTGTCATCGGCAACCTCTTTCGAAGCGCATTAGCGATCCCTATGTCCATCCTGTTCAACGATATTCTGGCCCTTATCCTTCCATTTTTCACTGCCATGCCTCCGGAAGAAATTCTGATCCCCTGTGCTGCCATTATCTCAAAAACTGCGTCAGATACCGTAGCTGCAATTATCGAAGCCATAGCCGACAGACGTAACAATTACCGCCTGCGCAATTGGGACTATCTGACAAAAATACAGAGTTTGTTCGACTCGTATACAAAGCTGGAGCTGGCTTTCCCCGACAGGGATATTCTGGAACTGCTTGCACAGCCCCGCGACTTTATCAAAGCGACAGCAAAAGAATTCAAACTATTGCAGGTAGAAAGTATCATTAATGTACTGGATTTGATGTATTTCTGGTTCTATCAGCCATGCGCGCACCAGACACTGCTCGCCATATTGCGGGATATGACCAGAGAGGAACGTGCCATACTGGCCCGTTTTCAGGGGATCCTTTGCAATATCCGTGAGGTAAGTCAGCTTTTTGTGGATGGTCTTCTTGGGTCGGACTTTGCGCGTGCGTTATCATTTTACCTAGATAAGCATGAAGACTATATCAACATCATTGCCCAGCGCTGTTACAGCGTTAATGTGGAGAAACATTAAAGCGAAAACACGCTTCAAGCGCTCTAGTACAGAGATCTGCCGTGCCCAGACAGCCAACACCTGAAAAAACTGACCAGCGCGTTCAGCAGGCTGAAACAGCCCAAAAAGCGTATGCACCGGCTTTGACTCCCCGCCAGAATCGTGTCCGGACAATTCTGGACAGGCTGGGGCAGGATCCGCCTCAGGTATTGATCCTCGAGGGTGGAGAAGTGGATGAACGCTTTTCCCTTGCTCTGTGGTATGCAGCGCGCCTGAATTGCCCGAGTACGGCCCCTCCATGCCTTGACTGTATAAACTGTGATATCTGCCGCCTTATCGGCGCATATAACGCTGAAGTCCTCACATCCGATGCTAAAGACGGTGCTTCCGGCGAAAAAAGCATCCTGACCAATTTCAACAATCTTTGTGTGCTGGACGGACGCGAAGCTACAATCACAGTCAACACCATCCACGAGTTACGGCGTATCCTTGCCGAAGCTCCACATGACACGGGCAAACGTGTGGTCATTTTGGCCGAAGCACAGGCCCTGAGCAATAATACCCCCAATATGTTGCTCAAAATGCTTGAAGAGCCTCCGGCCGGTGTCTGCTTCCTGCTGCTGACACCGCAGCGTGAGCGCCTTTTGCCCACACTGGTTTCCCGTAGCTGGGTTGCAACCCTAGCCTGGCCGGAAACGGGAGCTTCCGCTCAGGCAAATTTACAGATATGGCTAGACGAGCTGACAACCTTTATCAGTACCGGGCGAGGCTGGCTGGAACGTACCGCCGCCAAAGGCGCTGTGGACACAATGCTGGCCCGGCAAATCATCGTTGCTCTGCAAAAGGCCCAGATTGCCGCGTTGACACGCCCGGAAGAAAATACCCTAAGCGATATACTGCGCACGCTATCTGCCGGGGAGCATTTATATCTTACAGATGTGCTCAACCAATGCCAGGAATCCATCAACTATGGCGTAAAACCCGCCCTTAGCCTTGGCTGGCTGGGTACGCAGCTATATGCCATCTGCCACACTGCCCGGAAGAAAAAGGGTGATAACCAAACGGATTCCCCACTTCTACGCGTTTGACATCCTCCCCCGCCTAAAGTCGGGGGATTCCTATCGGGCTTACACCGTACCATAGGCGGGTTCCTGCTTCAGCGAGACTGCCCAGAGGAATAAGGCTTTGTTTTCCATTCCCACGTGGGAAATTTTACGGGTACGAACCAAACGCCTATTCCCCAGGTCTCACTATCTCTCCACAGGCTAACACGGGCCCTGCCGCCGTATCACCACACCTAAAACTGGAAAGTCAAAATTCCAGTTACGGCGCATTAGCTAAAATACTCTCCTGAGAATGGTCTGTACTGTACTTATTTACAGAAGGACGAGTATACTGGATGAAAATATGGTAGTGTATTTCATACGTTGTACGGGTAATTTTTAATTGCCAAAAAACAGGTCGTAGTGTAGACTGGATTCCGAAACAAACGAACATACAAACGTAAGGAAGGTTTTATGCCCACCCAATTCGAAGTGTATAAGTGTGCGACGTGTGGTAACGTTGTCGAGGTGCTCTCTGCAGGAAATGGCGAGCTTGTTTGCTGTGGCAAACCCATGAAACACATGGTTGCCAGCTCTGTTGACGCAGCGAAGGAAAAGCACGTACCCGTTCTTGAAGCAGCCGATGGAGGCTGTAAGGTAAAAGTGGGCTCCGCGCCTCACGTTATGGAAGAGAAGCACTGGATTGAATGGATTGAAGTTACATCTGCTGACGGCAGACGCTGCAAAAAGGTGTTGAAACCTGGCGAGGCACCGGAAGCTACGTTCTGCATTCCTGCTGAGAAGGTTGTATCCGTTCGCGAATACTGCAATCTGCATGGCCTCTGGAAAGCCTGATTGCCCGCCAACATATCCATCTCATTAAAAGTTGAGGAGAATACCATGCAAGTATATGTTTGTAATATCTGTGGCCATGAATACAACCCTGCCGAAGGCGATCCCGATAGCGGGATAGCCCCTGGCACCGCTTTCGTCGACTTGCCCGAAGATTGGGTCTGCCCGGTTTGCGGGGCCGCAAAGTCGGAGTTTTCTCCTGCCTAGGGTTTATGCCGTTGCATTAATTTGAGAGGTGTAGCGGTATCTTTCGCTGCACCTCTTTTCTTACACAACTGTTTTCATGGATGGGAGAATAATCATGAAACCTGTTGCAATCGCCAAAGATGTATTCTGGATTGGCGCCGTTGATTTTAACAAACGCAATTTTCACGGATATAGCCGTTCACCCAAAGGCACAACCTACAATGCCTATTTGATCCGTGATGAAAAAAATGTTGTCTTTGATACCGTGGACAAAGAGTATACGGGGGCTATGCTCTGCCGCCTTGCCAGGGCTTTGCCCTTGGAAAAAGTTGATTACATCGTAGTGAACCATACAGAAAAGGATCACTCCGGTGCTTTGTGCCAGCTTGTGGAGCGCTGCCGGCCTGAGAAAATATTCACCTCTGCCGTGGGTAAACGTTTCCTTGACGCCCAGTTTGATACATCTGGCTGGCCTGTCCAGGTGGTCAAAACAGGCGATGCGATCAATATAGGCAAACGGAATATTCATTTTCTGGAAACGCGCATGCTGCATTGGCCGGACAGCATGGTATCCTACATCCCCGAAGAAAAGCTGCTAATCAGTAACGATGCATTTGGCCAAAATATTGCGTCTTCTGACCGCTTTGCTGACCAATACAACCCTGACCTTCTGCGGCAGGCCATCAACGAATATTATTACAATATTGTCCTTCCCTTCTCCCCCATGGTGCTGAAAACGTTGGACACTGTTTCTTCCATGGGCCTTGATATTGAAACAATTGCTCCGGACCATGGGCTCATATTCCGCACCGCGGAAGACTGCCGCTTCATCCTAGACACCTACCGCAAACTGGCAGAGCAAAAGCCGCAGCCACGCGCCCTGATTGTTTACGCAACCATGTGGGGCTCCACAGGCATTATGGCAGCTGCCATTGGAGCTGCTCTGGAAGAGGAAGGCATCCCCTATAAGATTATAGATATTCAGAAAAACCATCACAGCGACGTCATGACAGAACTGGCCAACTGCGGCGCCGTAATTGTAGGCTCGGCCACCCACAACAACGGAGTTCTCCCCGAAATCGCAGACGTGCTCGCCTATATGAAGGGGCTGCGGCCATTAAACCGTATTGGAGCGGCCTTCGGATCGTATGGCTGGTCTGGGGAATCAGCCAAAATTATTCAGGAAAAGCTTGCTGCCATGCATATGGAACTGCCGGCAGACCCGCTGAAAATTGCCTTCGTTCCCAAGCACGAAGGTTTGACCAAATGCGTCGCCCTGGGAAAAGCCGTGGCAGCCGCGCTCAAAGCAAAATGCATGAGCGCCGACTAACGGATCGTTGTGCCACATAAACTCCTTAAAAAGGGGGGATCATGGACATAATCATGCTGTCGCGGCTTCAATTTGCCGTGGCCGTTTTTTTCCATTTTGTCTTTGTCCCGCTGACACTCGGCCTGGCCGTACTTCTGGCTATCATGGAGACGTGCTACGTCAGAACGGGAAAAGACATTTACAAAAGGATGACCCAATTTTGGGGCAAACTGTTTTTGATCAACTTCACTCTGGGTATTGTTACCGGTATCACTCTTGAATTCCAGTTTGGTACCAACTGGTCTCGCTATTCAGAGTATGTTGGCGATATTTTTGGTTCTTTGCTGGCTATTGAAGCCACCCTCTCCTTCTTTCTGGAATCTACCTTCCTGGCAGTATGGGCATTTGGGTGGAAACGGGTGAGCAAAAAAGTTCACCTTGCCGCTATCTGGCTGGTTGCCATTGCCTCCAACCTTTCCGCACTGTGGATCATCATCGCCAATGGCTGGATGCAAAACCCCGTAGGGTATGCTCTGCGCAATGGCAGGGCAGAATTGGACAGTTTTTTTGATGTCGTTACCAATTCCTTTGCCTGGGGCCAATACGGGCATACCATCCTGGCCTCATGGATGCTTGGAGGCTTTTTTGTACTGGGCGTGTCCGCATGGCATCTAGCCCGCAGAAATGAAGTGGATTTCTTCAAACTGTCTGTCAAAATTGCCGCTCCTTTTACACTTATCCTTGCTTTGCTGCTGGGCGCCCAGGGTCACCACCATGCTCAGGTTATCGCGGAAATGCAGCCGGCAAAACTTGCCGCCATGGAATCGCACTGGGAAACCGGCACCCATGTCCCCATGTACATGCTGACATGGCCTGATCAAGAAAACCGGAAAAACGTTATTGAAGCTATCCCCGTTCCCAGTATGCTCAGCATCCTGGCGTTCAATTCTTCAGATGCGGAAGTGAAAGGGCTGAATTCATTCCCGGAAGAAAATACGCCCCCGGTTTTACCCACGTTTCTCTCTTTCCGCTTTATGGCGGGCTGCGCGGGTATTTTTGTGCTGCTAGCGCTTCTGGCATGGTGGTATCGCAAGGACATGGAAAATCATCCCCGCCTGCTTAAAGCCTTAACCTACGCTATCCCCCTGCCCTATTTCAGTATTATGGCAGGTTGGGCAGTGGCGGAAATAGGGCGACAGCCGTGGATTGTGTACAACCTTATGCGCACTTCGGATGCCGTTTCCCCCGTTCCTGCTTCATCTGTTGCGATTTCGCTTGTAGCCTTCACCGTTGTTTTTATATTCCTTGGGGTTGTGGATATCTGTCTGCTGCGTAAGTACGCCCGCAAAGGCCCTGAAACGCAGGCCTGATCCTGCCTTAATCCGTTACCAAGAGGATAGCATCATGCTCGAAACCATTTGGTTTGTTCTCTGGGGGCTGCTCTGGGCAGTCTATTTCATCCTAGACGGATTCGACTTTGGCATGGGAACTCTCCTGCCGTTCCTGACCCGTACTGATGATGAGAAACGCATCATCTACAACGCTGCCGGCCCCTATTGGGACGGTAACGAAGTATGGCTGATCACTGCCGGTGGGGTAACCTTTGCCGCGTTCCCCAAAGCCTATGCCGTTATGTTCAGCGCGCTGTACGCACCGCTCCTGTTGTTGCTTTTTGCCCTGATCTTCAGGGCGGTATCCTTTGAATTCCGCAACAAAAAGGATTGTGCCTGCTGGCGTAAATTTTGGGATGTTTGCCAATGCCTGGGTAATTTCATTCCCGCGCTGTTGCTGGGTGTGGCTTTTGCCAACCTGTTCAGCGGTATTCCCATCGATGAAAACGGCATCTATCACGGCAACCTGCTGAAATTACTCAATCCGTATGGGATTGCGGGAGGCGTCTTCTTTGTAGTGATGTTCTGCCTGCTCGGTTCGCTGTGGCTAGCGCTCACATCTGCCGGGGATCTTCATGATCGGGCTGTGGCCACTGCCTCCAAACTGTGGCCATTCCTCGTGGCTTTGGTGATTCTTTTCCTGGCACTGACGGCTTCCTATACCGAACTGTACGCCAACTACACGGCCAGCCCGGCTCTGTTGATTGTCCCGATTATTGCCGTGGCAGCGCTGTTCACCCTGCGCTCTATGCTTGCGGGAGGCAATCTGCTTGGCGCATGGCTGTGCAGTGCACTGTTTATCCTTGCGGTTACTTTTTTTGGTGTACTGGGTATGTTCCCCGGCATCATTATCTCCAATATTGATCCGCTATACAGCATAACGGCATTCAACAGTGCTTCCAGCCCGCTGACACTGAAAATCATGCTTGGTGTTGCGTTGGTGTGTGTTCCCATTGTTATTGCCTATCAAATGTGGGTGTTCTATACCTTTGCCCACAAAGTGACCCCGGAAAGCCTGCGGCAGGACAGTCACAGCTACTAACCCTCTACGCCCGATATGCCACAACAGGGCCCTGCGTTCATACGCCGGGCCCTTGCCTTATGCGGTCACGATAAATGAGAATGGGGAGAATGGCGAAGAGCGTTTGACGGATGCCTGACTTTGCCTTGGGTGGTACGGCTTTGAAGCGTGACCTGCTCCAAAACGAAAAATGGTTTGAGAACGGAAAGGCCTTTTACAGCCTGTTATCACACAGGCTGAAACGGGCGATGGCCTGAATTACGGCAGAAGGCCCAAATGTTGATGCCGGAAAAATTTATCTTCTTTATGTGAGGGGCTCTTACCGCTTAAGCACTTACAGTGCATAATCCGCTGCCAACCATGTTGAGACCGACTGTTACAACCAACACAGAGCTGCGGCAACGCATGAGGAAAACACAGGAATGCTTACGCCGCTACAGTGTTCCGGTAAAAATGCGCCTGCTTCTGTGGCAGGTAATGACATAGTACCGCCCTCTCCACCGTAAAATAACTGCGACAGTGAATTACGTACATTCCAGATCTGGCGTGCGAAGTTATTCAGAGTAACCGAGATGTTGAACAGAGCCTTATTCCGCTTAAACTTCTGCATATCGATCCCTGCCATCATCTCCTGCGGCCCGGAAAGCTCCCAGGCGGCATCATAGCTGTTAAAACAGTTTCCTTGCTGCAGAGTTGAATCCATAGGGCAATGAGTCCTTTTTCCGCCAGTATAATTCTTCTGTTTTCCAGCTGCATATCTGCTTTCATCCACCACAGGACAGCACCACGTAACACCTTTTTATGACAGCGCACAACTGAACATAAAACCAGCAAAAAGCTGTAGGAGGGCCACCTAAAATGATAATGGCAGTATCGCGTCATCCGGCAGGACAGATGTCGGCTATATGCAGTCCAGATACGGGCTAGCGGCGATCTAGGCATTCCGTTGGGCAGAAAAGTTGAGAATGGAAGCTCTTTTTAAGAGCATTTTTGCACGATAAATGAGAACAAAACAGCTCTGTCGCCTGTCGTTTTTGACACAAACCAAGGCTATTTTTTCGTTTTGAATTATGCAACACCGCTATTTTCCGTAGGCTGATCCGTAGCAACAAAGACGATTTTTGCCTTCCTCCAATCGGGCAACCATTGCTTTGAGTTCCCCATTTTCACGTAAAAACTCTTCTTTTTCCCGGTGAAGCTGGCGATTTTCCGCAGCGAGTTCCCAGCATTTCTCCTTGTTAGCGAACGTAGTTAGGGGAATCCCCAAAAACTGCGCAAAGTTCTTTTGGGCAGTTTTTCCGCGAAGCTGTTTTATTCGTTCACCGAGAATGCTCATAGGTAAAAGTCCCCCCCCACTAACTTTTACCCTAGTGTTTGTAGAATGTTCAGGTTTGTTACCTCTGACAAAAGCCGTTACCCTGATCCGGCAGCAGCACGGGCACAGCCCCACTGACTCGGTTGATCCATTTTGTAATGAAAAAGCCTCCACAGCAACAGCTGTAGAGGCTTGTATAGGCTTGGCTCCCCGGGACGGACTTGAACCGCCAACCTAGTGATTAACAGTCACCCGCTCTG
>CAYRKU010000030.1:0-368 GCA_964425055.1 uncultured Lawsonia sp. | reverse complement strand
GCAGCGCGAAGAAATGTCTACCTAAAGTAGACTTTTCCGTCAATATATTTTTTTATTTTCTTCATTCTTTGCCAGTTAGCCTGCTTTGCTTGACGTGCTGCCGCAATTGGAATAGCGTAGGTTGGATACAATGTATCACGAACTTTCCATTACCGGGCCTACGGAGAATTCCCTTGAGCAACCAGGAAAAACCGAAAGGCAAGCCCATTAAGCTTGCCACCAAATCACTCCACGCTGCCTATTTTATGCCAATGCTGCAAAGTATGGCCGCCAAGGATGAATTAAATGAAGTGGTTAAAAACTGCGTGGTGAAATCCTGTGATCTCATGGATGCAGGCGTGGAGCTACATCCAAACGGCTTCATCAAG
>CAYRKU010000029.1:247-15950 GCA_964425055.1 uncultured Lawsonia sp. | reverse complement strand
TTTTGGTTTTGATTCTAGACAGAATGAATCTCAAAAACCCTATCAGCGCATGGAGGAAAAATATTATGACCGATGTTAAAACAATGATCGATCTTACGGGGAAAACGGCTCTTGTCACAGGCGGGGCTGAAGGTATCGGACATGGAATAGCGAAAGGGTTGGCTACTGCCGGCGCCCATGTTCTTATAGCCAGCAGAGATGGAAATAAATGCAGAAAGGCTTCAGAAGAATTCAAGGCTCATGGACTCAACATAGACTGGTACACGGTGGACACCTCCGATGAATCCTCCATGGATAGGCTTTTTGTCCATGTAAAACAACTTTTTGGACACCTTGATATTATGGTAAATAATTCAGGCATTTCATTTTTCAGTTCAATGATTGACATACCGATAAAGGAATTTGACAAACTGGTCAGTGTGAATATACGTGGAACTTTTCTTGGCTGTCAGTATGCCGCCAAAATGATGAAGGCGCAAGGATATGGTAAAATCCTCAATTTGTCTTCCCCTACGGTAATCAAATGTTATCGAAACGGTTCTGCTCCCTACTCTGTCACCAAAGCCGCTATCAGTCAGATGACCCGAATGTTTGCCGGAGAACTCGCTGAATACCATATCCATGTCAATGCGATAGGACCTGGCATGATCCTCACTAATCTGAATAGGGCACGTTATGATGCTCATCCCGAACTTCTGGACATGGTGACCGCAAGCATTCCTATGCATCACGTGAACACTCCGGAAGAGATGGCGGCCTTGAGTGTTTTTCTATGTTCCTCAGCTTCCGACTATATCACTGGGCAAGTCATCTATATTGATGGAGGCGCCAGCCTCATCTGATTTTCTTTGCCCTCCTCCTCGCCTTAAGTCGGAGGAGAGGGCAATAAGGGCCATTTCGCGTGCCACATGGAGAAAGTCAATGAAAACAACTGGCTTAGTCCGGAATCCTCAGGTAGTATCAGTAATTAGCTATATGGTTTTGTTCAGCTCGCCATCCTTTCATGCTAACGAGCATGAGAATGGCGCTATCACATAAGATATGATATATCAGATAATTTATGATTAACCTCTCATTTACCTAAATAATAGATTATCTATCAATGCTGTATTCTGGATTTTACGAGCTGATTCTCCATATCTAGTTTGTTATCCGATATGGGATTACAGGGAAAATACGCATTACAGCACAAATTCTGTAACTGGCGATGCTAAAGAAATTTTGGGTAAAGTCATTGGCGTTTTGGTGATACCCTATAATTTTGAGTGACTAACGATTTTATATATTAGTATTCGTCAGGATGATACTGAAAAAAGCAAGGGGCAAGTCAAAGAGAGATCTGTTTGCGGGTGCAGATGATATGTTCCGATCAGAATCGGTTGTTATGTACCTCTGTAGTAGCACGCAATTATGTAAACGTATAGATGGTTTCGATGCCGATTATAGTTTTGCAGATAGATGAAATGCTCTATATGGTATATCGAAAAAATGACTTAAAATGACAGGGAATTGTGATAACGTATACGAGCATACTATATTGAATGACTTTCCATATAATATGTATACCATTCTGGAAAAATTTTTATTGATGCTATGGAATAAATATCTTGTCCATTGTAGCAAACTTTATGTATAATCTAGAAACAGCTCTAGTATAGTATCTCTTAGGCTCAGGACTTATTCATTGTGATACCCCAAAACAGATTAGGCGAGGCAGCAACCTCCAACATAACTCCTTTTTTATCAGCACCCATCTCCTGCTGTACGTTTTAGCACTCTAGGATCTTTCCGTTGCACAAAAAATCGGCATACACTTAAATCTGCCTGTCGTGTGTCAATGCAGTGGGAAGGGAAAATGTAGAAAAGTTATCCGGGAGTTACCGACAAACCCACTACTCACTCTCCCTTCGCAACTGCAGGAAACACCGTGCGTACGGGGGGGGGAATAACTTACTGCGTTCAAACCGCGCAGAAAAAGAAAGCAAAGTTGATACATGATCTTTTCCCTTTAAACCTAGGCGTATAAGAACCAGAATTGATCAGGCTTCAAGATGTGTTATGAATAAGTTATTAGGGAGAGTGATATATTCCCGCAGAAGGAATTTAAAGAAAGAACCCTATACGCTTGTCATTTTTTACAAACCTAACGTGCCCGTTAGCTTTTACAATCCTGCATAGGCCGTAAAACCGCCATCAACCGGAGTCATGGTTCCGGTAACATATTTGGATGCATCGGAGGCGTACCAAATAAGAGTTCCTAGCAGATCATCGGGAACTCCTAGTCGCCCCATTGGTGTTCTTTCCACGATTTTTTTGCCACGCCATCTCAGTTCACCGGCTTGTGATGCCATGGATTCCCAATTTTGCTTGCTAGGGAAGAATCCAGGTGCGATAGCATTAACGCGGATTTTAGAGTTTAGATCCTTAGCCAGATGAACGGCAAACCATTGCGTGAAATTAGCTACACCCGCCTTAGCAGCAGCGTAGCAAGCTCTTCCTTCCAAGGGCCGATAGGAATTCATGGAGGCGATATTGATAATGGATCCACCTTCAGGATTATGAATCATTTTTTTGGCATAGAAGAAGCAAGGCCAGATACAACCGGCAAACAAGTTGAAAGTAACCATTTTTTCCATGATGTCGAGGTCGAGATCAAATAGGGTGAGTCCATTGTCGTTAACTGAACCAGGCAGCAGTCCACCAGTAGCGTTTATCACAATATCGATACTGCCAAAATCTTCCATCACTTTGTCGGCATGTTCAGCAATCTGCTTACGCTGCATGCAGTCGATCTTGTATCCACGCAGTGTCACTCCCAAAGAACTCAGTTCGCGAATAACTCTTTCAATTGGTTCACTATGTTGGTGATAACACATGGCAACGTTGGCTCCAGCACGGGCGAGCGCTTCGGCCATAGCACCTCCAATAGTTCCAGAAGCTCCTGTTACAATTGCGTTTTTCCCTGTAAGCTGAAACCGTTCAAGCATGATGATTCCTTTTAGGTTAGTAGATGATGCTTGCTATCAATGGCCTTGATGATTTAAATTTTGTTTCCTCGCGATAACATACTAATTTCAGTGCATTCTACTTTCTTTATTTCTTTAGGTTGCCACTTCGGCAAAATTCACCTTGAGCCCTTAATAGTTATCCTAATTCAGAACAGAAGGCAGCCATAGCGTAATTGTTGGGAATAGATTAATCAGGATCAAGGCGCAGGTTACAGATATGACAAAAGGTACAATTGCCCGAGCAATCAGACCGAATGATATGCCAGCAATCGGTGCAGCTACAAAGAGAGTCATCCCAACTGGTGGAGTAATCATTCCGATAACAAGATTAGTACACATGATCATAGCGAAATGGACAGGATCAAATCCAGCTCCTACAGCAATGGGTGCCAGCACTGGACCAAGCAATAGTACCGTGGCTGTGGTTTCCATGAACATCCCCATAAAAAGAAGCAAGATATTGATTCCCAGAAGGATCATCAATGGTTCTCTGGTCAGGGAAAACGTAATTTCCGCTATTTTGGCAGGGAAACCGCCTATGGTAACAATCCAGCCAAATGGTGTTGTTGCCGAAATGATGAGCAAAATAACAGCCGCAGTCACACCACTGGAAACAGCCGAATTAAAAATTTGTTTGAAAGTAACTGTCCGGTAAACAACGAGGCCAAGGAACAAAGCATACGAGGCTGCAACAGCGCCTCCTTCCGTGGGAGTAAAAATACCAAACCGTATTCCGCCCATGAGTAACACGGGCATAAAAAGGGAAAAAGAGGCATCCTTAATGCCATCCACTACTTCACGAATGCGAAAAGGTTGTTCGCTCTTGGGAAAACGTTTAACAGAGGCGATTATAATGACTGTTGCCAGCATGGCTCCACCCATTAACAATCCGGGAAGGACTCCTCCCAGAAAGAGTGCTCCTACGGAAACATTCATCGTTGCGCCATAAACGATAAACAGTATCGAAGGTGGAATAATGGGACCTAATATGCCGGTGGTTGCACAGAGTGCGGCTGTAAATTCGGCAGGATATCCCTCTTTTTTCATGGTTGGCGTCATGATTTTCACGAGCGCAGCCGTTTCTGCTACAGCCGAACCTGTTAATCCGGCAAAAAGAGTCCCCGTTACAATAATTGCATAGGCGAGTCCGCCTCGCAGATGCTGAAAAAGGACCTTGCAGAGTCCTATCAGACGCTGGGATACACCGGTCTCATTCATGAGATCACCGGCAAAGATAAAAAAAGGAATTGCCATAAGTGGTAATGAAGAAGCTTGGGAAAACATCTGCATGGTCATCATACTGCAGGGTATGACTCCCGTAACCAGCATAAATATGATTGTACCAAGGGAAAGCGCGGCACAAATGGGCGCGCCGAGTATCAAAGTAAACGCAAAAGGCAGAAGCAGGTAAACGATATCCGATGATTCCATGGCTTAGCTCGCTGTTGTATCATGCTGAAGGAACAGAATACGCGAGATATTCGTTATGCAGTGCCACGTCATGATCCCCCCGCCAATGGGCATGGCCAGCCTTGGATAGACCATGGAAATGCGCAGGGCATCGCTGACAATTCTTCCGCTCTCAGAAACAAGTCTGATCCCCTGCACAAGCAGAAAAACGGCAAAGATCAGGAGGGTAATACTGCCTGCCAGATGTAGCATGCGAGTTGCCGTGGTGTTTTTTCTGAAAAGGATCAAAACAATATCCATGGAAATATGAGAACTTTTGTAGGTTGCAACACCCCCTCCGATGAACGCAAGCCAGGCCATGAAAAACATGGTAAGCTCTTCCGGCCATTGCAGCGCGTTCCCCACAATATAGCGCATGCCAACCTGCAGCATGATGATGGCAACCATCAGGGACAAAAGAATGCCAACAGCATAAAGTGATATTGTATTTATTTTGTTTCCAACGGCTTCAAGAAAAAGAATCCATTTTCCCATGTCCGATATCCTCCCGGGCGGGACAAATGAAAAGCCGTCCGGAAGCCTCTTCTTCCGGACGACATTCAACTTATTCTTCCTGCATTTTCAATACCTTGTTCAAAAGCTCATCTGGAAGATACCGGGCGTTGTCTTTCCATACAAGCCGTGCCTTTTCGAGCCAGAGAGCATCCTCTTCAGGAGTGCTCTGAACAACATTCAACAGGCCTTCCCGAATATAGCGATTCCGATAACTGTCATTGGCAGCTTTGGCTTCCCTGACCAGCTTTTCATAAGCTTCTGCGCCGGCCTCCATGATAGCCTTCTGGATATCCTCCGGGAAACTCTCAAATTTTTTTCTATTGGTAACCATGATCTGAAAAACATAGCCACCGACACCAACGCCGCTTTCAAGACAATAGTTCAATACCTCATAGTGCTTGGCGCTCTCCATATACATCCAGTCGCCAAGCATGCCATTCACGACTCCCTGTTCGAGTGCCATATAAAGTTCACCCCATGTTACCGGAGTAGGGGCGGCACCATAGGCTTCAAGCAGCGCAATATCAATCGGCGAAGATGTGGCACGGATCTTCAGCCCCTTCATGTCATCGGGAACTCGTACTTCCTTCCTGGTACAAACCATGCGGTTGTTACGATAATCAAGCCAATGAACCACCTTCAGATCGCCCAGAGATTCAAGCTTTGCCCACATCTCATCGCCGACAGGACTCTGAAAAACCTTCTGCGCGCTTTCAGGACTCCTGAACAAACAGGGGAAGCTGGTCCACATGAAAGCATCCGTAAACGCCGCAAGATTCACCTGACTTGAGCAGGCAAAATCCAGCGCTCCGGAAATGACCTGTTCCAGCAGAATCTGGTCACTTCCAAGCTGACCGCTATGAAAGAGCTGTACAGTCACGCGTCCCTGTGTCTTTTCATTTACGGCCTTTGTGAAATAGTCTACAGCATCAAAAATGGCATTCCCCGGCGTCAAGGTGGTTCCAAAACGCAGAATGTACCTGTCCTTCGCAGCATGTGACACTCCTGAGCACGTAAGCAGCACTACAAACAAAACAAAACAAAAGCATCTCTTCATTGTTGCTCCAACTATGCAGGTTTAATGTTTTTGCCCCAACTATTAAAACCGGCTATGGTTTTATGCACCTGTTGTTTTCAGGAAAGCAGCCCGCGCTCCTCCATCTGTTTTGAAAGCCATTTTCCCAATAAGGTTTAGTACAATCGGCTTTTGTGCTGCCTGAACAATTCCGGGGCAATCAGAGCGACCGCAAGCGTCAATGCGGCGATTCCTTTTCCAGATAACCAGTTGTAGCTCATCATCCTTGACTCCTTTCCCAGTTCCAGACCGGGCTTGCATGGATCAATAAATGCTGTCCGCCATATGGAAATCGACCTTACCTACTTCATATTTTCATTTTATGAAAATATTTTTTATTTATTATGAAAGAATTGGATTATCATGTCAATAGGCCAACAAGAAATTTCCATAAATTTTTCTTCTATTAAGCACCACGACCAGAACACGCACACTATTAAATTAAATAATAGTTAAAATATGTTAGACTGTTGCCCTTACGGCGCTCATTCCCAGACACCAATATCACCGGGAAATTATTCATTACTTTGTATTTCAAAATTATAAAAATAAATTCAAAAAAAAAATAAACTTCGCTTCGCTGCTCAGAAAACAGGACATGGATATCCAATCAACCACAATTACACAAAATCATCCCAGCAATCCTTGTCCATCAGCATCCCGTTCGCATCAAAGCACATGGGGGCAGGTTCGCTGAGAATCGTGTATTCGGGATTGCCTTCCAATTCTTTCAGCAAGGCAGGTGAAGCATAAAATCTGTCCAGAGTCAGCGTATCTCGAATACGGACCAGACGTGTCGGAGCATCTGTGGGGTTTCCTTTCTTAACAGCCATGCTGATAGCCCCACGATCATGCGGCATATAGATGGGAATGGCAGCATTTCTGGTCAGAGTCCCGGTCATGGTGTTCATATAGGTGTACTCAAAATTGATTTTGTCGAAGAGTTGTCTAGTAATAAAATCAGCGGCACCGATACCGTTTACATTGCCCTGACTGCACGCGGTCACATCCAGAACCGTGAGCATGTTCACGTGGACATCAGACTGCAGCCCCGACAGATAGCGCCCGGTAATGTTGGGGTCCATCCCAGGGCCTGAAATATTCTTGCCCATATAATCAATGACCAGCGCGTCCAGTTGCTTGCTGGGAAGGCTTGGCATGCGTGAACGTGCGTATTTGAGCAGCTCGACATCGCGTTCAAGCATCTTCTCATGAGGCATAGCCTCCAGCAGGCATGGCTTGTCATAGGCATTTTCCACAGAAGCCAACGCCCCCAAGATATTGGGAAGCTTGTCCAGAATGACTCCCGCCATGGCAGGCATGATCTCGGCAAAGGCTCCAAAGCCCAGCTTATGGCAGAATTCAGCTCCAATCTGCTTACCGAAACCTATACTGAGCATCTTGGCAATCCCTGATTCATGCGGTCCCTTGAACCCTGTATGCGGCTTCACTCTGGCAATAGTAAAAACAGCTTCCGTGCGGGCGGCAATGGCATCCACATAGACGGGCAAGCCGGAAGGCAGGACGCCAACCTGCACAACATCCATACTCGCACGAATGGGGCAACCGGCAGATTCCTCAGTTACTCCCAAATGTGCCAGAACATCTTTTTGCCCCTGTTGCGTAGCGCCGCCATGACTCCCCATGGTAGGAATAATAAAAGGACGGCTCCCATGAGCATAAAACCAGTCAATGGTTGCCCTGACGATTTCCGGCAATCGCCCAAGGCCACGAGATCCGACACCTACGGCGACCTCCCCATCCTTTTTCAGGCGGACAGCAATCCCCGAAGCATCCATGGTCGCCCATACTGCCTTTCGGATATCAGCGATCCCATCCTGCCTGAAAGAACGCCGAACTTTGGCTACAGGTGGCAACACAGCATCTTTGAACAATAACTCAAGTCCCATTACTTCCTCTCCTTGCCTCACGACCTGTTAATTATGCCCGCGTTCCCAAAGCCCATATCGAACCATTAGGGGCGTTGACGAATACTCTGTCTCCATAAAAAGTGATCCGCGTTGGATTCGCATGGTCGGCCATGGGCCGAATTCAGCCTTTAAAACCCATAGCAGTGCCACAGCAGCGGGCACCACAGTCTCTCCATATCCGGCAAACCACATACAGAAATATCTTGCAGAAGTTCCAGAACGGCAGGAGCTGGTTTTGAAGCCACCCATACATACACCTGACCCCCCCCCCAAAAAAAAGTAAATTCTCTTACAAAAATACAGCCGTTGGAACTCAATATAAGCTGGTGTGCATACTCACAAAAAGAATCCTGCACATGGTATGTTACACCAGAATCCTTAACCGGTCGGCTAGGTCGGGAGGTAAAATAGAGAATTTCATTTTTTGGGATAGTTAAAAAGGAAACTTACTCTTTCCAACCACCGCTGGGAACATTCTCTCAGATCTTTCCAACCGTTCCGCGCTCCACCATTTAGTCAAATAGATCATCCTAAGATATTACCCAAAGTTATTGCCCCTACCGTGATTTCTTCCCTGCTGACTCCAGTATAGAAAGGCGACGACTACAAATGTGTGCCACCCATTTGACAATTTTTCACGATCCTACCTCTCCATTGTCCGGTTGTGGCTCTGCCGTCTACTTCTTAATATATAATATTTTTATATTTTGAAATATTATTTTATATAATACGCTATCGAAATTACTTTGTCAAATATAGGGGAAAAAGGATTTTATGCTTTCTTCTAACTGTTGGTCCCCATAGTTTTTAAAATATATTTTATTTAAGTATGTTACATATAATTTGGCATATTCATATTTCTCCCTCAAACTTAAAATTTTTTTCTTGCTTTTCCGAAAATGGGTTGTTTCCCTTGACAAGGTGTGCGTGATTTGAAAAAATATATAAAAATAATTTTCAAAAAATGAAAATTATCATGTATCACCTCCGGGCATCCCAACAATGTCTGGAAAATCACCTCAACCTGCGGCTGCCCCGCAGAAAGGAGACGGAAGCATGAAGATTACGGACATTAAGACGTACTATGTGGAAGCAGTACGTCGGTGTTGGGTTTTCCTCGAAGTGGAAACGGACGAAGGCGTTGTCGGCGTAGGAGAAGCCAGTCTTGAAGGGTTTGAAAAAACAATTGGTACCGCCGTTGAAGATTTCAAACGTCTCCTCATAGGTGAAAATCCCCTGGAAATCGAACGGGTATGGGAAGATATGTATCGCCGCAAATTCTGGCGGCAGGATCTGCTTATCACAACGGTCCTCAGCGGTATCGAAATTGCTTGCTGGGATATCAAGGGTAAAGTGCTTAACGTTCCTGTCTATGAACTTTTCGGCGGCCCTTGCCGAGATACGGTTCCCTGCTATGGAAACTACTGGTTCATGAAGACCAAGATGGGTCCCACCACCGTGGACGACTACGCCAAGAGCGCAGCCACCGCTGTAGCCAATGGCTGGAAGGCCCTGAAATGGAGTCCCTTCGGCTATCCGGCGCATACCATGACCGCCGAACAGGAAAATATTGCCGTTGAATGTGTCCGCCGTGTTCGTGAAGCTGTTGGTCCGAACATCCGTCTGATGCTCGACGCCCATGGCCGCTTCAATCTGCCTCAGGCCATGCGTCTTGCCCGCCGCTTCGAAGAATTCGACCTGTTCTTCTTTGAAGAAGCTCTGCCCCCGGAAAATGTGGATGCTTTTGTTGAGCTCAAGCGCTCTACCCGAACTCCGCTTGCCACCGGTGAACGCCTTGTGGCCCGCTATCAATTCCGTGATGTTCTCAGCAAGTTTGCCGTTAACTACATCCAACCTGACACACTGCACTGCGGAGGTATCGCGGAAACCCGCAAGATTGCGGCCATGGCTGAAGCCTACTTCACGCCGGTCATTCCGCATAACCCCAATGGTCCTGTAGCCACGGCAGCCATGGTTCACGTTGGTGCTTCCATCCCAAACTTCCTCATGCTCGAATACATTCCTGTTCCTCAGCGTGCCGACGTTCTCATGGAACCCTTCGCTCCTCATGACGGTTACTTTGATCTTCCCAGGAAGCCCGGCCTTGGCGTGGAACTCAATCACAAGAATATCAACAAATACCCCTACGAACCCAAGGATCTTGATCACTACCTGCCGGTTCGCGAAATTCTACTGTAACCGGCTGCCGGGGAATCTCAGGTATTCTCCTGTCCCAGCATCTCATGCAGACATGTGGCACAGTGCCTGAATAGAACCTTTGACTGTATCGTCCCATATTCAAGGAGAGGGTATCATGAAAATAGGATTCATCGGTGTAGGTAACATGGGGGCGCCTGTTGCGCGCAATCTGATCCGCCAGGGGCACGAAGTCTCTGTTCTGGATCTTAACAGGGAAGCTGTGGAAAGGGTGCTTGTAGCCGGCACAACCGGAAAGGCCGCATCTTCCGCGGCGGATCTCGCCGACTCGGAAATTGTTTTCACCTGTCTTCCCATGCCGCACCATGTTGTAGAAGTTTCAATGGGAGAAAACGGTTTCTACAAACTGGTCAAACCAGGAACTATTCACATTGATCTGTCCACCATAGATCCCGGCACTACGACCAGGGTTCGCGAAGATGCCGAATCCCGTGGCATGGAATTCATCCAGTGCACACAGGGCAAGAGCCCGTCTGACGCTGAAAAGGGGCAGCAGACCCTCTATGTAGGTGGCAGGCCTGAAGTCATCGACCGTCTCTGGGACACATTGTTCACCAGAATTTCCATTCCCTACCGCGTGCCGGCTGCTGAAGATGCCAGTACCATCAAGCTGATCACCAATATGATGGCTGCTTCCATCATTACCGCCATTTCTGAGTGCATCCTTGTGGGTGAAAAACTCGGCATGGATCCCAAAACAGTCGTGGAAATGTGCAGTGTTACCGGCTGCAACAGTTTTCAGCTGGGCGTGCGCGGACCATGGATTGCAGCCAAGGACTTTAAATGTCGCTTTGGTCTTGATTTGGAACGCAAGGATGTGCGTCTCGGTTGCGAAATGGCTCGCGCCAAGGGTCTGCATCTGCATGTGATTGAGGCAACGCTTGATGTCTATAACAAGGCGCATGACGCAGGATACGGCAACGAAGACTGCTGCGCGGTGTATAAGGTATCCGGTACCAAGTAACCGGCAGTTCTGTCCGTTCCGCCCGGAAGGAACGGGCAGAACCACTTTCCAGCAGTTCGGCGGACCTTTTGCCAACCTTGACAGCAACGTATTCAATCATCCGGTATCAAGAGGAGTCAGGCATGGAATGGACCATTACCCCTCTGTGCATGGGGATTCTTGAAGTCAACAAATCCATTGAAATGGCCTTCACCGGCTTTTCGGAAACACTACAGGCCCCCTGTATTGCCTGGCTTCTACGTTCCGGCTCCACTTCGGTTTTGGTTGATGCCGGACCGGCAGACCCGCAGTGGAGTCTTGAACATCACCGGCCTCTGCACAGGGAAGAACATCAGTATCTTCCGGCTGCGCTGCGAGCTCAGGGAATTGAACCGGAATCAATAGAGGGTGTTATCGCCACACACCTACACTGGGACCATTGCTGGGGAATCAAGGATATCCCCAGTGCAAAGGTCTATGTTCAGCGTGAAGAAATGCGGTACGCCGCTGCACCCTTACCCTGTGACGCTGGTCCTTATGAGACAGCTTTCGGATTTATGCTTATGGCATCATTTTATAATCGTATCGTTCCGGTAGATGGTGATATGGAACTGCTGCCCGGTATTCAGCTCCTGTCCACCCCGGGTCATACCCCAGGCTCTCAGTGCGTTGCGGTCAACACCCCACTTGGCGTTCAGGTCATTGCCGGAGATCTCGTTGGGCTCTATGAGGCACTTGAATCAGATCCGCCCCATGTTCCCGGTATCTTTTACAAACTTGAAGACTGCTATGCATCCCTGAGGAAAATCAGGGCCATTTCAACGGTTGTTCTGCCTGGGCATGACATGGCCGTTTTTGAAAAAATGCAGCAAAATCAAGCGGGGTGAAAATAAACAATAGTCCCCAGATATTAGACAGGCATTTCTCTTTCCATAACATGCTCTTTTGATGTGCAAAAGCATATGGGCCAAAAGAATACCAGACATACCATGCTAACACGGTTTCTATTTGAAAAACTAATTTTTCAGGCTTATGTTGACTCGCATGGTATTGGAGATCCGTTTTCTGAAATATTCCCCCTGAATATTTTTTCAACTAACTTTCGCCCTTGGAGAGGAAAATGAAGCTGTCTTCCCTGGCGAAAAGCCTAATCCTGATTGAAACGCTTGCCGCGCACCCCGAGGGACTCACCCTGTCCCGTCTGAGCGAACTCTGCAACCAGCCGGTCAGCAGTGTTCATCATGTGTTGAGTACTTTCAAGGACCGATGTTTTGTCACACAAAACGAGGAAACCAAGAAATATTCACTTGGTTTGAAATTTCTTACTATCAGCCGGGCTATCCTTGATAATCTGGATATCCGGACAGTGGCAAGGGACGAACTGAACCGTCTGCATGACAAGACACATGAAATGGTATTCCTCTCCGTACTGCGAAATCGTAAGGTCGTATATATAGACAAGATTCAGGCTCCCGGGAGGCTTGTTCTGGCAACAGAGGTAGGATACACGATCGAACCCCACGCATGCACAAGCGGCAAAGCCCTTCTCGCGGGGTTGAGTGACAATGAAATAATGGAGCTCTACCCGGATGAAACGCTGCCTTCACATCATGGGAACAGGGTGATCAATACTAGAACAGCGCTGCTTGAAGAACTATACAAGATTCGGGAACAGGGGTTTTCCTATGGAGATGAACAATTTTACCAGGGCGTACGAGGAGTAGCCGCTCCACTTGTTTCGGGCAAAAAAACCATTGCCTGTATCTGCGTGACGGGACCCATATTCAGTATGCCTACGGACAGGATCTATACGGAAATTATTCCCAATGTACTGGAATCCGCCGCAGCGATCAGTCATGCTCTGAATGGTTGAGGAGCGTTTGAAAACGGCATAGGCCGTTTCCGGATCAGGCTCACCACATATGCCGTGACTGAACCCTCGCGGAACATGATCGACTAAACGTGCAGCTCAAAAGGAAACAGCCATGGTGCTTCCCGGCAACCTTTTACCGTTTTTTCTGACCGTTTCTCTGGAATTTTTCTGCTCGCGTAGCTCATTTCCCCCGAACAGCTTTCTCACCGTATCCAACAATCTGGTCTTCTATATCGGACTCCCAGTCGTGCTGTTTGTCAGTATAGCCATACAGCCGGATGGGACACCAGTCATTTTACCTACCGTAGCTGTATGTATTGCCATCCCTTTTACGGACCTGCCTACTGTTCCCATTTCAGGTCTTCTTTTCGGAAAAAAACAATTTGCAGGCCGTACAACCTGGATTCAATGCTTCTTTCATGCCAATCAGGAACTGGGGTTACCTGTCCTTCTATGTTTATGCGGTGAACGAGGGCTGATTGCCGCAGCTTCCATGTTCGCGCCATTCATTGGCTGGCAAAACATTCTTTCATCTCCTGTCTACCAGTACGTTACGCAAGGTTCTGCCCATCCGCGCAAAAAGAGCATAATCGGAATCCGGCGCAACCAAGCTGTCTCAGCAACGACTCTGAGGCTTGTCTGGCACGGGTTGAAAATACCTCTTCCAACCTTTCTTCAAGATACATTCCGCATTCTGCCTGGTCTGTTTCTGCCTCCGGCCCTGTTTACCACCGGCCCATCTGACTCTCTCAAAACAGGATGCCGTCAAAAGCAGGGCATGGCCACCCTGTTTCTGTTAATCCACAACTACTGGATATTCTTCAACTTATTTGTTTCCCTCTGGTTACACACCGGTACTCCCCGAACTGGAATAGCAGGTTCTTATGTTCTGCCTTGCTTCACCCACAGCACTTACTTCCAGAATTTTTGCGGCCAAGCGGTAAGGCCCCAAACAGGCTGCCGCCAATATCAGTCTCAGTCATATTCTGTGTCCGTTAACCTATGCATTCTGAATACATCTTGGTTTACTGAACTGTTCATATAACTTTCATCCACCTTTCACGCTGGAGCTCTTATTCATGGAAGAAAAACAGATAACCACTCAGGCCGCCGCGTTGTTCGAAGCAGAACGGAGAAGTATCCCGACAGCAACGACGTCATCTTCTCTCAGCTTCTCGGATGCCTATGCCATTCAGGATGCGCTACTGAAATTAAAAATAGCATCTGGACGACATCTACGCGGATATAAAGTCGGGCTGACATCTCCCCTCTCACAAAAAAATATGGGGGCTTCTGAACCCATTTATGGCCATCTTACCGATGCCATGTTCTATGCTTCCGGCTCCTTCATCCCAATGAAGAAACTGATTCATCCGCGCATTGAGGTTGAACTGGCCTTCGTGCTGGGCCGCCCTCTCGTAGGTCCGGACTGTACACTTACAGAAGCGCTCAATGCCGTAGAATATGTATTCCCAGCATTAGAACTGGTCGATTCCCGTCTTATGCAGGTAACTCCACAGGGTCGGGTACCGGGACTCACCGACATTGTCAGTGATAACTCCATTGCGGCCGGCATCATTCTCGGTGTTTCACCCTTCAGACCGGATTCAACGGATCTGCGAAGAGTAGGTGCCATCTGTACGCGTAATGCCCTTATTGAAGACACAGGCCTCGCGGCTGCTGTTCTGAACCATCCGGTACAAAGCCTTGTCTGGCTGGCGAACATCCTTTCCCGACGGAGTAAACGGCTTGAAGCCGGGCATATTGTTCTTGCTGGAGCCTTTACTGTTCCTGTTGCCATCAATGACGGAGATACAGTGTATGTGGACTACGGCTGTCACGGCTCCGTTACCTGCCACTTTTCCAGCTCAATCTAAGGAGAACTTTCATGCAAAAGCGCAGAACCAAGACTATGGACGGCAATACAGCTGCCGCCTACATCTCCTATCCATTCACAGAAGTTGCAGCCATTTTTCCTATTACGCCCAGCTCTCCCATGGCAGAACTGGTGGATGCCTGGGCAAGCGAAGGACGGAAAAACATTTTCGGACAGCCTGTCCGTGTTGTAGAAATGCAGTCCGAAGGCGGTGCGGCCGGCACCCTGCACGGATCTCTGCAGGGAGGTTCTCTGACAACAACCTATACGGCATCACAGGGACTTTTGCTCATGATCCCCAACATGTACAAGATTGCAGGTGAATTACTGCCCGCCGTCTTTCATGTGAGCGCCCGTTCTCTAGCCTCCAATTCCCTAAGTATCTTTGGAGACCATCAGGACGTTCTTTCCACACGCCAGACCGGGTTTGCCATACTGGCCTCAAGTTCCGTGCAAGATACCATGTTCCTTGGCGCTGTAACCCATCTTGCAGCTATCAAATCCCGTATCCCCTTCCTGCACTTCTTTGACGGTTTCCGTACCTCGCATGAAATTCAGAAAATCGAAGTGCTGGAATATGATGAGCTGGCTTCCCTGCTTGATATGGACGCGATCAGAGCCTTCCGGGCCAGATCTCTCAATCCTGACCATCCGACGCTTGTCGGCATGACCCAGAATCCCGATATTTTTTTCCAGCTGCGAGAAGCCATCAATCCCTATTACGATGCGCTTCCCTGTATTGTGGAAGCCTGCATGAACGATATCAACAGGCTTACCGGCCGCGACTACCGTTTCTTCAACTATACTGGCGCATC
>CAYRKU010000029.1:0-216 GCA_964425055.1 uncultured Lawsonia sp. | reverse complement strand
GTATGGGCTCTGGAGCTGCCGTTGCTGAAGAGACCGTAGAGTCCCTTGTTGCAAGAGGAGAGAAAGTTGGCGTAGTCAACGTCCATCTTTATCGCCCATTCCTGCCTGAACATCTGCTCAAGGCGCTTCCCGGTAGTGTTCAGCGCATTGCCGTACTGGATCGTACCAAGGAACCAGGTGGCACTGATCCTCTGCTGCTTGATGTCCGAAACGCCT
>CAYRKU010000028.1:11971-15980 GCA_964425055.1 uncultured Lawsonia sp. | reverse complement strand
GTGGCAAAAAGAAAACGGGATACATCGTTTAATGTAACCCGTCGATATTATGGCGCGCACTTGAAGAAAAACAAAAGGATTTTTTGGCGAGAATTATTAAATAGCGGGGCAGGGGGTGTGCGCGGGCTTGTGATGCAGCAAGCCGTTCCTGCACGCCCGTCCATGATGGACGGGCACCATAGCAAGAGTAACCGCTTAGAAGCGGATAGGATAAAATGTAATTTTTACACGTAACATCCTGAAAATATTATGGCGCGCCCGGAAGGAATCGAACCCTCGACCAAGAGCTTAGAAGGCTCCTGCTCTATCCTACTGAGCTACGGACGCGTACATATCTTTCAAACTATAGAAACAATACCGTAATCAGGTCAAGCCAAAACCTGTACAGCAGTATTTTGGCAAATTTTACAGTCGATAAATGATAGAATGTAACGCGTTGTACATAGTTGGTTAAAAATGTATACAACTGGAGTAACTTTTTACTGCTATTGATAGAAGTGGTTTCAAGCTAAGAGTTCGCCTTATGAGTTTTATCACATTGACTTTTTCTCTTTTTTCAGAGTAAAGATAAAGCCTTATTGTACAGGTAGTATGAACGGTTGAGGGTGTAACCTTTCAATGAAAGAGGTTAGATACGTGGCAACAAAACACACTCTTCAGCAATGGAGTGTGGAGGATTCCTCCGAGCTGTACGGCATTCGAAATTGGGGAGCCGGGTATTTTGGAATTTCGTCCAAAGGTGAGGTGGAAATTTATCCTTCAGGAAAGCAGGCGGGCATTGCGATCAGTGTCCCCGATATTATTCGGGGGATGCGCGAACGTGGTTATGGGATGCCTGTGCTATTACGTATTGAAAATATTCTTGATTCGCAGATTTCTCTGCTGCATGAATCATTTCACAAGGCCATTAATTCACTTGGATATACGGGAGAGTACAGGGGGGTTTTCCCCATTAAGGTAAACCAACAGCAGCATACTGTCGAAAAGATCACTCAATTTGGGGGGCGATACCACCACGGGCTTGAGGTTGGTTCAAAGGCGGAACTCATCGCTGCTATTTCTCAATTGAAGGATGAGGAAGCATGCCTCATTTGCAATGGCTATAAGGATGAAGAGTTTATTAACATCGGGCTTTCAGCCATGCGCATGGGGCTCAAATGCTTTTTCGTCCTTGAAATGCCTGGAGAGCTGGAGCTGATTCTTGATCTTGCCAGGGAGCTTGATGTCCGACCTCTGCTTGGTGTTAGGGTGAAGCTGATCAGCACAGGCAGTGGGCATTGGGCCGGCTCCTGTGGTGAACGTTCAACCTTTGGGCTGACAACAGCTCAGATCATGGATATTGTGGATACGCTTAAAAGTCGGGATATGCTCGATTGCCTGCGTCTGTTGCATTACCACCTTGGATCGCAGATTCCCAATATTCGTGACATTCGTACTGCCGTTATGGAGAGTACCCGTATTTATGCCGGTCTTGTTCAGGAAGGCGCCCGGATGGGTTATCTTGATCTGGGCGGTGGACTGGCAGTAGATTATGATGGCTCGCATACCAATTATGTCAGTAGCAGGAATTACTCCATTGATGAATACTGTACTGATGTTATTGAAGCGGTTATGACCATTCTTGACCAACAGCAGATTCCCCATCCGCATATTGTGACTGAGTCGGGGCGGGCTACAGTCGCCTATTACTCCATCCTGTTGTTTAACGTGCTTGATGTCAGTATCGCTGAGATTGGGGAGGGCATTCCGGATACCTTGCCGGAGGATACTCCCGAATCAGTACGTAACCTGCAAGAAGTTTTGAATAGCCTGAGTGTACGCAATCTGCAGGAATGCTATAACGATGCCATTTATTACCGTGACGAAATGCGTCAGCTATTCATAGCAGGGCGTGCCACTCTGCGCCAGCGTACGCTGGCAGATAAACTTTTCTGGGTAATCATGAAACGCATCGCGCAGGAAAAGGATACATTGAAACATATCCCCAGAGATCTGGCAGATATCGACAGCTCCCTGGCGGATATTTATTATGGCAATTTCAGTGTGTTTCAGTCCCTGCCTGATGCCTGGGCCATTGATCAACTTTTCCCGGTTATGCCAGTACACAGGCTTAATGAATATCCTTCCAGGCAGGCGGTAATTGCAGATATTACCTGCGATAGTGATGGACGGTTAGATCGGTTTATTGACCAGCAGGGGATACGGCACTCCTTGGATCTCCACCCTCTGATTGATGGGGAAGAATATTATTTAGGAGTATTTTTGGTAGGGGCCTATCAGGAAACTCTTGGGGATTTACACAATCTGCTTGGGGATACCAATGTTGTGTCGATCCGTATCAGTGCTGATGGATCCTATCAGTTTGTGCGTGAAATTCGGGGAGATTCAGTGGCTGACATTCTCGATTATGTCGAATACGATCCTCGCCGTATTCTGGAAGATTTGCGGGAGGCTGCGGAATGTGCTGTACGGGCCAGTCGGATTACTCCTACGGAACGCTACAGAATACTCCGGACGTTTGAGGACGGGTTGCGCGGCTATACATATTTTGAACGCTGAGTGTGCAAATATATTGTTCATACCGGCTGCTGAGTATTTGCCGATTTTGTGGCTGGGGAACAAATAAGGAGAAATAATGGCGCGAGTCCTGATTATCGGCGCGGGAGGTGTGGGAAGTGTCGTGGCGCATAAGTGCGCCCAGGTTCCTGAAGTATTTAAAGAAATTATGTTGGCAAGCCGAACAGTTTCTAAATGTGAAACCGTTGCCGCTGATATTCAGCAGCGGACAGGGCGATCCATTATAACTGCCTGCGTTGATGCTGATGACGTTTCCGAGCTTGTAGCTCTGCTTAAGCAGTATCGGCCGGATATGGTTATCAATGTAGCGCTGCCCTATCAGGACCTGCACATAATGGATGCCTGCCTGCAAGCGGGTGTGCACTATATTGATACTGCAAACTATGAACCATTGGACGTGGCGAAGTTTGAGTATAAATGGCAATGGGCATATCAGCAGAGATTTACAGATGCTGGGTTGACAGCCCTGTTGGGCAGTGGTTTTGACCCGGGTGTGACTAATGTATTTGCCGCTTATGCTCAGAAGCACCTCCTGGATGAGATCCATGTGTTGAATATTATCGATTGCAATGCAGGTGACAATGGGCAGCCCTTTGCCACTAATTTTAACCCGGAAATCAACATTCGTGAGGTAACCGCGCGCGGTCGTTACTGGGATCGTGGCGAATGGTTGGAGACAGATCCTCTTTCTTGGTCCATGACGTATGATTTTCCTGAAGGGATCGGGGCTAGAAAGTGTTACCTCATGTATCATGAAGAGCTGGAGTCTTTAGTAATACATTTGAATGGCCTTCGCAGGGCCTGTTTCTGGATGACTTTTTCCGACAATTATTTAAATCACTTAAAAGTACTTGAAAATGTGGGGATGACTGGCATTAAACCGGTGGAATTTCAGGGGCAGAAGATTGTCCCCATACAGTTCCTCAGTAGGCTTTTGCCTGACCCTGCAGTACTGGGTCCGTTGACTAAAGGTAAAACATGTATTGGTTGTCTTATACAGGGCATAAAAGATGGGCGGGAAAAGACAGTCTATATTTATAATATCTGTGATCATGCGGCTTGTTATGCCGAGGTTGGCAGTCAGGCTGTTTCCTATACAACCGGAGTCCCGGCCATGATCGGTGCCATGATGGTGGCAAAAGGCTTATGGAAGAAGCCTGGGGTCTGGAATATGGAACAGATGGATCCTGATCCTTTTATGGAACAGCTTAACCTGCATGGTCTGCCTTGGGTGATTCGTTGAGATGTTCTTGGTTACTTGGTGAGGAGCGAACGGGTTTTACTGCTCTGTGCAGGTCGCGGAAAGGCTTTCTAGTGTTCTTCGGCCTTTGAAAACGCATTCAAAGACACAAAAAACGCACGCATACCCAGCACTCCATACGGCTCCCATTATTTTTGCGCCACGGCAGGTGCCTGTTCAGGTAGTAGTCAC
>CAYRKU010000028.1:2109-11961 GCA_964425055.1 uncultured Lawsonia sp. | reverse complement strand
CGCTCTTCACTTGTGCCTTCAAACGTAAGATGACAGTGACATACACTGGTAACCTTCTTAAGTGGACATTGTTGGAATCCCCCTTTTCATTCCCATTCAATTACATTCTTGCTGGCGCGATCTTCGCATATCCTTGCCAGGCAAAAAGTGCAGTCTCCTTGTCATCGGCCTCCACATTTTTCACATCGCAAATGTAAAAATAGTGGTCACCTACATCCACATATTCATACAGCTCACATTCTATGGCGGCAACTGAATGTTCCGGAATCTGGATGCTATTGCCAGTTACCTCTTTGAGAGAAATACCAAATTTTGATGCCTTATCCACTTCCCGTCCGGTTGTGCATCCGCATTGCATGACATGTTTTGCCAGTGGTTCACCGGGAATGGTGAGAATGGCTTTTTTATTTTCCCTGAGCAATTCACCTGTATAATGATCCTTCATCAGGGCAAAGCCGATTCTTTCCGGTTGAAGGCTTAAAATGGTCCACCATGAAACGGTTGCCAAATTGGTGATGCCGGTCTGTGTTCTGGTACAAATCAGGGTAACCGGATTTGGCGAAGTGGTTTTTGCCACGTCAATCAGAGAAATTTTACGCATTTTTCCTCCAATGATGGATGTACTCCATAAAGTTCAGGCCATGAATCCCATTTCCTTTGCTTTTTCCAGTGCATTGTTGTTTTTCATGGCTCCATATTCATGCACTCCGGTAACAAAAAGCCTTCCTCTATCCTTCCATCCTTTGAGTCCTAACATCTGGCGGTAGGCTTCCGCAGGACCGGCAAAGGAGCGCGGAAACAGACTCTCCCCGCACATGAGCAGCATTGCCTCTTTTATCGGTAGATTTCGCAGTTTTTCTTTTTTGGAATAGGGGTACAGTCTGTCCATAGCGCATTTGATATGGCCACTGAAGTTATACCAGTAAAGAGGACTGCAGAATACCAACAGTTCAGTTTTTTCAAGTAGTGGCCATAACTGTTCAAAATTATCCTGGAGTACACAGGGGGTCCCGGTACTCCAACACCTTTCGCAGTGTAAACAGGCGCTCATGCGCATTCTTCCCGTAGAGAAAATATCCACGGTATGTCCGCTATCGAGTGCGCCTTTGGCAAAGGCTTCTGCCAAAAGATCGCTATTCCCTCCCACTCTTGAGCTTCCTGTAAGAATAAGGATATGCTTTTTCTTCCCTGTACCATGAGTCATAAAAGACTCCACCTTCATGGAAGGAGTAGAGGCGAAATAGCGGAATAGTGTGCCTCCTACCACGGCAAAAAGGGCGGCAACACCTGCTCCAAAGAAAAGCCTGCGCCGTGAAAGCCGGGGACGAGAGGAAACTTCTTCTGAGGAGTTTTGTGATTTGTGCATATCCGCCCTTCCTTTTTACAGTGATGCGCCGAAGTTGAAGGCCTCCTTCACAACAGGTTGGCCCACCACTGCTCCGGCGTCAACTACGCCACCAGCCAGCACCTGTCCAAGGTCTTTCCATTCAAGAAACCTGAGGAGAGCATGATAGTAGTCTAAAACGGGTTTCCAGTTATCTGAACTGTTACCTTCAGCAGCCATGATAAGAGCACATTCTTTTTTAGGATTTGCATATCCGGGATTACATTCGGCAACGGCGAAAAGACGGTCAAATGCTGTTTTCAACTGGCCGGATATCCCCCAGTAGTACATGGGGGAAGCGAGAACAACGATATCGGCTTCTTTGTATACGGGATAGATTTTTGTCATATCGTCCTTCTGTATGCAGGGGCTGGCAGTGTCCTTCCCGCCTTTTATACATCCCAGACAGCCGTGGATGTCCATTTTCTGCAAATTGAAGCGGGTAACGGTGTGCCCGACGCTCTTTGCGCCTTCGGCAAAGGCATCGCACAATATGGCCGTATTGCCTTTCATACGAGGACTTCCGTTAAGGATAATGATGTGTTTGCGCATGGTTTTCTCCTGGTTTGGTAAATATCGTTGCCATAATGGAAGGTAATGTCAGTTTTAAGCCTGACCTCCTCCTATGGGAGTGTTTAAGATGCCGAGAGAGTATTTTCCAGTTTCTTATCGGAATAGGAACGCAGAACTTCGTCAATGTCTTCCAGCATACGGCGTTTTGCTTCTACGTCATTATTGGTAAAACGCTAGTTGAGCGGGTTCAGGTAGTGAATACCGTCATGGAGGTATCTATGGTCAATGCCTTCAGAACTGCCTGAAGCTCTTCGATTTTCTCCCGTTTAGATGCCTCGACGAAGCCATGCCGCGTTTTCATTTCCGCCAGTGGGGTAGGAATACGGTCATGCCCGTCGTGGTGATACGTTGCGGGTGCGCTTGATTGAACATCCGTGCCGTGGCTTCACCTCTGGCGATTCCCATCCTCATGTCGATAATATAGAATGTGGTATACGTTATTCCCGCTTCATCCAGTCGCAGCAGTTGCTCCACAGTTTGGAATGTCTCTGTTCATGAGCGCGAGTACGGCGTCATTGCCGTTTTCCGTGTCGATGTAGAGATGATTCAGCCAAGACCGTAAAGTTCACGCAGCTCTGCCATGTTCTTGTCCGCGATGTCGTTAATATGGCCTTGCATGCTTATGCGCGTAAAGTGAGGGAAATGTTTGCGCAGCACGGCAAGATACGTTTTCAGTTTTTCGGCAGACAAGGCAAACGGGTTGGAACCGTTCATATAAATGAGAGTGCCGTTGGGAAAACTGTTTCTGAGCCAGAATTTCCCGCTCCAACTGGTCGGGCGTGACCGCCTGAAGGGGTAGTCCCTCGACATATAGAAGAAACGGCACGTTATTATAGGCGCAACCCTGCGTTGGTCGTGGCAGGAATGAATGAGCCCCCCTATGGGGGCATAGGCTGTTCGGTAAATTTCATGTGAGGTATCCATATGTTCAGCTGTCAAAATTCTGTTTAATTATTTTTTTAATAATTGCTAAAAAATGTCAAGAGTGTTCTCCCATTTTAGTAATCTTCTTGGCGAAGAGACATCTATGCCTCACGAGAAGGTAGGGGAAGCATGCGTACTGCGTGGGCGGCAATAGCCTTCAACTCAGATTGAGAAAGACCGTCTCTGGCCTGAATGGACAGGCCTTCAAGCAGAGTATTGAGCGCTCCGGCCAAGGCAGGAACATCAGTATCTGGAGGTAGTTGAGCATCGTGAATAGCCCGCCTGAGTCTATCGGCGAACATTTTTTTTGTGGCAAATCTGAGTTCGCGCACGGATTCGATAATTTTTTTTTCGTCTTCAGCAATATTGATGGCCGCAAGCACTAGCATACAGCCGCACGGTGTTTCTGGTGAGAGCAGTATTTGCGCGGATTCACTAAAAAAATTTGTAACTGCCGTGTAGATATCAGGTTCATTCATAAAACGTTTGGCTGGCGCATCCCAATAAGTGCTCTCATAATGCCGAAGGGCCTCAAGAAAGAGAGAGGCTTTGTTGCCGAAGGTTGCATACAGGCTGGGAGGGTTTATTTCCATAGCGTTGCACAGTTCCACTACTGAGGCAGGTTCATACCCGTGTCGCCAAAAGACTTCCAGCGCACTTTGCAGAGCCTGATCACGGTCAAAGGCTCGTGGACGGCCTCTTCCTCGATACGCGGAATCGGTGGAGTGTGTTGTGGTCATGGATATCTCGTTGGTTATCTGTAGTTATTGTTTTCAATAGTAATTTTCTGCAAAAATTCAATTCTTGCAATTATAGTAAACGCATTCTGAACCGGTCATGTTTCATTTCTTCTTCCGCAATGGAATCGGCCTTTCTGTCAGATTGTTGAATCTGCTCTGGCGTGGGGTTGATATCGTCAATATCATCAATATCTCCCGCCGTTCCAAAGGCATACCAGACCACGCTGCGCCTATAGTGTATCCGTTCGTCACGGTTCTGTGCGTGTGGGCTGGCGGGGTGTATCTTTCTTATTATGCCTGCCTTGCCTTCTCGCGCAATGTATCCAAATAGTCCGCGTATTCTTGCGTCATTTTTCGATGTTGCGGCAGATATTGAGCGCAAATGTAGACATCCCGAACACCGTCACGTTCCTGGCAGGCGAGTCAACGTTCTATCCAGTCCCGGTTATAACCCAGATCGTTGAGAAGGATGGACGCCATAGAGCGAAAACTGTGGATGAACATCACATCCTTTCTGTATCTTATTAAGCGGAGCGCCATACTGGACGGACTGATGATGTTTCCATTGCCACGGGTGCCCGCAAAAACGTATTTCCCCTCGTCTGTTACGTTGTGCAGGGCGCGAAATATGACCAGAGACTGCTCTGAGAGCGGTAAGGGGAACACATTTTCATTCTTTCTGAGGGAATAGCCACAGCTTGTCCTGAAAGTCGATTTCCTTCCATTCTGCCTGCCGTAATTCCGTGGTTGGTATAAATTCAGGGGAAGCAGGCGCAAGGCACAGGGAGAAAGCCTGTGAAATTATCCAGATCAAGAAGCAGCCTTCTTCCTTCCAGAGGTCTGTCACCCCAGCATGGTACCGCGTGGGACAGGGCGCAACGCGCCGTGCAGGTCGGCTATGATGTCGTGCCGGGCCTTGTCGCTGGCTATGGCGTATCTAAAAATTTTTCCGCAGGTGCGCACGACTCTGTGAGAAATCCATGCAGATTCGGATTCAAAGGGTTTGGCTTATAACCAATAGGTCTTGTACTTCAATGCCCGACATGGCTTTCCCCAGGGTAGAGGGAACAGGTGTTTTCCCCATATTGAATATAAGTCTACGATGGTGAGCGGAGGCATCGTGGGTTGTCCGTGTCTCGTACCATTCAGCGATGATAGCCTTTAACCTATTGGCTTCCTCGGCAATACGGGCGGTCATGAGCTTTCTGTGCCGGCTTGGGTCAATATCATTTGACAGCAGCTTTTTTGCCTCGCCGTGCTGTTCTTACAGCAGGGAAATAATGGGATACTCGCCGAAGCTGAGGAGTTTGCTTTTTATGTTGAAACGGTATGCCATGCGCCCTTGCTTTCGGTTGTGGATACATAGATGAACAGTCCGCCTCCATCGGCGTACTTCCTGGGCTTGTCCGCAGGCTTTAAACTTCTAAAAGGTATCGGTTAATCTGCTATTGCTCCATCTGCTTGGTTTTGTGGGTATAATTGGTTACTGAATGATTTCAGCGGATTGTCATATGACTTTTCCCCTGTGGGTACTCTGTTCTCTGCCGTTGGTATAGTGGCCGCGATACCTTGTTTTTATACTTACAAAAAGAACGGATGCAAGGTTGTCCTGTTGGAGTTTATAGTGCGCTATAAAAATTTTATCATGTAAAATCAAAATAATATAAATTTACATGGGTTATGGATAGTTAAGATCCGTCACATACTGACAGTATTGGGCTGTCAGACATGAAAATGACACAGTGCGATAATAGTTGAGAACACAGGTATGTATGCAGAGATGATGCCGCATGGGCTGAAAGTATCCGTTGCGTATTTTGGCCTGGCTGATGCCATAGTGCCATTACTTACCGGGTCGGCTGACCTAGTGACGCATGGCTACTGCGAGAGGAAGATGTATGATTTCGGTTTTTGGATGATATTTTTTGATTTTATCCCGGGCATTCAGAGCATCACTGTAGCGGGGGAAGGGGCCAAGGCCAAGAAAGAGCATGTTTTTACCCTTTGGGGTGGTTTCTTCAAACAAGCGGGCCGAAGTTTTGGCAGAATGGTGCTTGCCAGAAGTGAGTCCGGCGCGGTGTGCCAGATTGCGCAAGGCAGCAACCTGTGTTGTACCTTCACTTTGATTTTTGATGTCTGTGACTTTGAGGAAGAATGCCGTGCCGTGTTGAACAGGATAGCCGTGTTTATCAGTAAGCACTTCCATATGTACAGGGGTGATACCGCGGCGAATCATTTTTAAACGGGATGCAGCCTCGCGCGATACGTCTAGAAGCCAACTCTTCTTGTAGGGTCCACGATCATTGATCCGGACCAGCAGGTGACGCCCGTTGGCAACATTAGTTACCCGAACAACAGTCCCCATAGGTAGGGAACGGTGCGCGGCAGTAAGTTCCCATCGGTCATACCGCTCCCCGTTAGCGGTTTTGCGGCCATGAAAGCAATCACTGTAAAAAGACGCAATCCCTGTATAAACAGGTTCATGAGTACTGCACTTTACCCGTTGTGCTGTACAAAGCAACACAAGCAGGGGGATGATCAGCAGAGATAGAGTTCGTTTATACATGTAAGCGAATGTATCTACAAATATATATAATGTCAACTTACTGTCAACATATCTAAATACTTAATATTTTTTGATGATGATCAGCAGAGATAAAGATGTGTAATACGGGCTGAGGGGCGCGGTATCCATATTTGGATGCTGTCTGCAGTGGCTTGTCTGCAGTAGGATTTTCCTGTAACATGTTGGCCATTCACAGTTTATTGAGATCAGGTTATGCTTGCAATTCTTGATTATAAGGCTGGAAACCAGACCAGTGTACGGCGAGCCCTGGAGCACTTGGGGATACCTTGTACCATTACTGCAGATCCGGCGCGTATTGAGAGTGCCGCTGGAGTTATTTTCCCTGGGGTAGGTGCTGCCGGTCAGGCTATGCATCAGTTGCAGGAGTCCGGGCTTGATGCTGTCCTGCGAAATGTTGTGGCTACCGGGCGTCCTTTGCTGGGTATTTGCCTTGGCTGCCAGATCATGCTGGATCACAGTGCAGAGAACGATACGCAGACGCTTGGGCTGATGCGCGGGGAATGTGTCCGTTTTGACGAGGGAATGAAAGACGAATGCGGTGTGCCTATCCGTATTCCTCATATGGGGTGGAATACCCTGGTGCATCGGCATGCCAGTATTTTGTTTGAGGGAATACCTGAAGACGCCGCCTTTTATTTTGTGCATAGCTATTATGTCCGGCCAGCCCCTGAAAAGGTCATTGCTGTCAGTACGTATGGCACGGAATTTTGTGCGGTTTGTGGGCAGGATGGTTTGTGGGCAGTGCAGTTCCATCCGGAAAAAAGCGGTCGGCCAGGGTTGCGGTTGCTTACCAATTTCTATGCCTGGTGCCGCAATAAAGGGGAGTACATGTGCTGACAAAACGTGTCATTCCATGTCTGGATGTGCGGAACGGACGGCTTACTAAAGGTATCCGTTTTGCAGGTAATGAGGATATTGGAGATCCTGTTGAAACTGCGCGGCATTACTATGAAAATGGAGCTGATGAGGTAGTTTTTTATGATATCACAGCTTCGCACGAGGCGCGGGGGATCTTCCTTGATGTTGTTGAAAAGGTAGCTTCAGAAATTTTTATTCCCTTTTCAGTGGGCGGTGGGATTTCTTCCGTGCAGGATATGCGGGCAGTGCTGTTGGCGGGGGCAGAAAAAATTTCGGTCAATTCTGCTGCTGTCCGCAATCCGCGGATTATTGCCGAAGGGGCTGAAGCATTTGGCTCACAGGCAGTGGTTGTTGGCATGGATGTGAAGCGGGTTCCGGTTACAGAAAGCATTCCTTCCGGTTATGAAATTGTTATTGAGGGTGGCCGTAAACCTATGGGGTTGGATGCATTGGCCTGGGCGGTGCAGTGCGAAAAACTCGGGGCTGGAGAGTTGTGTATAAATTCCATTGATGCCGACGGCACTAAGGATGGGTATGAACTTCGGCTTACCAGAATGATCAGTGATGCCGTAACAATTCCCGTTATTGCATCTGGTGGTGCTGGTAGCCCGGAACATATGGTTAAAGCGGTAACAGAAGGCAGAGCTTCAGCAGCATTGATAGCCTCCATTGTTCATTATGGTGAGTACACTATCGCTGAGCTGAAGCAATATATGGCTGCTCATGGCGTTCCCGTGCGCAGCTCCTGGTGATGCATCGTTTCGGTAGGCGATCTGCTGTATCGATTTTGTCATGGGATAGGGAATGAAGCATACCCTTGTTCGCCAGGATCTGCTCAAATTCGAGCAGCGGTTGTGCGAGAGCCTTGGCCGTATTTTCTCTTTTGAAGCGCATGTTGTCTATTTTCCACAGAAAATTCAGCCAGAAAAACCTCAATGGTTGCCGGAAGAAGGCAAACTGTTATTGCCTTTGATTTTACGCGGAAATCTGTTGGGTGTGTTCATGGCCAGGATTTCCGATGGGGAAAGAATTGCTGCACTGCTGCCTTTTTTGCCGGATATTGCAGCACTGTGTCTTGAAAACCTTGAATTGTATAAAAACGGATGCCTAGATGACCTTACCGGATTGGCCACACGACAGGTACTTTTGGAACGTCTGGTACAGGAGACAGATCATATCCGAACATCTTTTTTTTATGGCCCTGACGATGCGGCAGAGCAGCCAGGATTCAGCAGCCTGGGGGTGATTGTAATCAAATTCAATGGGCTGCGTGATGTGGCAAAAAATGCTGGTTATGGGTTTGCAGACAGGCTGACTGCTGCTATGGCTTTGGCTTTTACAGCAGCAATATCAGCGGGGCAGGCTCTCGGTGCCAGGATTGAAGAATGTTCCTTTGCCGCCTTGCTGCCGGGCGCAACATTCCAGACATGTGCCCGTTTGGCTATGGACGTGGTGAACAGGCTGGATCAGGTGCGTTTGCCCGATCCGCTGACGGGGCGTAAACTTGGGGCAGTAACCAGCGCTGGATATGCTCTGTTCCCACAGGATATGGATGGGATACGGCATTTTCGTCTGACAGAGCAGCCCCGGGTTCTGTTACACAGAGCAGAGATCGCAGCCGACACGGCTGCCCGTTGGCCGAAGGGGCTCAAACCGGTACGCGTTATGGGATACGGCCAGTTGTTGTCTGAAGGCGGGTATGTAAAACAAGTTTTTCCCCTTTCCCGCGTTCTGACAAGCCTTGGCTATGTGGCAGGGGCACGGGAAGGGCAGCATTTTTCGGTGTGGTCTGGCCAGTCTTCCATGCCAGGGAAGAATGCGGGTGAAAAACTGCAACCGGTGTATAAAGGTGAACTTGTTTTACGGGAAGTCCATGAATATGCCTCAATGGCGGAAATACTCCAGCTTGGGGATCCTTCCCGGCAGATAGGAGAAGGAGACGCGCTTGTTATTTTGCCCGCTGAACGGGCATTGCATCTGCAGCAAAGCACAGACGGTTCAGGCGATATCCGTGCAGATCCTGTAACCGGATTCTGGCTGTACGAAGAATTTTTAGCCCGCTTGGTAAGGGGGTATGCTGGGCTTAAACAGTTCTGCATAGTCCTGTTGCATATGGATATGTCACGCACAGGCGATGACGGAACTGTCATATATCCTGACGTAACGCTGGAACAGAATATATCGCAATTAGCCGGGATCTGTCGGAAACATTTCCTGCAATCTGGATATGAGGATGTGCTTGGGGGGCGATTTGGGCTGAACAGCCTGATATTTTTTCATCCCGATGAAGATGTGAAGAATATACAATCGATATATGAGGCACTGTGTACCGAGGCTGCATCCTGCTTAGGTGTGCGTACTGCAGCCGGAATCGCCAGTTGGCCGTTTTTACGTTTCAGCCCGGAGGATATGATCAACTGTTCCAGAAAGGCGTTGGATTATGCTCTTCTTTTGCCAGCACCGCATGTGGGTTTGTTCGATTCACTGGCTATAAACATCAGTGCAGATAAACACCATTTGAGTGGGGATGTGTTTGAGGCCATTGAGGAATATAAATTAGCCCTGCTGGCGGACGCGGATAACGTTTTGGCCTGGAATTCGCTTGGTGTGTGCCTGGCAACATTGGGTAACTATGCTGAAGCTAAGAAAAATTTTGAAGAAGCTTTGAAGCGTACCCCGAAAGATTCCATGCTGGAATATAATTTGGGTACTGTATGTCTGTCTTTGCATGATACTGCAGCGGCAGCGGACCACTTTCGAAACTGTCTGGCGTTAACGCCAAATCA
>CAYRKU010000028.1:0-2099 GCA_964425055.1 uncultured Lawsonia sp. | reverse complement strand
GCCAAATCATATGTATGCCCGGGTTCGTTTGGGGCAGCTTGCTGAGGCTGCGGGCAATATTGACGAGGCGCGTTTGCATTACCAGGATGCAGTGGATTTGGATGCCGAAAGTTCTTTGCCGCTTCAACGTTTGGCAGTACTTGCGCGGCAGGAAGGAAGCCTGGAACAGGCGCGGGAATATCTCCATCAGGCTTTATTGCGGAATCCTACTGATGCTGTGGCGTTGAGCCTTATGGCTGAGCTGTATCTGGATGGAGGGGAAGATCCTGAACTAGCTGAAACGCTTGCCAGGCAAAGCGTAGCGAGGCGTCCAGATCTCAGAAAGGGGTGGATCGTTCTTGCCCGCGCACTGGAAGCTCTTGGTAGAAGAGGCGAGGCGCACGACGCTCTTGTCAAGGCCGGGGATGCCAGTTTCACGCTGCAGAGCCAGGATGCAGGAGGGATTGCCGCAATATGAAGCTGTATCTGCCTTTTATGGGATACGTTTTCCTGCGCCCACTCCTGTGGGCAGGAAACTCATGGGAATTATATAGATCGGGTCATGACTAGCTGAGAGGAGAAGTTCTGAGCAATTTGAGGATCATCAGATAGATGTTTTCTTGCTATGATTAAACCTAAGCTCACATTCTTTCAAATGAAAATAGAATGTATGTTTTTGAAGGCCGCGAAAGCGTATAAGTCTCGTTTTGGCATAAGTCCGGAAGCTTTCTATCCATTGAGTATGTGAGTGTTTGTTGGCGAATTCATTATTACCGCGTTCCACGCGAAAGTGCTTCCGGCAGCCAAGATCAACAAGCCCATCGTATCCCACGCCAAAACCGTCCGAATGGATGAGGCTCTCAAGGTCTACACGCCCTCGGATAATTTCCTGGAGGGTAGCCTTTGGAGCAATTAGGGACTATTTCTGTATAGACTCGCCCATCCTCTTGAACAAGCCGCAAACAATGGTTTCCCCCGTGCGCTACGGCCTCGTATACCCCAGACTCTTCAGGCGCCAAATAGCTTTCGCCGACTTCAACCGCACCCTTTACAGGAGATTCTTCTTTTCACAATAGAAAGCAACCCTCTCCCGTATGCCAGAAAGGTACCGGTTTAGGGTATTCCGGTTGATTCCGGTCAAGTTGGCAATCTGTGAACCGTCAATCAACAGAGAAAAGTTTCACAATTTGCCGGATGTTAGCCCCGGAAATTTTTGAACGAGATATGCTACCTGTTTTTCAGTGCCTAGCCTTTTAGGCTATTCATGCCTCTCAGCTAGGCATGACCCTTTGTCCCGCAGCATAACTTTTTTCAGAGTCGTTCGTTTGGAGTCTGGAAACCGCATAACTTCCACATAAAAATCACAAATATGCCAACTATCCTGGAAAGAACACTGTACCTAGAGCATTTTTAGTTGGAAACTGTACCAGTTTCCAACCACACGCACCGGCGTTTCGCGAAAAAAGTACATTTTTTCACTCACGTTGGCGTGTGCATCCATGTTGGACGCCTGAGCAGTTTTCCAGATACTTTTTCAAACTGCTCTAAGGAGACAGACCGGGATGAAGGAAACAACAAAAAAGGTTCGTCTAGCCATCACGGGCATGACTTGCGTACATTGCCAACGCGCTATTGAAAAAGCCCTGAGTCGGAGGGAGGGAATTTTCAGCGCGGATGTCAGTTACAGTCGCGCCGCCGCGGACATCGTTTACGATACGGAAAAGGTCTCGCAGAAGGAGATCATCGCCCTTATCGAACGCGCGGGCTACGGAGCCATTTCCCGGGAAAAAGCCGAGCCGTCTCCCTGGCGCGCCGCCTTCATGCTGGCACTTATTCTTTCCCTGTATACTCTGCTTGAATCGGCGAAGGTTCTGGATTTGCTGGCGCCAGGCCAGCTTGCCGATACAGGGATGGGGTACGGGATGCTGTTTGTCATCGGGCTGATGACGTCCGTTCATTGCGTCGCCATGTGCGGCGGCATCAATCTTTCCCAGTGCATACCGCGGGCGGCAAGGGGTGAACAGGACGATGCCGGCAGACTGGCCGCCTTCCTTCCGGCGCTCTCTTACAATATGGGGCGCGTCCTGTCCTATACGGCCATAGGCTTTATTCTCGGAATG
>CAYRKU010000027.1:3126-16046 GCA_964425055.1 uncultured Lawsonia sp. | reverse complement strand
TACGGTACAGAATTTCGGCGGCTTCACTCAGGGGGGTAGTGGGGGTAGTGGTAATCACATCAGTGCGCATAATATTAGCAACAGAGATGGCACCTTCAATTTCAGCCTGCTCTTCCTCATCAATTTCAGCCAGGCGCGATATAGTGTGGGCAAGCAAATCGCGGTGGGTAAGCAGGCCCACAAAGGTGTTAGTCATGTCCGTAACCGGAATATGCCGGATACTGGCCAACTTCATAAGTGTACGGACATCGTGCAGTGAATCTGTACTATGGAGTGTAAAAACTTTTGTTGACATAAGGTCATTGACATGAATCATGTAAGTTCCTCATTATGAGCAGGAATACTAAAGTCTGCCGCTGCACGGGAGTGTCTTCAAAAGGTTACCTTAAAAGCTAGGTTTCAGGCATGCGCATTCCACTGTGAAGGAAAAGTGTGTGCCCTACAACTAAGGGGCACCTCTGGTCTTTTCGCACAGTGCAGGCATCCAGGCAAGTGTAACTTTATGTATACTCTTGTTTTGACAATGTGGGCAATGATGATGCAACACACTGGGCAAAAACTTTATCCTGTGCCGAGTTTTCGACGGCAGCGGGAACGGATGGTCAATGAGCAGCTTCTGGGTAGAATTACAGATGAGGCTGTTCTGGCGGCTATGCGCGCAGTACCCCGGCACCTGTTTGTGCCTGAGGCTCTGCAGGAAAGTTCCTATGCAGCACATCCACTGCCCATAGGGCTGGGGCAGACCATTTCACAGCCGTTTATTGTTGCCCTAATGAGCCAGCTGTTGGAAGCTCAACCCGGCATGAGCGTACTGGAAGTTGGGACGGGGTCTGGATATCAGGCCGCTGTATTGGCTCATATGGGGTTGGATGTTTTTACTGTTGAACGTGTGCGCGAGCTGTATTTTCCAGCAAAGGAACTGCTTATGGAGCTGGGGTTATACAACGTCCGTACCCGCCTGTCTGACGGCACCTTAGGCTGGCCGGAAAACGCTCCCTATGATCGCATTATAGTGACTGCCAGTGGCCCGGATATACCGTTGCCCCTGTTGGAGCAACTTGGGGACCCGGGCATACTGCTCATCCCTGTAGGACAAAACCGGCGGGCGCAGCGTCTGGTACGGGTGCTACGTCAAAATGGCAAAACAACGGCCAAAGCCATGGGGCAGGTTGCCTTTGTGGACTTGGTGGGGGATTATGGCTGGTAACATACGGGTGTGGGTACGCTGTTGTGCGCCCGACCGGAGGAAATATGAACTCTGTAAATTCTTCACACGCTACAGACCAGAGACACGGCACTATACCCATGTCTGCCACGCTGCAAAATAAAGCTTTACGCCATAATTTGGAGAAAGTACGACACCGTCTGTTTGTGATGAGCGGCAAAGGCGGTGTGGGTAAAAGCTCGGTAACTGTAAACCTGGCTGTAGAACTGGCCGCCAGAGGATACCGCGTGGGTATCTTGGATGTGGATTTGCACGGGCCAAGCGTGCCACGCCTACTGGGGACATGCGCCCCGGTTATGGCCGATGATCAGGGTCGGATGCTGCCAGTAGCCTGTGGGAAAAATTTATGCTTTATTTCCATGGATGCTTTTCTTGCGGACAGGGATACGGCCATTGCCTGGCGGGGCCTAAAAGAAACCGGGGCCATACGGCAATTTCTGACAGATGTTGCCTGGGGTGCCTTGGATTATCTGGTTATTGATTCTCCCCCTGGTACAGGTGATGAACATATGACTGTTCTAGACGCTATACCAGATGCTCAAAACATTGTGGTGACCACACCGCAGGAGCTTTCCCTGGCTGATGTGCGCAAGGCCTTGGATTTTCTCATGCAGGTTCATGGAAAAATTTTGGGTGTAGTGGAAAATATGAGCGGCCTGTTCTGCCCGCACTGCGGCCGGGAAATTGATTTGTTTAAAAAAGGTGGTGGCCGGGAACTGGCTAAACGTTACGGCCTGCCATTTTTAACTGCTATCCCTTTGGACCCTGCAGCGGTGATTGCCGCCGATCTTGGTGAACCTGTTGTGGCCTTTGAGGGAGATTCTCCAGCCAAAAAAGCGTTTCTAACCCTGGCTGATGCTGTGATCGCCGCTACGGAAGGAGCCTAACTGTGGCTTGAAACTTTTTTTGAAAATTCCCCTAGTTGCCCTGATGTACTCATTATAAGTATCCTGTTGAATACCGGTTTGGGTATTTGCCTTTCACTATAATTGTGTTATAAACGAAAAAACTGCCTAAACAGGTATTGCCATATGTTTAACTTGGCCAATCAGCTTACTCTGGTCCGTATTTTTTTTGTCATTCCTATTATTTTTTTGCTTCACTGGCCGGGAAAGTTTGCCTGCTTTCTGGCGGCACTGTTGTTTGGCGTGGCTTCGTTTACCGATTTTTTGGATGGTCATGTTGCCCGTAAAAGCGACATGGTCACCAGCTTTGGGAAGTTTTTGGATCCCTTGGCGGACAAGCTTTTGATTTGCTCCATGCTGATCATGTTTACCAGGCTGGGCTGGGTGCCGGCATGGGTAACCATTATCATTATTGGGCGGGATCTGGCCGTTACCGGGCTACGGGCCATTGCAGCGGATGAAGGCGTTGTTATTGCAGCTGATAAATACGGGAAGCTGAAGACAGTCATGCAAATTGTGGCCATTATTCCCTTAACTCTGCATCATCCGGTGCTTGGTATCAACTTTCACATGATTGGGCTTTTTTTGCTGTATATCGCTTTGGCGCTTACCGTATTTTCCGGTTGGAACTACTTCATGGGATTTTACGCCAATTGGCGGAATAGGAATCGGGAATGAACGCGCACAGCAGCCATCCCCACAATGTTAAGACAGCTTTATGGAAAAAGTGCGTCCTTGCCATTGCGATTCTGGTGAATGTCGCATTGGTCTGTCGGCTTTTCTACGGCACGCAAAGTATTGTTTCCTATAGGGAGCTGGTAGCACAACATACTGAACTGACCCGTGAGATCGAGCGTTATAATGTGGTTAATGCAGCATTGAGCCAGGAGATCCGCCTTCTGCAGTCCGATGAAAAATATCTAGAAAAAATGATTCGACAACGGTTGAATTTTGTTCGCGAAAATGAAATTCTTTATCTGTTCACAGAGGAGAAGGATGCTGCAGAAACCGGGATTGAACGAAAGAATTGAACTGTACGGTGAAATCCTTCAACAGGATCGCTCCTCCCGTTTGTTTTTTCATTTGGCTGAGATGTTATGTGCATCCGATAGAAAAGGGGAGGCCGTCTGTGTGCTGCAGAAGGGGATGCTCTGGCACCCAGATTTTTTTGAAGCACGTCTACTGCTGGTTCAGCTGCTTTCTGAGCGTAATGATGAAATTGCTCTGCGGGAAGAGGTTGCCAAACTGTGCACTCTGCTTGAAAAGTATCCCGCTTTTTGGGACGTATGGGCCCAATATGCTCGGCAGGAGCAGCCTAGGCTTGCCTTGCCACTGCGCCTTATGGCTGTGGCGCTGCGCCACGAAGGCATGGGCGTAGAGGCACTGCTAGAGCGTGGCTTGGCTGACCTAGAAGGGGAAGCTGCGTCGCAGAGTACTGTTGCCTCCATAGGCAGGCAGGCAGGGCCTGTGCTGCGCACGCTGCCGGATGTACAGATAACTGCCCCCCATGTTTCTGGCCGTGAGGGCGAGGGAGAACACATTTCGGTGGAAGATACCCCATCACTTCGCACGCGTTCCATGGCCAACGTATTGGCAGAACAGGGTGATTTGGTAGGAGCACTGGCCATTTATCAGGAGCTGGAACGCCGTGCCACAGATATGGCAGAACGGGGTTCGCTACAGGCGTGTATTCAACGCCTGGAAATGCAAATGGGCAGTAACTTTTTGCCTGAAGCTGTGGCCGGCCCGGAAGATACTTCTGTGGCGGAAGCTGAAGACAGCCCTGAGATGGAATTTTCCGACACTGTCGAATTGAATACTTTTCTGGAATCATTGGCGGATCGCCTAGAAGCACGGGCGCACGCACTAGGCGTGCCCGTCCGGTAGGAGAGGTTTGGTGGCGTTGCGTTATTCACTTGCCGTTGCCGCATTAGTGGGGGCAGTTTCCCTGCTGGGAGGGTGTTCAACACTGGAACAATCTTGGAAAAGTACAAAATCGTTTTATTATACCTATATCAATGCTCCGGCTACCATTGATTATGAGGAAAAAGGTACGCTTTCTGATGCAGAGGCACGCCTTGCAGCCCGTATGGTGGGTATTGACATTCAGCTGGAGCAGTTAGAACGCTATTTGCAAAATGCAGACAGACCCCCGACTGGCGAATCGATTAACACGTTGTTTACCCGCTTCCCGTGGTTGAGTGGCCTTGCCGCGGTAGACCCGGCGGGGAACATTCTTGCCCAGGATCCACCTTCTTCTATGAAACCACTTGACTTTACGGCAATTGCCCAGGCTGAAGCCCGTAAAGGAGAGATGCGCGGGCTGCGCGGCATGGTGTACGGTACTCCCTTGGGGCCTGAAGTGATGGTTGGGATACCCGTATATGTGGATAGTGAAATGAAAGGTATGCTTGTGGCCCATTTTGACATACGGGCTCTCTTTTCCTATACCAATGGTACGGAGGATATGGTAATTCTTGCGCCAGAAGGGGTATTGTGGCCTGGCAAATTTGATCTTTCGTCCACACCGTTGGCTAATGAAGATTGGGCCGCAGTTACCCGCGATACCACACGGGGCATCGTATCCAACAGTAATGGAGAATTTATCTGGCTGGCACGGTTTATCGGTAAGCAACCGATTGTGTTTGCCACACCGATTAAAGGGACTTTTACGGAACAGGGAGGCGATTCTCTCTCAGTATCTCCATACCGATCAGACATGCCGGTGACAGAGTCACAACTTTTGGACCAATCTTCCGGAAGCCTGTTACTGGCTCCACTGCCTCCTGTGCGTGGGCTTGAGATGGAAGAGCAGCCCATTTCGGACTGAACCGTTTGCTACGGAAAAGTTGTACGCATTGCCTTTTATTGAACCCATAAGGAGGGCTCATGTCTTCTGAAATTACCGTTACTGAACATCTTCTACTCCAGCAGCAGAGGTCGCCACAGGCTACGGGCCATTTTACCGCTTTGTTTCATGACCTTGTACTTTCAGCAAAAATTATTGGCCGTAGTGTGAATAAAGCGGGGCTTCTTGACATTCTTGGCGGTACCGGTGACATCAACGTGCAGGGAGAAAACGTCCAAAAATTGGATGACTTTGCCAACCGTGTTCTCCTGTACAGGATGGAGCGCTCCGGGGTATTGTGTGCCATTGCTTCAGAAGAAAATGCAGATCTGGTGCGCGTGTCAGCCGCGTTCCCCCGTGGGAACTATATGCTTGTATTTGATCCATTGGATGGTTCCTCCAACATTGATGTAAACATCAATGTTGGGACGATTTTTTCTATCCTCCGGCGTCGCCCCGGGAAATTTGGCGAAGTGGAATTGGATGAAATTTTACAGCCAGGTTCCGAACAGGTAGCAGCAGGATATTTTTTGTATGGTACCTCCACCATGCTGGTGTATACCACCGGACAGGGTGTACACGGCTTTACGCTTGACCCAAGTGTGGGTGAATTTTTGCTGTCCCATCCGGATATTCGGATACCGGAAGAAGGCCATATTTATTCTGTAAATGAAGGAAATTGGAGCCATTGGGACGATAAGGCCCGGGCTGCGATCGATTATTTCAAGCACCCAGAGGAATCTTGGCGGAGGCCTTCCTCAGCCAGGTATGTAGGCTCTCTGGTGGCAGATTTTCACAGGACACTGCTTTATGGTGGCATCTACATGTATCCGCCGGACAGCCGCCGTGGCAAAAGCCGCGGCAAGCTGCGCTATTTGTGTGAGGCATCGCCCCTGGCCTTTGTAGTCGAAAATGCCGGTGGAGCAGCCAGTGATGGCCAACGCCGTATACTGGATATAACGCCAAAGACGCTGCACGAACGCGTACCCCTGTTTATTGGCTCCCGCAAGGACGTGGAAGCTGTAAACGAAATTTACAAAGGGTAACGGGCAGAGCAGTATTTACTGGAAGTTGTTAGTCAGTGTAATTTTATGCTCTGCCTTGGAATTGAAACTTCCTGTGACGAAACGGCACTGGCCCTTGTGCGCAATGGGCAGACTGTGGCTTCGGTATTGGCCACACAAATGGATGTGCACGCTTTGTTTGGCGGTATTGTTCCAGAGCTGGCCTCGCGGGAGCATTACCGTTATATTGGCGTGCTGTACGATGAATTGATGCGCCGCAGCGGGATGTTGCCCAGTGATGTGGAGGTTATTGCCGTAACGCGTGGCCCAGGGCTGTTGGGGGCACTGCTGGTGGGTGTGGCCTTCGGTAAAGGGTTGGCCCTTGCCTGCGACAGGCCGCTGGTGGCGGTGAATCATCTGCACGCGCATCTGCTGGCCGCAGGTGTGGAGCACGAGCTTCATTTTCCCTTGCTTGGGCTGCTGGTATCCGGAGGGCATACACATATTTACCGGATCGATGCTCCCGACAGGCTTTTGCTGCTGGGTAGAACACTGGATGATGCTGCCGGCGAAGCATGTGATAAATTTGCTAAAATGTTGGGGCTTCCGTACCCAGGTGGCCTATTACTGGATAGGATGGCCCAATTGGGGCAGGCTGATGCGGGGATGTTCCCCAGGCCATATGTACATGTGGATAGCCTTGATTTCAGCTTCAGTGGTCTGAAAACAGCTGCGCTCCTATACGTGCAGGAGCATCCTAATCTGTTGAAGGCCGGTAAATATGTACGGGATACAGGTACGGATGCTGCACCACAGGAACTATGCAATGTGTGCGCTTCGTACATGCTGGCTGTTGCTGACACGCTTACGCTGAAAATGCGTAAGGCCCTGCACCAGAAAACTGGGCAGGGTACTAACGGTATTATTGTGGCCGGTGGAGTGGCTGCCAATACCCAGGTACGGGCAGCAATGCAACAACTGGCTGCTGAAGTGGGCATACCGCTGTTGCTGCCTTCACCGCAACTGTGCACCGATAATGGAGTGATGATCGCCTATACGGGGGAACTGCTGGCTGAGCGTGGTTTGGGGCATGATCTGTCCTTCTCAGCTGTTCCCAGGGGACAACATCTGCCCGATGACTGTTGTCTTCTGAAACACCCTTTAGGATAGTATACTCTACAACACTTGACACCGGGCGTTTCTATAGTTTAACGGCGTAGGGCAGTACTTTGAGCCTGCTTTTCCGCAAACCACGTTGATTTTTAAGGAGCACGCAATATGGCTACTCAGGTTAATGACGCAAATTTTTCTGCCGTAGTACTTCAGTCTCAGCTTCCGGTGCTAGTGGATTTCTGGGCACCGTGGTGCGGCCCTTGCCGTGCCATTGGTCCAATAATTGAAGAACTTTCTGACGATTACGAGGGCAAAATTTCCGTAGTGAAAATGAATGTGGATGAAAGCCCAGTTACCCCGGGAAAATATGGCATCCGCGCCATCCCAACCCTGATTCTGTTTAAAAACGGTGAAGTAGTGGACCAGGTAACCGGCGCCGTACCCAAAGCAACTATTGTTGCCATGATTGATCAAAAGGCACTGGCATGAGCAGCTATGATGCCGTAGTTATCGGTGGTGGCCCGGCGGGGATCACTGCTGCATTATATCTCTGCCGCGCAGGGGTTTCCGTTGCTCTGGTTGAAATGTTTGCCCCTGGCGGTCAGATTTTAAAAACAGCATCCATTGAAAATTATCCCGGTTTCCCAAAAGGAATTGATGGCTGGGAGCTAGCGGAAGCCTTTGCCGATCATCTGAAAAGCTATACGCTGCAGCGGTATAACGATACCGTAAGTGCTATGGAACAATCAGCTTCGGGTTGGGCGCTGACAGTTGGTAAGGCCACAGTCAACGCCAAATGTGTACTTATGTGCTCAGGGGCAAACCCACGCCAGCTTGGCCTTCCCAGGGAGCAGGAGCTTACGGGGCGCGGTGTATCTTACTGCGCACTGTGTGATGGTAATTTTTTTCGCAATCAGACAGTTGCCGTTGTTGGTGGTGGCAACGCTGCCCTGGAAGAAGCCATGTATCTTTCACGCATTGCTGCCAAAGTATACCTGATCCATCGCCGGGAAAGCTTCCGGGCGGCCAAGGTGTATCAGGATAAAATCTGGGCTAATGTTGATCGTATTGAGCCTGTACTGAATACTGTAGTGGCCGAAATTGTAGGAGAAGAGGAACTGCAATCTCTTGTTCTGCAAAATGTCAAAACCGGGATCCGCTCCTCGCTGGAGGTAAACGGATTGTTTATTTTTATCGGGTATGATCCGCAGGCTGATTTTCTACCCGAAGATATTCAGCGGGATGCGCTGGGTTTTATTGTTACAGATTGTGAAATGCGCACTAATCTGCCTGGGTTATTTGCAGCTGGGGATATCCGGTCCAAATTGTGCAGACAGGTAGCGACAGCCGTTGGCGATGGAGCAACCGCAGCTAATGCTGCTTCCATATATATTGAACAACTGGACGCTTAGCCTATGTATTTTCGTCACCTGATACTGGCAATGTGCCTCACGCTTCTCTCAGGATGTGGGATTATTGATTACTTTTTTTTGCCCCCACCTGAAGATACAGCGCAGGAGCTGTATGAAGGTGCCAATGATGCCATGCGGGACAAAAATTATGGCCTAGCTACAGAATATTATTCAAAGCTGAAGGATAATTACCCCTTTAGCCCCTATGCTATTGAGGCAGAGTTGTCTTTGGGTGATGTGCTGTTCCTTGATGAAAAATATTCGGAGGCAGCAGAAGCGTATAAAGAGTTTGAGTCTCTCCATCCACGGCATGATGCCATTCCTTATGTGCTGTACCAGGTGGGTATGGCTGATCTTAAGAGTTTTATTTCCGTAGATCGTGAAACGACAGCCATGCAGGAAGCCGTTGAATATTTCAGCCGCTTGCGGGAAACCTATCCCGACAGTGAATATGCCCAAAAAGCGGAAGCGGAAATCATAAACGCCCGACGTATCATTGCGGAACATGAACTCTATCTGGGCGATGTATTCTGGAACATGAAAAAATATGGCTCTGCCTGGCGGCGCTATATATATATTGTAGATAACTTTCCAGATGTTACCGATGTGCGGGATCATGCGCAGCAAAAAGCATTGGCCTCCTATTACAAGTATCGCGAACAAGAGTCGCAGGAAGCTCACGATCAGATTACAGGATCGTGGAAAGAATGGTTTGATTGGTTGTAAGGGTAAGCCGGGAGTATGTATACAGCGTGATTTCGGGTATAATGAATCCTAATTACGTTGTTATATCCAATGTGCCCATATTTTTTCGGCCATGTCACTGGCCAGCAAATAGTTTCGGCCACAACGGTGAGCTATGGCGCAAAAAAACAGACGTGCGGATGAACTTGTGTTTGCACAGGGGCTGACTGAAAGCCGTGAAATGGCCCATCGCCTAATCATGGCCGGAAAGGTTGTTCTGCAGGCTGAGCCGGGGCAGCAGCCGTTGAAAATTGATAAACCAGGGCACAAATATCCAGCAGATACTCTATTTTCCCTGCTGGAAGGGGAGCGCTTTGTCAGCCGTGGTGCCTATAAGCTGCTTACCGCCATTGAGCATTTTAAACTGGATGTGCATGGTCTTGTCTGCCTGGATGCAGGTGCCTCAACCGGTGGCTTTACTGACTGTCTGTTGCAGCATGGTGCGTCCAGGGTGTATGCGGTTGATGTTGGCCATGCGCAGCTGCATGAAAGGCTACGGGCTGATCCTCGTGTCGTATCTCTGGAGAGGGTCAATATACGTACCGCGATGCCGGATCTTATTCCGGAAGCTGTGGATATGATAGTAGCTGATGTTTCCTTTATTTCGCTGACGCTAATTTTACCTGCCTGTGTGCGTTGGCTGAAGCAGGGCGGGGTTGTGGCAGCATTGGTGAAACCTCAATTTGAAGTAGGACCGCGTCAAACCGATAAAGGTATTGTGCGAGATCCGGCTCTGCGGCAGCAAGCTGTGGAAAAGATTATTCTTTTTTGTCGGGAACACTTGCAGTTACAGCTGCTTGGCGTTGTTCCTTCCTCCATAAAAGGCCCAAAAGGAAATCAGGAGTATATTGCCTGCCTGAAAGCCTCGAAGGGCCGTCAGTGATGAATTTACAAAATCATAGATGATGTAGCCAAAAACTATTCAATCCATCGGGCATGGCTGTTTGGAATGTGTGGAAGCATCGGGCAGTGATGCTGCGTTAGGCAAATTGAGTTCACAACTGGGTTTAAATAAAAGCACTGTGATGGCATTGCAGCTACACTGGAATACCTGGGGGTATCTGTCGCGTCACCCGGAAGGTAGGCGGATATCGATCTGCTGCATGAAGCAAAAATATAATGGGCAAATTGGTTGCTCGACATCAGGATGCGGTTCACCTGGAATACTTCCGATACTGAAGTACTGTTCATCTATAACCATAGACTGCTCACGGACAGTAGATACCTGTATCCGAAGAGAGTGTGGGGGGGGGCACGTTTACCCCTTACTGTTACTGATGCCCTAACCCCGTATGCCGAACTGCAGACTATTCGCAAACACGGTTTTTTCTACAGATCGCGGTGAATACGAATCAGATTTGTGGAGTGTGGGGGCCTGTATTTGACCATACCGGGCATGTAGTGGCAGCAAGTTACCCTTGCCGGATCTGCACAACGTCTTTCCGGGGATCGACCTATTGCCGCAGGTGTACGGGAAGCGGCATGTTTCATTTCCGAACACCTGGGGTATAAGAGGAGCTAGGAGCCAGGCAGCTGTCATGTACGAAAAACTTGACGGTTTATACAGAAACAGCTACTTGAAACGTGTTTTCTGTTATATTGGGGGCGTTTCGTCACCGGTGTGGCGCCCAGTCTTCAAAACTGGTGTACGGTCGAAAGGTCGTAGGTAGGTTCGACTCCTATACGCTTCCGCCAAAGATGGCTACTTTGGATCAAAAGCTGGTCTTTTGATCCTATTTTAGTGTCTGGATACAGTTATAAGTTTTCAATACGAGCATACAGGCAGCGCGATTCTTCCACCGGGCCACAATTTTTTGTTTGGCAGTGTGTCACTGCGGCAACAGAATATTCCTGCTATACCCGTAGCCAATCAGGGGATGTTGTGGTAGGCGTGCTGTACACCTGGAACAAAACCATATATTAGGCCTAAACCGGAGGTATTGTGTCTGCCTTGATGCGGTAAACCGAATAAAAACCGGCAACCGCAGTCTTTTGATAACGGTTGCCGGCTCTACAGCAATTAAAAATCAGAGCATTTCCACAATAAGCGAGCAACCCATGCCGCCGCCGATGCACAGTGTAGCCAGACCGCGTTTGCCACCTGTGCGCTTTAAACCGTGCAGCAGGGTCACCAGAATACGTGCGCCAGAGCAGCCCACGGGATGGCCTAGGGCAATGGCACCACCAGAAACATTCACCCTGTCAGCCGGGAAGTTCAACGCCCGGGCCACAGCAAGGCATTGCGCCGCAAAGGCTTCATTGGCTTCGATAAGGTCAAATTCATCAGTAGAATCGATGCCTGCCATTTTCATGGCTTTCTGCGTGGCAGGGATGGGTCCGATGCCCATAACAGAAGGATCCACACCGCCAGTACCGTGGCCGATAATCCTGGCCATGGGCGTAAGGCCAAGTGCTTTTGCTTTGTCTGCTGACATAAGCACCAGAGCCGCGGCACCGTCATTTATGCCGGAGGCATTGCCAGCGGTTACGGTGCCGCCGTCTTTCTTAAATGCGGGGCGCAGCTTGGCCAAAGCTTCTGCTGTGGTTTGGGGGCGAACATGTTCATCAGTATCAAAAATGATGTCGCCCTTTTTACTGGGGATGGTCACAGGCGTGATTTCGGCCCTGAAATTGCCTTCGGCAATGGCTTTAGCTGCTTTTTGCTGGGATGCAAGAGCAAAGGCATCCTGATCTTCACGGCTGATATTGTATTGAGCCGCGACATTTTCCGCAGTGATGCCCATATGGTAATTGTTGTACACATCCCAGAGTGAGTCACTGATCATGGTGTCGATGAGCACACCATTGCCCATACGATACCCGGAGCGGGCTTTGGTCAGGGCAAAGGGTGCGTTGGTCATGCTTTCCATGCCGCCAACAACCATAATGTCAGTATCGCCGCACTTAATGGCCTGAGAAGCGTTGGCTACTGTCTTGAGGCCAGAGCCGCAAATAATGTTTATCGTATAGGCGGGGGTAGTAATGGGCACACCGGCGCCAAGAGCTGCCTGCCGTCCCGGCCCCTGCCCGCAGGCAGCTTGCAATACATTGCCCATAACAACTTCTTCGACCTGATCTGGAGAGATGCCTGCTTTGTCAATGGCAGCTTTGATCACAACAGCACCAAGGTCAGAAGCTTGCAGGGGGGAGAGAGTTCCGTTGAACCCTCCAATGGCAGTGCGGGTCGCGCTGCAGATAACCACGTCTCTCATGTACGCCTCCTTGATGTAAAAAGGAAACGGACGAAGCGTTACGCTAGGCCCGTTATGATCCAGGCTGCTTTGGGGTCATTGCCGCCTCCGAAGCTGGTACCAAAAACTGGCGATACCCAGTTAACATATATTGAGTTTACATGATTTCCTCCATATTAGCAACACTAGGAATAAAAATAGCGTGTCCCTGTATCTGCAAAGGGCAGGCACAATCAAGATACACCCTTTACATTGTGTATGCAGGCAGAATATTAAACCATCCCTTGACGGTCCCAATACAAGAGAATAATTAAAAAAGTGTATAAATCAACGCGAATGGATGTGCATTAGCCGAGTGATGCATCCCAGGCGATAAATGTTGGAGTTCACCCTGCCATGGGTATATGCATTCCGTTGTGAGTGCGACACGCCGTTCCCACACTGGGATTTGAGGATATGGTGGATGTATGAACGCGAA
>CAYRKU010000027.1:0-3116 GCA_964425055.1 uncultured Lawsonia sp. | reverse complement strand
TGCTGGGTGAAGCTGATATTCGCATTGGTGGCAACAGGCCTTGGGATATTCAGGTACATAACGAAGATCTGTATCCCCGCGTGATGAGACAGGGCACCTTGGGCGCAGGCGAGGCCTACATGGAAGGGTGGTGGGATTGTGCATCTCTGGACGTAATGTTCTGCAAAGCTATCCAGGCACAGCTTGAGGATAAGTTGAAAAGCAACCTCCCTTCATATCTGCTGGCACTGGGGCAAACACTGTTCAATATGCAGAGCGTTAGCCGCGCATCCATGGTGGCGGAGCAGCATTATAATTTCAGCAACGATATGTTTGCCTGTATGCTTGGGCCCACCATGAATTACAGCTGCGGTTACTGGAAAGGCGTTTCTTCTCTGGATGATGCACAAAATAACAAAATGGAGCTGATCTGTCGTAAACTGCAGCTGCGGGAAGGCATGACAGTCTTGGATATTGGCTGTGGTTGGGGCGGTCTGGCTAGCTATATGGCGGACAGGTACAAGGTGAAAGTTACTGGTATTTCTGTGTCGACAGAGCAGATTGCCTACGCTAGAGAACATGATCCGGAGCATAAGGTCAACTGGATTCTGGAAGATTACCGCTCGCTGACAGGCAGCTTTAACAGAATTGTTTCTGTTGGCATGTTTGAACATGTGGGCCGGAAAAATTATCTGACATATATGGATACAACGCGGCGTCTGCTTGATGACGATGGGCTTTTCCTCCTGCATACCATAGGCAGCAATGTGCAGAAGGCAGGTGCAGACCCATGGATCAGCAAATACATCTTCCCCAATGGGGTGCTACCATCTCTAACTAGCATCACCAAAGCCATTATGGGCCGCTACATTATGGAAGACTGGCACAACTTTGGTGCTGATTATGATACCACACTTATGGCCTGGTACAAACGTTTTGAAAAGGGCTTTGCAGAAGGTATTTTCCAGTGTACCGAACGAGTCCGCCGGATGTACAATTATTATTTGCTGAGCTGTGCCGCAGCCTTCCGGGCCAGGGATATTCAGCTGTGGCAGATTGTACTCAGCCCACGGGGCGTAAGGGGGGGCTACTCTTCTTGCCGTTAATTTTGAGGCATACCAGATGAGAACGAGCTGAAATGCCTGCAGGCCCGCCCTGATGTACCACGGTAGGTTTTTTCATTTTTGTGGGGTTGCAATGGATTTCTTTCTTAATGTGAGCGTGTAGTCAGGAGCATCAGCAATTTTCAAGGTATTAAGTCCGGAATTGTCTTTTCCAGAAAATGATTGATGCAGGCTCTCTCTGGGGATGCCTGTCTTTTTTGCCAGAGTGGACATGCCCTTTGCAGGGGCAATGCCTAACATAAAAATGTGTAAAAATTTCTGGAAGGTTATAAATATTGAACAAGCATCTGTAACAAAAAAGACTAAAAACAGAATAAGTTTTTCATTTTGGCGGGATCCTGACAACAGGCATAAAAACATGGGGCAAAACAAAAAGGTGGCACGATGGAAACTTGTACCGTTAAAAACACAAATTCTCCCTGTAGCAAATGCCTGCTGCAAACGCCCTGATAGCAAGTGCCAAACTTTATAATGCTTCTTCATTCGTGATTTTCGCCAGATTGGTACGAAAGACAATTAGCAGGAGAGTACAGGAAGGGGAGGTAGAGTGAATCTCTCCAGGACTATTTTTTATCAGATCTGTCGCAAAAACAGCACTGAAAGGGGAGCTTTCTGTCGTGTTATAGCGACAATAACAGATTGAAAAATTGTGTATATATTTTACTATATTAGCTATAGAGCCATGCAAAGAGATGCACGCGAAATGGCAAAAAGAAATGGGTCATGACTAGCTGAGAGGAGAAGTTCTGAGCAATTTGAGGATCAGCAGATAGATGTTTTCTTGCTATGATTAAACCTAACCTCACATTCATTCAAATGAAAAATAGAATGTATGTTTTTAAAGGCCGCGAAAGCGTACAAGTCTCGTTTTGGCATAAGCCCAGAAGCTTTTTATCCCATTGAGATGTGAGTGTTTGTTGGCAAATTCATTATTACATTACCGTGTCCCACGCGAAAGTGCTTCTGGCAGCCAAGATCAACAAGTCCATCGTATCCACGCCAGCCATCCGAATGGATGAGGCTTTCAAGGTCTACACGCCCTCTCGGATAATTCCCCAGGGACTATTTCTGTATAGACTCGCCCATTCCTCTTGAACAAGCCGTAAACAATGGTTTTCCCCCGTGCGCCACGGCCTCGTTACCCCGGACTATTCAGGCGCTCAAATAGCTTTCGTCAACTTCTTTACAGGAGATTCTTCTTTTCACAATAGAAAGTAACCCTCTCCCATATGCCAGAGAAGTACCGGTTCACGGTATTCCGGTTGATTCCGGTCAAGTTGGCAATCTGTGAAGCCGTCAAATCAACAGAAAAAAGCTTCACAATTTGCCGGATGTTAGCCTCGGAAATTTTTAATGATATGCATACCTGTTTTTCAGTGCCTAGCCTTTTAGGCTATTCATGCCCTCTCAGCTAGGCATGACCCTATAAAAATATCGATTTGATAGCAATGAACATATCAGACTGAAACAGTGCTGTGGCACATTACCGCAGCATGTTATACAATTCATACTTTATAACTACAGTTACCAATGATGTGCACGTGTGATCCGTCCATTGATCGGTACCGGTTGTGGATAACAGGTATGCGCAAGAGAGCTCGGAGGCAGAAACTGTGCAGGCTGTCGGGCCACGGCAGGGTGTGGTAGTTCGGTTGTGTTGATCATGGATTGCCAATGCAGTCTTTTTCCCCTGTGCTTAGGAGACTTGCGCAGATAAAGCCCTGATAGCGGCAAATTCAGGTCTTTCCTATAGTGCTAGGTTATTCCTGTGAGTGTAAGTCAGCCTTAAGGGAGCCTCTTTTTTTGCTGGTGCCAATTTATTTATAACTTATGAGAATACGTCTCTGAATCTATTTAGATACGGTTGGGATGGTTTCGACTTTCACGCTGAGATGCTGATAAGTCCTTGAAAAAGGGAGTGGTGTGCAATGCTTTTGAAAGAGTCTATACTTTTTCGGGAGGATAGATGTAGCAATTGCGATAGTTTTTCGGCATGAGTCATAATATAGGAAC
>CAYRKU010000026.1:4189-16065 GCA_964425055.1 uncultured Lawsonia sp. | reverse complement strand
GATAAATTCCCCCCCCCCCGAAACATTTCATTTTCAGAATCATATGCAATGACAGCCCGATAGCCACCGTCAAATTCCATAATGTTTTTCATGGCAATACTTCATTTTCTTCAAGCCATCGGCGGATGCTGGCGATGGCACCTTTATCCGTGTTGGGAGAAGGATGAGGTCTGTGAAAAACCCGCCTATCGCCAAAAAGACGGACACAAATACGAGAACCTTCCGCTTTTGTTATTTCCGCGCCTAACGATATAAACAACGCTTCGATATCGTTCCAACGAATACCTCCGCTGGTTGGGCGATGAAAAATAAGGCGCAGAGTTTTTTCATGTTGTTTCAAAAATAATATCAGAAAATAATAAACTCTCCAACAACCCCTTTTTTCTTCCCCTTCACGATGCAGACTTATCCCAAATTCTGACAGCCAGGAGGCAGCCATGCCCACATTTCTGCTTGAACTAAAATTTGATGACAGGGGAGCGGTGACGGGCGTTCAACGCTTGAATCAGATCGGTTCCGCCGCCGCTAATACGAAAAGAGAAGTGAGAGAGCTGGAGGACACGCTTAAGCGTACGGCGCGGGGCGTGCTTGCCCTGGTTGGCGCGTACAGGGCCGCCGGAGCCGTGAAGGACTTCGCGCGATGCGGGTCTGCTGCCTGCCGTGTAGCGGTGGAAAGGCAACACGACTCTCTACTGTTGGCAGGTATTGTTTGCACATGCAATATTGGCTATATTGCTTGCGCAGGTGATCGGGATATGGGGCAGCCTCCCGATGCCATATTAACCGTAACAGTTGGATGATATTATGTGGAAAGCCTTTTTCCTGTGCGTGGGGGTGCTGCTTCTCTCTGCCTGTGCGGCTTCTGAAGCGCCGCAGACTGCTGCATCGGTCGATGAACCATATGTACGTACTGAACAACCCGGATCTGACCCTGATCTGCATACCCTTTCTGCTGAGCTGACAATGTACGAGGGCGGAGTAGCGGGGGCCCGAGCCTTTGTTTCCGCTCAGGCTAGGCAAATTTGCGACTCTGTAGGGCAGCAGGTAGAAATTGTTGATGTTGTTTCGCAGGCAACATGGCAGGGCGGCTCGGCAACGGTTTCTTTTTATTGCCGTTAGCCTTTGATTGATGTTAAGGCTGCCTCCCTGTGGCAGGCAGCCTTATTGGTTCAGGTAAGGTTCTTTTCCCTGACAATTCTGGCAGTTGTCAGGGCTATTTCCAGCTCTTCATTGGTGGGAACCACCAATACGGCAATACGCGAGTTTGCTGCGCTTATTTTGCGGGCTTTATTCGATCGTTCGGCATTGAGATTTTCATCCAGCACAATACCAAACAAGTCCATATTATTGCAGACCATACTGCGGAGAATGGTGTCGTTTTCTCCAATACCGGCGGTAAAAACAATGCCGTCTACACGCCCCAGTACTGCAGCGTAGGCACCAATGTATTTGCGAATCCGGTACACAAACATGTCCAGTGCCAGTGCAGCGCGTTTGTCCCCTGCGTCACAGGCCTTATGGATATCGCGCATATCAGACATACCGCAAATGCCCTTGAGGCCGGATTGTTTGTTCAGCAGCAAATCGATTTCCGAAGGTGTACGGCCTGTTTCCTTTACCAGAATGGGCACAATGGCCGGGTCAATTTCTCCACAGCGTGTTCCCATCATCAATCCGTCAAGTGGGGTTGTACCCATGGTGGTATCTATACTTGCGCCGTTTTGTACGGCGGTCATGGAGCAGCCATTGCCTAGGTGGCAGGTGATGAGGTTTACTTGATCAACAGGAATGCCCAGAAATTCCGCCGCACGATGGGTTACATAGCGATGTGATGTACCATGAAAGCCATAGCGCCTGATACGATAATCAGAGTACATGCGGTAAGGGATGGGGTAGAGGTAGGCCTTTTTCGGCATGGTTTGATGAAATTCTGTATCAAATACACCGATATTGGGTACCCCAGGGAAAAGGACTTCGGCGTATTCTATGCCAGCCAGGCTGGCTGGGTTGTGCAAAGGGGACAGGGGAATATAGTTTCGGATGATTTTTTTGACAGCTTCGTTGATGACAACAGATTCTTTAATTTCCTCACCACCAAGAACTACCCGGTGCCCTATAGCGTGTACTTCTTTAGTGGATTTGATAACGCCATGCTCCGTGTCGGTAATAGCGGCGACAACAGCCCGCATCCCTTCAGCACTGGTCAAAAAACGGCGATTCTGTGTGATTTTTTTTTCATTTTCTGTATCTGGAGCAACTTTGTGTATAAGAGACCCCATATCTTCGCCGATGCGTTCCACAAGCCCGCTGCACAAAACCCGCATGTCCTTCATATTGACAAGCTGATACTTGAAGGAAGAACTTCCCGAATTAATCACTAAAACGTTCATGTCTTCTCCTTGCTGTACTGAAGCCTGTAACGAGCTGCCCTTCGGGCAAGTCATTTATTCCTTGAATGGGCGAAGGCCTTTTTCTGCCTGTGCCTGGATAGCAGTAATCATTACCGTATTAATAATATCTGGGACGGTGCAACCTCTGGAGAGGTCATTTACCGGGCGGTTAAGCCCCTGCAAAACAGGGCCAATGGCAATGGCATTGGCTGCCCGTTGTACTGCCTTATAGGTGTTGTTTCCTGTATTGAGATCGGGGAAAATAAAGACAGTTGCCTTCCCGGCCACCTGGCTTTGGGGAGCCTTTGTTCGGGCAACCTCCGGGTCAATGGCTGCGTCATATTGAATAGGTCCTTCCAGCAGCAATTCAGGAGCCCGTTTTTTAGTCAGTTTGGTTGCGGCTATTACTCTGTCCACATCTTCACCTTTACCTGACGCCCCTGTTGCGTACGAAAGCATGGCCACTCTGGGCGTTATGCCAAAGGTTTTTGCGGTGTGGGCTGAAGAGATGGCAATGTCAGCAAGCTGTTCCTCCGTGGGGTTGGGGTTTACCGCGCAGTCACCAAAAACAAGCACACGGTCTTGCAGACACATGAGGAAGATACTGGAAACAATGGAAAACCCGGGTTTGGTTTTAATAATTTCAAAAGCGGGGCGGATGGTATGCGCTGTAGTGGTGATGGAACCTGAAACCATACCATCAGCAGCATTTTTGTACACCATCATAGTGCCAAAGGTGGTTGGGTCAGCCATTTTATCCCTGGCTTCGTCCAAACTTATGCCCTTAGCTTTGCGCATTTCATAGTATGTTTGCACATAGTCTTCATATTCCGGTGAATCCAGTGGCTGTACATATTGGGCACCAGGCAGCTCCAGCCCCATTTCCGTAATTTTTCTGTCGATGATGGTTTTGTTGCCGAGTAAAATCAGATCTACAACTTCACGTTGGCAAATAGTTTCCGCTGCTTTGAGGATACGTTCTTCTTCTCCTTCCGGTAGGACAATACGCATTTTATGCCGTTTGGCCTGTTCAAGCAGTTTGAATTCAAACATCATGGGCGTGATGCGGGAAGATGTCCGGTTGATAATGCGGTTAGTCAGGGCTTCAGTATCCACATTACGCTCAAACAGTGACAGGGCCGTATTGATTTTGCGATAATCTCCCGGAGCAATGCGAGGTTTAATGGTTAAAAGCCGTTCCAAAGCAGGGTAAGTTGGCTCTGGTACTGATAGGATGGGTAGCGGGGCCCGTGAGATGCCCTTAAGAAGTGAAGCCACTGTTTCCTGTGGGGTAAATCCCCCCGTAAGCAACAGGCCGGCAATATCCGGTGTTGTATATGAGTAACGGGAGGCCAAGCTTGCTAGGACAATGTCTGACCTGTCTCCCGGCGTGATTACCAGCATCCCCTGTTTGATATGTTCCAGAAAATTTCCAGCCTGCATGGCCGCGATGGAGTAATCCTGAATCTGATTGTCCAACCGATTTTTTCCAAACAGCACCTTGGCATTGAGCCATTTCTGCACATCGCCCATGGTCGGCCGACTTAAGGCTATTTCTTCCGGGATAATGAATATGGGGGCATTGGGGCAGAATATTTCATTACATAAAGATTCCCGGCATTCACGGATCTGTTCTGGTGAAAGGGCAGCCCTGTTGACAAAGGCACACACCATTTCCAGATGTTTTTCCCGTAGCAGCTCGAAGCTGGTCCGAGCTGCTGTCCGTATATCCTCAACTGCCCGACCATAGCCATTGATAGTCAATGCTACGGGAATGTCCAGATTGGCAGCAATTTCACTGTTCAAGTCAAATTGAAAAGCAGCATGCCTACCTAGGAAATTTGTCCCTTGGCAGAGAATGAAATCGTATTCGGATTCAAGCTCTTTATATTTGAGAAGGATCTTTCTAAGCAGTAGATCTGTTTTCCCGCTGGTGATCAGATCACGGGCTTCGCTGTAGGTGGTAACATATGTATCTTCATAGCGAATATTCAGGTTAAAACGCTGCAGAATAAGATCAATATCATGATCCAGTTCATCAGGACGAGTATCTTCAATAACAGGTCGAAAAAAAGCTACCTTATGGATATGACGCACAAAAAGCTGCATCAGCCCAAGAGTTATTGTTGACTTGCCACTGTTGGGTTCCGTAGCCATAATATACAGTGTTTTAACCATAACCTACTCCGTGTGAATACAAAACATAAACGCGGGTGTAGTATGCCATGTAACCGGGAAAAAGCAAAGCCGAAAGCCAACAGTCCGGAGCAGGCCCATTGCTGATCGAATTATGCTTTTCCTATATAATAAAAACGAACTGGTTATGGTTTGTTTTTATAAGCTCCGGCTAGATACCGCAACTGCCGGAAGAGCAGCCGCCGCACCCACCTTCGCCTCCACCAAAGGGGTTTCTGGATTCAACAGTAAAGTCCATATAAGTGAGATCAATAGCCACATCTCCGGCCTGCGCTGCCAGATCTTTGGCTATGCAAAAGGTAAAACCGTTAATATCAAAGGTATCGTCTTCAGGAGTAGGCTCATCCAGAGCCAGCATAAGGCGTGGCCCCTGTCACCCGCCAGACGTAAGGTATACCCGAATGGGGGGTTTTTCCTTATCCGCAAAATAGGCTTCCAGCTCCTGCTGAGCTGTTTCACTTAATGTAATCATACGTGCCTCCGCTGTGATTTACAGTGCCGTCAGTGGCTCTAATAAGTACGCCTTGGGATATAAAGACAAGGGGTATACAAAATCGGGGGCGGTGTACCCTTACGAAAAGGGGCTTACGGAAACACCGTAAGCCCCTATAACTTCTGGAGCCTTTGAGCAGAATTGAACTGCTGACCTCATCCTTACCAAGGATGCGCTCTACCTACTGAGCTACAAAGGCGTTATGCGCCAACCTTAAAGCTATTGGCCAAAACTCTCTAGCCTGTTGGGGCTTCATCGTCAAGACCTTTTGACGGATTTTTTTCGACCGGGCAGATACCGCGTTCGCTGCTGCGCACAAAGCGGACAAATTCCATAACTTCAGGGATAGAAGCGAACTCCGTACTCAATTGTGCAAGCGCTTCCGTGCGTGGCAACTCACTGCGCCAGATCAGGCGGAAGGCTTTTTTCAGTGCGCTGACAGTTTCAAGCCCTGCTCCAAAGCGGCGTAGGCCCACCACATTGGGGCCGTGTACCAGGGCACGGCTGCCGGCAGCCAACATCCATGGCGGTAGATCCTGGGCAACTCCGGTCATGCCACCCACAAAGGCATGTACCCCAATGTGGCTGAACTGATGCACAGCTGAAAGCCCGCCAATAATGGCAAAGTCATCCACTTGTACATGCCCGCCAAGGGTAGCTCCGTTGGAAAGCACAACCCCGTTGCCCACCTGGCAATCGTGGGCTACATGTGAATAGGCCATACACAGGTTGTAGTCGCCCACGCGTGTTATACCGCCACCCCCATTGGTACCACGATGCAGGGTGGCAAATTCGCGGATATTATTCTCATCCCCCAGGATAAGCCAGGTGACTTCCCCCTGAAATTTGAGGTCTTGCGGTTCGCCACCCACTAGGGCGTGTGAATGTATATGGTTTTTGCGGCCCATTCGGGTATAGCGCTTTACAACAGCGTGCGCGTCTATCTGACTCTCTTCACCAATAATGACGTTATCTTCAATGATAGCGTAGGGGCCAATTTTCACACCGGCACCCAGTTCCACATCTGGGGCCACTATCGCTGTAGGGTGGATGCTTGGGCTTACGCTCATGCCATTTCCTCACGGTCGGTAACGGCTGCTGTCAGTTCAGCTTCTGCCGCAAGCTGGTCTTCCACATAGGCCTTACCATGCATTTTCCAGAGCTTCAGTTTGTGCCGGATCAGGTGGCATTCTAGGTCAAGCCTATCCCCGGGGTATACCGGACGGCGAAAGCGTACCTTTTCCAGCCCGGAAAAGAGGAACAGCTTGCCTTCCGTTTCCGAAGAATCAAAACAATGTAGAACCAGAAGCCCTCCTGCCTGCGCCAATGCTTCAATAATTAACACACCCGGCATAACCGGAACGCCAGGGAAATGCCCCTGGAAAAATGGTTCATTAAAGCTCACACATTTATGAGCTTTAATGTACTCGCCATCAACCAGTTCGTTTACCCGATCCACAAGCAGGAATGGATAGCGATGGGGCAGGAAGGACAAAATTTTATGAATGGTGAAGGCTGTTGGACGGGTCATAATGGCTCCCTGTCATGGTGTGAGTTTTCTGCCACTGCTTTCTGAAATTTTTCTAGCTCTTTTTCCAGGCGGGAAAGCCGTTTGAAAACATCCGGAAACCGCGGCATGAGGGCCAGAGTACGCATATATGTTTTTTGATCCACAGTGGGGATCCCCCCTACCACAACATTGTCCCTAATGCTTTTTGCTACGCCGGATTTCGGCCCGATGGTCACATTGTTGCCAATATGCAAATGCCCGGCTATACCAACTTGTCCGGCAAAGGTACAGTTGTCACCAATATGTGTAGATCCGGAAATGCCCACCTGTGATACAATAAACCCGTTTTGCCCCACCTGAACGTTATGCCCAATCTGGACGAGGTTGTCGACTTTGGTACCGTTGCCGATTCGCGTGGCCTTCAGTACAGCCCTGTCAATAGTGGTATTGGCTCCTACTTCAACATTGTTGCCTAAGGAAACGTGTCCAAGCTGCGGGATTTTTTGCACTCCACCCGGAGTGCGGGCAAAGCCAAATCCATCCGCCCCCAGTACACAGCCGGCATGCAGGATACAGTGATCGCCAACCTGCGTTCCAGCCATCAGCACCGCGTTGGGGTATACTGTGGTATCCTGGCCCAGTTGGCAGTTTTCGCCCACATATACCCCGGGGAACAGCACACACCCCGCGCCGATAACAGCGCCAGGCCCAATGTACGCAAAGGGATAGACGGTAACGTTGTTACCCAGTACGGCTTCCGGGTGAATAAAGGCCATAGGGCTGACGCCGGAAAAGCTGCCCTGTGGCAGGGCAAACAACTCCAGCACCCGCCCAAAATCCTGATAGGGATTATGGCTTATAAGTGCCCGGCGTACCTGCCCGGCGTGTTCCGGGGTTACAATAACCGCGCAGGCCCGGGTATCAGCCAGTTGTTCACTGTATTTGGGGTTGGCCAGGAAGCTTATTTCATCAGGTGTGGCATTCTCCAGGGTGTTGACGCCCGTAATTTCCGCGTCATCACCCTGAAGAGTCAATCCCAGACGATCCGCAATGTCGTAGAGCCGGAGAACAGTCATATTATTTTTTAGGAGCCGCTGGTTCGGGGAACTTGCTGCCGCCGGCTTTCCACAGGCGGTTGACTTCGCTGAGTACATCCCGGGTAATGTCCGTGTCGGATTTGGTATACATAACGGTGCCGGTAGCAGCATCCAGGATCAGATCCAAGCTACGCTTTTTGGCAACGGCCTGGGATGCTTCGTAAATAAATCTGGCCATGCTCTGGCGGATCTGCATTTCAGAGTTTTCCACCTTACGGGCAAAATTACGTGATTTTTCTTCGAACTGACGCCGTAGTTTCAGAAAATCCTGCTGCTGTTTTTCACGATTTTTATCGCTTTGAGCCATTTTGGACAAAGCTTCACCCCTGCTTTGCAGATCTCTGGCCTGCTTTTCCAGCTCGGTTTTTTCTGTGCCATATTGACTTTGCAGTTTTTGCTGGGCAGCCTTGAAGGCATCACTGTCCATAATTACGGACTGGGAATTAAATACACCAATTTTTACATCTGCAGAAAAAGCCGAACCGGCCAGAATCATACAGATAACAAGAGCAAGAGACATAACTCTGAGCATAATTTTCTCCTTTCTAATACAAACGCGTGGCTTCTACATCCCGCAAGATGAGAAAGATATTCTTCAAACAGGTAACCGTCAAGCAGAAGCAGTGCATGAGAATGTCAACAGGAGCACTCTGTGCGCTGAAAACGTGCGAAGCAGTCGCGGCAAAAAATCCTTTCCCTGACATAACATTATGCTTACTTTGCACTATACCTGCGCAATGGTTTTTTAGGAGAGGAATCCTTACTTTCAGGAATGTTTTCCAAAGAAAATTATAAGCGTGCCCTGATAAAATGTATAAGAAGGGTATTACCTCCTTACGTGAAGGGTCCCTTTCCTGAGATTATGCCCTTCAGGCTGGGGAGGATATCAAAGTGTGATCAGCTCATATTCTGCACTGCCAAGGCCAATGGCCACTGCGTGTTCGATCTGGCTACGCCAGTTGGTGGCAGGATGAATTGCAGTAAAGTGATCCTGCCCACGTTCATATTGACCAGGTATACTGGCAGAAATGGCTGGCGCTGCGTTGACAGCAGCAATACAGGCACTGTCCAGTGCTACCGGGTCAAAACCTGCAAACATACCAAGGTCCGGCACAACTGCAGTGTCATTTTCCCCGTGGCAGTCACAGTACGGGGATACCTGGTTAACGATACTAATGTGGAAATGGGGCCGGCCATCCACAACTGCTTTGGCGTATTCAACCATGCGGCGGTTAACATCATTGCCATTGGCATCAAGAGCGTTTGAGATGGCGTTGAAGTTGCATACACCGATACACCGGCCACAGCCCACGCATTTTTCATAGTCAATCTGCGCTTTGTGCTCGATAACGCTAATGGCACCCTGGGCGCAATAACGGGTGCACATGCGGCAGCCGCGGCATTTTTTAGTGTTTACGGATGGTTTGCCGTTACAGTGCATAGCCATTTTACCAGCACGGCTTCCAGAACCCATGCCGATATTTTTAATGGTACCACCAAAGCCGGTAATCTCATGCCCTTTAAAATGTGTGAGGGAAATAAAAACGTCCGCATCCATAATGGCGCGGCCTATAAAGGCTGTTTGGAGAATTTGCCCGCCTTGCACGGGGATTTCTACGTCATCGGTTCCTTTCAGGCCATCAGCGATGATGATCTGGCAGCCCGTGCTCAGGGGTGAAAAGCCGTTTTCATTGGCTGCAGTCAGGTGTTCCAAAGCGTCCTTACGTCGGCCGACATACAGCGTATTGCAGTCAGTAAGGAAGGGTTTGCCCCCGAGGGCTTTAACACGGTCAGCTACTGCTTTTGCAAAATTGGGGCGCAGGAAAGAAAGATTCCCCGGTTCGCCGAAATGCAGTTTAATGGCTGTAAATTTTTTTTCAAAGTTGATGCTGTCCATGCCTGCGGTCAGCATAAGCTTATCCAGCTTGTCCAGCAGGCTTGTGCCCACTTTACAGCGCATGTCGGTAAAATACACTTTGCTCATCAGGTACTCCTTCATTTTTTTGGGGGATACAGGTAGTTGCAAAGGAGGGTGTTTCTCCCTACAGGATCGTTGCCTTTGTATTGTGCAGTCTGACTGCGTATATGGCAAGCTGTAACTGCCGTGCGGTAAGGTGCAGCGCTGTTTTTTTGAGTTGCTGATTTGCCTGCCTGGTTTGGGTACGGTGTGCTGTCGTGATGCGCCGGGGAAAAGCGAAAGCCTGGATGGGAAGTGGACTTCCCACCCAGGCTGAAGATTTTACCTGAAATCGATCCGGACAGTTAGAAAGCGTAGTTCAGGCTCAGGCCAGCCTTATACGCATTTTTGTCAAGATCTTCGACAGTATTCCAGACATTATTATCAATATCTAGATGGATATACCCCAGTTCTACAGCCAGGGTCAGGTTTTCATAAATATGGTACTGGCTGTCAAAATTGATTTCCCATGCGTGATCATCGGATGTCAGGTAAATTCCCCGATCTGTGCGCAGGTCCCCGACAGTTCTGGCCATGGCGGTATCGTTGGTGCCGGTGTAAAAACCTATAGCCAGGGTATGAGTTAAATCTTCCAGCAGGGATATATCGGCCAGCCGGGCCACAATACCCCATGTCCCAGTGGGGGTGTTGCTCAGGGCTGCGTCATCAGCAATACCGTAACCACCATTCCAGCCAAAGCTTGTTGCCCCCCCAGCCGGGAGCTACAGTGGGCAAACGTTCGGATCCGTTTGCGAGGTTGGAATCATCGCCGGAACCGTACCATGCAATCAGCCCGGGGGTGGCTATGTCCAGTTTGTACTCAGCAAGAATGGAAGCCAACCAGCCCTGGCGGGTCAAACTGAGGGTATTGTCCGCAGTGTTACCCCAGTCTGCCTTGCCCCAGGCAAAGTCAATGGCTAAGCGCAGGGGATCAAAGGCTGTTAGCTCGCCGCCAATACCCAACCACCATGCGGGATTGTAGGAATCTTTGGCAATGTCGCCAACTCCAGCATTGATGGGCAGCAGGCCGGCTGTCAGATGCTCGTTGATAAATTCACCTTCAGAATCGCGCAGGCTGTTTTTGCCAAGGTTGCCGTACATCATCCAGGGGGTAAGTTGCCAGCCGTCACCCTGCAGGGGGGCGGTTAGTCCTATGAAATCCATACCGTTGCCCACGTTATTATCATCAATGGGGTTGTCGTTTTGCGCACGCAACCAGAACAGTGTAGCCCCGACATTGTCATTGAACGCATAACTTACGGTAATGCCGGCACCATCTGCATCATCACTGCCAAGGACAGGATCACCCGCAACAAAGTTGGGCAGGCTGAAGGGTTGTAATCCCATGCGGATTTGGATATCGGTTTGGGGGATTGTCCAGTCAAGATACATGTAGCGGGTTTTAACATTGATGCCGTCCGTATTCAGGGCACCGCCGGCATTGTCCAAACCGTTTCCCCAGTCAAGGGTACCAATTTCAAGGAACAGCACACCTTTAAGGGATTCTGATGCAATCATGTCGATTTGCGTGCGCAGGCGTTGCCGTGCTTTGAAAATATCGTCTTCATGACTTGTGGTGAAGGATGCATTGTTCCATTCCCAGTTAAAGTCCCATTCGCCGGAAATTTTAAATTCCGTGGCCTGGGAAACGTTCTGCATTGCCCCAAATACAAGGCCTGTGGCCAGAAGCAGGACGGTCAGCTTTTTCATGGTGATTTCTCTTCCTGTTCGTTGAATGGTTACGCTCAGCTGTCTGCCCAGGGTTGCCCTGACCCTAAGCTGTTACGAAAAAATCGATAACCTGTTGGGGGGGGGATATCGTCAACCCCCTTAGAGCAGGCGCCCCGGAAATTGCTGCCACTGCCCGGCGGCCGATCCGTCTGAAGCAGCGGCAGCTACAGACACTTTCTGACCGTGCGCAGGTGCAGAGCGTTAAACAGGATAAAGATGACCCCGGCGACAATATGGCCGCGTTTGCTGCCCAATGCAGCCAGGGCAACAGATGTGGCTAGGCTTACGAGCATACTCCAGTTTGTATAGCGGATGCTCTGTCCCCGCGTAAACGCGGGGAAAAGCTTCTTTTTATGGGCTGATTCTGCTGCTGCTGCTGTGTCTTCAGGTATGTCCCACTGACTGGCCAGGGCAAAAAGGTCGTCCCGGGACAATTGTGCGGGATCGTATTCAAGCAGCAGGGAACCTGTCCGAAAATTGATTGAAACACGGCGAATCCCGG
>CAYRKU010000026.1:0-4179 GCA_964425055.1 uncultured Lawsonia sp. | reverse complement strand
TCCCGGGCAGCATACCTAGCAGCCTGCGCAGCGGGACGGCATTTTCTTTCACACGCAGAGTGGGATGGCGTACCCGTACGCGGCCATCGATAAAGCTGGTGATGTAGTTCTCAATCATGATGTTTCTCCTTGTGTGGAAGGCAATGTACGGCAAGAGTTCTTCGCTGCCGGGCAGGAATCAAGTACGGGCCGCATGGCATTGAGCGCAACACCCATCGTGGTGAGGTTGTGCAGTACCGCCGAAGCCCCAGGCTGGAGGATTCCAGTAAGCCCGGCTGCTAAAAAGAGCGTATTGAGAGTAATGGTGATGCCAAAGTTGGTATGTATGCGACGCATGGTGCCTCGTCCCAGCTGTAGGGCCACCGCAAGCTGATACAGGTCACAATCCATCAGCACCACATCAGCCACTTCCCGGGCGAGATCCGCTCCATCACGCAGGGTTACACCCACATTGGCGGTTGAAAGGGCAGGGGAATCGTTAATACCGTCACCAACCATAAGCACGGTACGGCCTTCAGCCCGAAGTTTCTGAATAACAGATGCCTTATCTACAGGAAGTACCTGAGCGCGGTATTCATCAATGCCCAAATACGCAGCTACGGCCGATGCAGTACGCTCATCATCCCCGGTAAGCATAATCACACGCATGCCACGGGCACGAAGTTGCGCTACCACCCGGGTCGACTCTTCCCGCAGGGGATCTTCAATGCCAATAATGCCGACAAGCCTGCCATTGATAGCCAGATACAGCAACGAACGGCCTTTTTGGGACAGCATATTGATGGTGGAGCTCATGCTTTCCACATTCACCTGCTCATCATGTTGAACATAGTGCCGACTGCCAATAAGTACCCGTTTGCCCTTCAGACGTGAGGCGATCCCGTGTGCCATCACGTATTCCACTTCAGTATGTTCTTCCAGGTGATGCAGGTTTTCTTCTTCGGCTTTGTGTACGACGGCCCTGGCCACTGGATGTGGAAAATGCTCTTCAAGGCAGGCAGCAAGGCGCAGCACATTATCCCGCATGAAGCCCGGCGCCGGTACCACATCAACCACTTTTGGACGGGATTCAGTAAGTGTTCCGGTTTTGTCAAAAACAACCGTATCCACGGCAGACAAAGCTTCTAGGAAGGCTCCGCCCTTTACTAAAATACCATGTCCAATGCTTTCCCGCATAGCTGCCAGGATGGCCAGAGGTGTGGCCAGGCGTAACGCGCAGGAATAATCCACCAGCAGGACAGCAGCAGCTCTGGCGGGATTTCTGGTAAGTAGCCACACTGCCCCAGCTAACATAAAGCTAAATGGAACTACGGCATCAGCTAGGCGTTCAGCTTTGCCCTGCACTCCGGCTTTGAGCGATTCGGATTTTTCGATAAAATGAATGATCTTGCGCAGGCGTGTACCGTCACCAACACCTGTGGCGCGGATCACAAGCGTGCCTTCTTCGACCACGGTTCCGGCAAAGGCAGCAGCACCGGCTGAACGAAGTACACCAAGTGGCTCGCCGGTCATGGAAGCCTGGTTGATCAGCGCTTCCCCTTCCACTACCACACCGTCCACAGGGATGGCATTCCCGGCCCGCACAACAACGATATCATTTTCCTGTAGATCTTGAAGGGGAATGCACACTTCCACACCGCCCCGGCGGACCCAGGCCGAATCCGCATTCAGGGCAAGGTTTTCCGCAAGGCTGTTTAAAGATTTCTTTCTGGTCCACTGTTCCAGAGCTTCCCCAAAGCCAAGTAGTAACGTCAGCAGGCTTACTGTCCCGAGATCACGGCGCAACAGTGAAATGCCTATGGCCGAAGCATCCAGAACATCCACATTCACTTTGCCCCGCAGCAGCGAAGAAATTCCTTTGCAGAGAAAGGGCAACGCTGCGGAAACTGCTGTGATAACGCGGAGGCTGAACGGAAGCAGTGGCCGTACAAAAGTATACCAAAGCAGTGGCCGCAGTGACAGACCCGAATCTTTGGCTACTACCGGATGTTGGGTCTGTACTGTGGTTGGTACGATAATGGGAGATGCCAGGATCGCACAGGCCGCGTTGCGTGCTGCGGTATTGGCATACAGCAACAGAACACTCCCCGTACGCGGGTTAACGCATACACCCTCAATTCCGGGGATGGCATCAAGGCGATCCGCCAGTTCATTGGCCATGCGGATACCAAATTTGGATGCGCTACGCAGACGGATCCGCCCCGGTATTTCATGGACAGGAAAAAAACACATGAAAAACAGTCTCCTTACTGCCAAAACCAGGCCCCTGTCCGGTTATCGGTTTGGGGCATACTTTGTTCATGCGTACGGCATAATATTGACGCGGTAGTCTTGCCGGAATGGGCGTGAGCCGTGTGGCCTCTGAACGGACGGGGTGCCCGTCCATTCAGGTATTCATTTAGTTGACTTCTTCGCCTGATGACCCAGCTATCAGCTGATCTTCTTTGGTTTCTCTGCGCTGTTCAGCGGCGTTGCGGGCTTCGGCTACCATATCGTCCATATTTTCTTTAACAGTTTCCATTTTGGCTAGCATGGCGTCTTTAATATCCATGCCCCGGCTAAGCAGATCGGTGGCCAAAGGTTTGATATCCAGTTTACCCCTGCTTACGGCTACTGCACCTAATGCACCCAACGCTACGCCGCCAAGGAAAAACAGCCCGTATTTAAGGTTTTCGTTCATGGTATGCTCCTTTGTTTTAAAAGTGGTGAGTTGTCAGACCAACCTTGTTAGCAAATTTTATCAGCTCCATAAAGCCATACCAACACGGTGAGCAAGTACTGCCACAGCATAGGCCAACGCTGTATTGAACAGCATACTGAAGGCTACCCAACCCCAGTTACCGGCTTCCTGCCGGATAACAACAAGGGCCACAAAGCAGGGTGAATACAAAAGAACAAAAAGAATCAGGGCCAATGCTGTGGCTTTACTCCAACTAGTGTCCTGCCCAAGACGGGTGGCAAGTGTGGTTGCTTCTTCAGGGTCCACCTCACCAAGGGAATAGGCTGTGCCAAGTGTGGCAACGATAGCTTCTTTTGCGGCAATACCGCCCAACAGAGCAATATCCGTGCGCCAGTCAAATCCGGCTGGGGCTGTAAGCGATTCAATGGCGGTACCCATGCGGCCGGCGTAGGAATAACGCAATTCCTCACTGGCAAGATTAGCTTTGGCGGTGTCCAGTGCTTCAGTAAGGGCACTAGCCTGTTCGGAATCAGCCGGTACAGCAGACAGCTGTTCTTCCAGCTGCGCGATTCTGGCCTCAAAAGGTTCGGCTCGATCCGGATCCAGCGCAGGGAAAGTCATACTGGCCCAAATAAGGATGGATACGGCTACAAGTACCGTCCCGGCCTTTTTCAAGTACATCCAGGTGCGTTCCCAGCAATGTGTGCACACACTGCGTAATGTTGGCATGCGATAAGGGGGCAGCTCCATAACAAAAGGCGTTGCTTCACCTTTTATGATGGTGGAGCGGAGCAGTTTGGCCACAATGAGTGCCGAAATCCAGCCGACAAGGGTAAGGGAAAACATGATCATACCCGGATATTCGGGAAAGAAAACCCCTACCAGCAGTAGGAATACAGGAAGTTTTGCCCCGCAGACCATATATGGCAGCGTGAGCAGCGTGGCCAGTTTTTCTTTGTGGCTGCGCAGTGTCCGCGTGGCCATTACGCCGGGGATGGCGCATCCACCCGCAATGCCGCCGCCGATGATGTACGGCATAACAGAAGCGCCGTGCAGGCCAAACATGCGAAAAATACGATCCAGCATATAGGCAATGCGGGCCATATAGCCTGAGTCCTCAAGAAAGGCGATAAACAGGAACATGATCATGATTAATGGTACAAAGCTGACCACACCCCCTACACCTCCGATAATGCCATCCACAACCATGGATTGGATCAGGCCTTCGGGGATCATTTCGATGCACAGTTCCCCCAGCCAGGCAAAGGCGTCTTCCACCCAGCCCTGTGGGTAAGCGCCCGCAACAAACGTAACCTGAAAAATAAGAAACAGTACCCCAAGCATAATCAACGGGCCAAACAGTGTGTTGGTAAGCACCTTGTCCAGTCTGTCTGAGAGGGCCAGACGGCTTTTATTGTCCTCCTTGGTGATGATGCCCTTGCGCAATACCCCCCGGATATAGCCGTAGCGATAATCAGCAATGATAGATTCCGGAGTGG
>CAYRKU010000025.1:15341-16164 GCA_964425055.1 uncultured Lawsonia sp. | reverse complement strand
AGATGATCCTGTGGTGCTCGCATACCTTCGAAATTGGTGGCGTCCAGGAAGAGGAAGGGATTCCTCCCTAGCAGCCGGCGATTGCGGAATTCCTCGACAGCTGCGGACAGATCATTGCAGGCTTCGGAAACTGTAGACTTGGAGTAGGAATTGCCGCAGAGGGTCTCCAAGACATGGGACACCTTCCGAGTGGATACGCCGTTCACCACCATTTCTGTCTTGGCGACAACCAGCGCTGCCTCACTACGGGAATAGTTCTCGAAGGCCATGGTCTTGAAGGGCTGGTGCCTGTGCCGGGATACCTGGAGGTTGATCGTGCCTATCCCGGTGTTGAGATTCCGTTCACGGATGCCGCTCCGGCTGTCCCTTCTTGCAGTGGTTCGCTCAGAGGAGGCTGCCTGTAGCTATTCCAAGGATGCATCTTTCAAAATTTCGTTAAGGCCGCTTTCCAGGAGATTTTTAAGAATTTTCTGGAAGGAGTAGTAGAATTTCTTCCTGATTCAGTACAATATTGAGTTGAGTTGAGTCTTGAGTATCCCCCTCCTTGGTATTATGTTGGTTTTGGGACATCTACATTATGCCTGGAGGGCGAGCCTGTGGCTCTTTCATTTATTCAATTTACATCATTATATGGACACGACCGCACAATCAAGCTATATCTCCGAATATTGCACCGATCATTTGACCCCTCATATACTTTTTGATTATTCTTGCACTTTTAATTTTTCCTACCCTCCCCCTAGCTAGTGGTTCCGTGGTGTATCAGATATAGAATTTTCTACATATGCTCACTATTTTTAAAAATTTAGCCCTGCTTCCAAAA
>CAYRKU010000025.1:0-15278 GCA_964425055.1 uncultured Lawsonia sp. | reverse complement strand
GTCTTAAAAAGGACTGGCAGGCATAAGGACTGCCAGTGAGGCGTTTATGGTTACACAGCCCTGTTGTTAACAGATGGGAGCTTTTGATGATAATTCCGTTTAAAAAAGTACACCCCGCAGCGAGTATACCGCAGCGGGGTTCGGAATGGGCAGCTGGGTTTGATCTGGTAGCTGTAGACTGTTCCTTTGACACGGATAATCAAGTCTATATCTATCGTACAGGCTTAGCCGTGGAAATTCCCCGTGGCTATGTGGGCCTGTTATTCCCGCGTTCTTCAATTTTTCGGGCTTCGTTGACAATGTCCAATTCTGTAGGAGTTATTGATCCTGATTATCGTGGCGAAGTCAAGGCCACATTCCGTAAAACAGCTGGCGCGGGCAGACCATATGCCCCGGGCGAGAGGTGTGTGCAGTTGCATATTGTCCCCGCGCCAGAAGTGTATTTTCTGGAAAAGAGGCTAGCGCTGTCAGAAACAGAGCGTGGACAAGGTGGCTTTGGGAGCTCAGGAAGATAGAGTTCCCTTTATTTTATTCTGGCTGTCATGCCTGTACTGCTTATGGCAGTGGAGGGGCACAATATCAGTGCGGTTGCCAATGGTGGCAGAGATCGCGAGACATATTTGCTGTTGTGGCAAAAATTCAAACGGCAGAAAAGAAGGCCCGACAGATCTTTGTTTATATGACTTTTGATCATATGGATTGCATGGGATCGTGTCCTAAGAATTTATTTAGTAAAAACAGAGGAATGATAACCGAAAGGATAAGGATGGCGCCATAAGCTGAAGCGGGGCCGAAATCACCGCTACCGATGTACTGGAAAACCTGAACAGTCATTGTGGACCAGGGACCGTAATATAGGACTATGGTGGAGCTGAGTTCCGCCAGTGTTGTCACCCACATGATAATGGCGCCGGAGATGATACCGGGGAGCATGACGGGTACAACAACTTTCATGAACGAACGTAATGGCGGTACTCCCAGATTGATTGAGGCTTCCTCAATAGCAGCATCGATCTGATAGAGCAGGGCGGATGTGGTTTTCACCGAAAACGGTGTTTTGCGGACAAAATAGGCGAGTACCAGTATCACCCAGGTTCCCGTAAGGATAACTGGACCCTTGTTGTATGTAGCTGCCATGGCTATGCCAAGCACAGAACCGGCAATAACCAGCGGCAGCATCATGACAAGGTCAAGAGTGTATCCACAGAAGCCACGGCGGCGTACTACAATATAGCTTACTGCCATGCCAAAGAACATCCCTATAATCGTGGCCGTAGTAGCCAGGAAGAATGAATTCAGGATTGGGCGGGGCGCAGCATGAAGTGCGATGGCCATATTGTCCAGACTGAACTGCCCATAGTACATGACCGGTCCGCTGGTTTTGGTGACTGCGCCCACAAGAACAACCAGAAAAGGGGCCAGAGAAACGAAGACAACGCCCGCGCAGAACAACCAGGAAAGGTACGCCTTCCACGGGGCAAGCGGCAAAATTTCCGGTGGGCGCAACGAAGACATAGCGTAGCTTTTGCGCTCCACCCATACTTTCTGAATTATGGTTAAAATCAGGGTCACAATAACGAGTACGGTACTGAGCGCTCCAGCCATGGAAGGATTGCCGCCCATTTCACTGACAAATTCACTGTAGGCCTGTTCGGCAAGCACTTTATAGTCGTTACCAATGATGGTGGGTACACCGAAGTTCTCGATAGACATGCAAAACACAATGAGCGCGCCGGAGGCGATGGACGGCATGACTACGGGCAGGGTGACCGTATAAAACACGCGCCATGGTGAAGCGCCTAAATTTCGGGCGGATTCCTCTAGAGAACGATCCACAGAATTGATGGCCGCGGAAACCATGAGGAAGACGAAGGGGAAAAACTGAAGCGTATAGACAAGTACCACACCCTGCCAGCCATAGATGCTGGGCGTATTTAGCCCAAAGGAGTGGAAGAGCTGTGTCAGTATACCGTTGCGTCCCAGCAGCAGTAACCATGCTTCCGCTCCGATGAAGGTCGGCAGGATAAGGGGCAACGTCCCAAGGGTTTTGAGGATATTGGCGCAGGGCAACTTGTAGCGGGTGGTCAGAAAGGCAAAGGGCACACCGATGATAACGCTGAACAACGTGGCCAGGCCACTGAGGAATATGCTGTTCCATAGGCAACGGCGGTAAAAGCGTGTGGTGAACACATCTATATAATTATCCCAGGTAAACGATCCCGTGTCCGCAGAGACCAGGCTGGCCTGAAATATGGAAAACATCGGATAGACCACCAGAAGCAGAAGTACCGCAATAGCCAGTACGAATACTACATTCCAGACAGAGAACAGACGAGAGAACTTCATGTGCGCACCGTGACAGGACTTTCAGGAGTGAAGCACAGTTCGACAGTCTGCCCCGGTTCAAGCATGCCGCCATGACTAAGGGACGGCGTATCCACACGAAGTCTTCTGCCAAGGGCTTCCACCTGATAGACCACAGTATTGCCGAGAAACATGCGCTCGCGCACCGTGCCGGAAAAACGGTTTTTCGAATCCGGACTGGCGGGCAGGATCCAGTCAGGGCGCAGCATAATGTTAAGCGTATCTCCTATGTTTGTACCCTTTGCACAGAAAGTGAACACCACCCCGCCAACTTCAGCCGTAGCCATGCCGGAAGTGGCGTCAAAGGCAGTACACCTTGTCTCAAGAATATTGCAGGAGCCCATGAACTCAGCAGTAAAGCGGTTGTCGGGGGAAAAATAGATAGCTGCAGGCGTGGCTACCTGTTGCAGGTGACCGGCGTAAAAAATGGCGATACGGTCAGACACAGCCATGGCTTCTTCCTGGTCATGCGTGACGTACACAGTGGTGATACCAAGATTTTGCTGAATGCGGCGAATCTCCTCACGCATGGACACGCGAAGTTTGGCGTCAAGGTTCGACAGAGGCTCGTCCATAAGCAGGACGCGGGGCCGGATAACCAATGCCCGCGCCAGGGCCACGCGCTGCTGTTGCCCGCCAGAGAGTTGGCGAGGATAGCGCGAGCTCATGCTGCCAAGCTGCACAGACTCCAAAATATCCTCAACTTTGTTTTGCATTTTTTTGCCTGTGATGCCGCGGGCCTTAAGCCCGTAGGCCACATTCTCAGCTACCGTCATGTGTGGAAATAGGGCATAGTTTTGAAAAACCATACCAGTATCGCGTTTATGAGCGGGAATATGGAGCACAGACTCACCGTCAAAAAGAATATCTCCGTCATCGGGCTGGTTGAACCCGGCAATCATGCGCAGGAGCGTGGTTTTGCCGCAGCCGCTGGGCCCCAGAAGTGTAAAAAATTCACCGTCCCCAATAACCAGATCTACATGATTGACAACGGTATTCTGCCCGAATCTTTTGACGATATCTTTTAGTGCGATCTGCATAAACACTCCAGCGACGCGGGAACTTCATCAGGCCCGCGCCGCTTGTCAGGCGATGTATCATCCAATTATTTGTTGAGAACCAATTTCTTCCACTTGGAAAGGATGTTTCCTTTAAGTGCACTGGCTTCAGCTGGGTCAAAAGATTTGAGGATATTCAGCGATGCTGTATTAGGCAGCCCGCCAATGGATGCCGTGTCTTCCCGGGCGGGACGGCGATAGTACTTCTGGAAGATCATCTCTTCCACTTCTTTGGAAAGCAAATAATCGATAAGCTGTTTGGCTTCTTCGGGGTGTTGGCAGACTTTAACCATAGCAGCGCCTTCTGGCGCGGAGATCTCACCATCGGAAGGATAAATGATTTTAACATCGGGGTTGCCGCCTGCCACATAGCGATAGGCGGCGTATTCCAGTGTGATCCCGAGCGGGAATTCCCCTTCTGCAGTGCCTTTGTAAACAAGGCTGGAACTATCCAAGATAGTAGCGTTGTTCACAAGTTTTGCCAGACCTTCATCCCCAAGCATCTTATAGACACCATACACCTGTGCGTAGGCCGTGCCAGACTTTTCAGGATTGGCCATAACAATTTTGCCCTTCCAGCAGGGATCCAGCAGGTCAGCCCACGTCTTGGGGGCTTTATTTTCGGGAATAAGCTTAGTGTTGACCATGAACACCATCAGGTGAGTGTTGGAGGCAATCCATTTGGCTTCCTTGTCGATCATTGTGGAAGGGAGGCCAGCCGCTTCGGGTGATTTGTAGGTTGCAAAATCAGCTTTGGCGTTATCGAGGACGGACACGTCCCCACTCCAGAACACATCACACAGAGGATTAGCGCGTTCGGCAGCAATACGCTTCATGGCCTCTCCTGTACCCATGCGCACGGAAGTCATTGTATGCCCCGTCTTTTCCTTAAAGCCCTGGGCAATGACGTCAAGCAGTTCAGGCTGGTTGGACGAATACAGCACCACTTCGCCTGCATGAGCGCCGCTCAGGCAAGAAAAGCCTAAGGCCAGGCACAGCATAAGGCTGATTGCCAATACCCTTAATCCTTTGAACGTTGTTTTCATGAATCCCTCCATGATGTTCTTCATAACTGGTTGCATGATGTAACACGCTAACTGGATAATTTCGCCATTTTTTTGACATTGTCAAGTATTCTTGGAATGGGAGAGTCCGGCATTTATAATGGAGCATGTAGATAACTTAATCGAAAAGTATTAATTATATCAGTTAAATAGGCTTGTTTTCAATGATTTATAAGCGTATATCTTTTGCAGTGTGCAGAACGGTAAAACTTATTTTATTTATTTTATTATAGAGTAAATTATGAATGCTATATATTACATACTTTAGATTAAAATTACGTACGTTGTATTTGAATATTATTTATTTTCATCAAAAATATATTAATCCTCTTCAAATCAAACCTGATCTATTTGGCATAACTTAATTATGAAATTCGATTTTAAGTTAAGACTGCATGCGCTTAGGGATTCCAATAGGTATTGAGCAGGGTTATCTGGTAGCGTGTACGACCTGATGGCACCTTCCTGTGCGGACAGCTCATGCAGCATATGCCGCTAGGTTAATGTACTTGGCGCGTGCTTCAGCAGACAATGACGGTCTGCCATAATTATGATAGCCGGTATTTACAAGTCAAATCTTGTGCACGCCTGGCCTCGCAAAACGTGCTTTTTCGTTATGGGGCGCCGCATACCGCGCTGTTTCAGCGTCTGTGATAGGAGGTTCTTTTTCTGGTTTTCTTCTTTTTTCCATAACTAACGCAATGAAAGTGCTCCTTCTGGTGGTGGCTTTCCAACATGGTGTGGCCGGTTTACTATAAAGCGTGCAGCGTTTCGTGCGGTCATCCGCCATCGATGATACTGGTGTGGTTATTTATGATTAAGACCGTTCCTAGTGCGTAATACGAAAAATGTTGCTTGGCTTTCCATTAACTTTGCCCAATTTTGCCGCGGGGCGGTCATTGGGGTACATTAGTATGTTAAGTGATACGTATGGAGCATTCATTGTTGCAGCTGAGGGTACTGAACGAATCTTCCGCATTCTTCGGTAGGAAAATGTGGCGTGGATTTAGTATGTTGGATATGTCGAAAGATGTACAGCTTGTAGCTGTACTGAGAACTTTATGCGCGCAAACTGATTTTTGAGTTTTCCCCCCCCCTTTTTTCAACGTTTTTTTATAAACTAAGCCGCTCTACCGCCTTGACCGGAGACAAGGCGGTAGAGCATTTTCACCGAATGATGTTCGGCCATAAATCTCCACATACAATTCTGGCTCTTCTTACGTGGCAGCTTTCAGCCGATACACGATTGCCTGGTATAGAGGAATAGTATTGCCTGTGCTGTGCTGGCGCTGCGCTGAAGTACCTTGCGTTGTCTAGGTATATTCTAGCTAGTTACTGCTAATAAATTGCTACTGCCATGCGTTTTACTTTTTGGGGAAAGATAAGTATAATATGGTAATAGGATATGTTTGTGCGTCCAAACCTCCTCTTCTAGGAATACAGCCATGGAATTGTATGCATTGCTCCTCGTTGCATCCGGGGGGCTGATCCCGCCATGAAGCTCTCCGCCTTTTGTCCCTGAGCATGGTTTTTGCTCCTTGTCAGGAGTAGTCTCAACTTTTCCTTTTACGCATTAGGTTGTTATGTTGAATACCAATCAGCTTGTTATCTGTCTGGCTATCGTTTTGTATCTGGTTTTCCTGCTTGTTATCGGTTTCGCCTGCGCCAGGAGGAACGAAGACGCGCAGGACTTTTACCTCGGTGGTCGTAAGCTTGGCCCCATTGTCACGGCTATGAGCGCTGAAGCCTCAGATATGTCCTCCTGGCTGCTTATGGGCATTCCCGGGATGACTTTTTTCTGTGGTATTGCGGATACGTTTTGGACCTGCTTTGGTTTGATTATTGGAACGTACGTCAACTGGCTTATCGTTGCCCAGCGCCTCCGTCATTACAGCGAGCGCATAGGAGCTATTACTATTCCGGATTTTTTTGCCCGCCGGTTCCATGACAAAGGTAATCTGCTCATAGGCATATCCGCGCTGGTGATTATTGTATTCTTTATCCCATACACGGCATCAGGTTTCGCTGCCTGTGGCAAACTCTTCTCCTCCATGTTCGGCATCGAGTACATGACAGGTATGTTTATTGGTGCATTGGTCATTGTGGGTTATACAGCGTTGGGTGGCTTTTGGGCTGCTTCCATGACCGACCTCATCCAGTCCATCATCATGACCCTGGCACTCATTATCATTATCGGATTCGGCATCGAAATTGCCGGCGGCTTGAGTGCCATAAAAAGCGCGGCACAAAGTGTGAATGGTTATATTTCCCTGAACAATACTGCTAATATCCTCACTGGAGAAACGAGCGAATATGGGGGGCTTACCATCGCTTCCACCATGGCCTGGGGCCTTGGTTATTTTGGTATGCCGCACATTCTTCTCCGTTTCATGGCCATGCGTCACAGGGAGAAGGTTGGGCTTTCCCGGCGTATTGCCACCATTTGGGTAATTATTGCCATGGGTTGTGCCATTTTTATCGGTGTTATCGGCTACGCTATGTCCAAGGTTGGTGCAGTACCGCTTTTTCAATCCTCTTCCTCAGCCGAAGCACTCCTCATTCATATCAGCAACTTGCTCAGCACCTACGGCATCGTGCCCGCTATCCTCGCGGGTCTTGTGCTTGCCGGAATCTTGGCCTGCACAATGTCTACTGCAGATTCTCAGCTGTTAGCCGCTGCCTCCAGTGTATCTGAAAATCTGCTCAAAAGTGTGTTCGGCATACAGCTTTCAAGTAAAAATACCATCCGTGTGGCCCGCATCGCCGTTCTGACCATTTCCATTATAGGTATCTTCATCGCCCGCGATCCCAACAGCTCTGTTTTCCAAATCGTGTCCTTTGCCTGGGCTGGATTTGGCGCTGCCTTCGGCCCAGTCATGCTTTTCAGCCTCTTTTGGAAACGTTGCAACAAATGGGGCGCATTGGCGGGTATGATCTCCGGTGGTATCACTGTCTTTGTCTGGAAATATCTCATTCATCCCCTTGGGGGTATATGGGGCATTTATGAGTTGCTCCCGGCGTTTATTGTTGCCTGCATAGCCATCATTTTGGTGAGCCTTACAACTGAATCTCCGTCCAAAGAAATTGAAGACGAATTCTCCGCAGTGCACTAAGCGTTGTTTCCATCATTTGACAGGCCCATTCGCTGCTTGCGTGTGGGCCTTGTTTCGTTTCTGTAAACCCATTCCGGCGGAGCGAAGGTCTGGCAGAATGCCATCTGCTTTTTTATTGGAGCTGCCGGGCTTTTAAACAGGAGCTTAAAAAGGTTATGCTTACTGTTTTATGGTGGCCAGCTTTTTCCAGCGGCAGCAGATCCGCTCAAGTCCATTACAGAATTCGTACAGGATGACGCCAAGAATACTCATGGCCAGAATACCGGTGAACATTTCCTGCTGATCGCCGCGGCCCCAGGCATCCATGATCAAAAAGCCAAGGCCGCGCCGTGTGGCGAAGGATTCTGCCATAAACAGGACGGCTACAGCAGTACCGCTGGCAACTTTAAGCGCGGTGATGGCATCCGGCAGAGCAGAGGGAATAAGTACATGGCGCAGCATCTGGGTATGGCTGCCGCCAAGGGAACGAAAGGCATCAATATATTTTCGGTCTAACCCTTTGGCACTGGCACGGGTGACCACAAGAATTTGATATCCAGTGGTCATGGCGATGAGCAAAATGCGCGGCAGATCGCCAAGGCCAAACAGGGTAAGAAAAATAGGCAGCAGGACTATTTTGGGCAAAGGGTAGGTGAGAAAGACCAAGGGGGAAAGTGCGGCGTCCGCACGGCGTACATGCCCAAGAAACAGCCCCAGGGGGAAGGCCGTAGTCCAGGCCAGCAGCATGGCGATCACGACCCGATAGGTACTGGTGCCTGCGTGTTCCCAAAACTGGGAAGTAAGCAGAGACTCCGCAAAAAAGTGCAAAACAGATGTCGGCCGGGGCAGCAAAAATTCCCCCAGAGTGATCGAGCCAATCTGCCAGACAAGAAAGAGAGCCAGCAGCGCTAGAGCGTAGCGGAAAAGGGAACGCATATCAGTGAATGAGCCTGTAGAGAATTTTTGCCGCAATGGGCACGGTAAAAATAATGGCGTACAGGCGAACCATTTGATAGGCCAGTACAACAGGGGCATTGGGCCCCATATCGGCGGCAAGGCCTACAACTACATTTAATCCACCCGGGCTGGTGGCCAGATAGGCGCTCGGGGCATCCAGCTGCCCGAATTTGGCTACAAAAAGCGCTGTAGCCACGCCAGCAGTAAGCACAAAAACCGTGCTGACAATAAGTACAGGCCATGTATTGCGTACGGCCATGAGCATGTCGGGTCGGTACATGTTGCCGACAATGACGCCCAGGCAGATGTATACGGCAAGCTGGAATGGCCGTGGCGTGGCTACATTGGGCAGGGTGGTAAGGCTTTTGACAATGATGACTGCCACAATGGCCCCCGTCATTGCCCCGCCGGGCAGGTCAAAAGCCTGAAAAAGCAGGCCGCCTGCGGCCCCGCAGAGAAGAAGAACAAAAAGCGTGGTCATACAATTTTCCTATCAGTTTTCCGCCAGTGCCTTATACACCTGCTGTGTCAACCGGGCATTCCCATGCCGCGATGCAGGATCGCCAAAACAGGGATTGTCCAGCCACATGACTTTTCGGGCCGGGCGGCCGTTAAGGACCATGACGTGTTTGCCCATAAAAACAGCTTCCGGAACATTGTGCGTCACCAAAACGCAGGTGGGGCGGCGGCGTTGCCAGAGGGAAAAAACCGTGCTTTGAAGATGTTCCCGCGTGAGTGCATCAAGGGAAGAAAAGGGCTCATCCATGAGCAAAATTTCCGGGTCGGTAATCAAAGCGCGGCCTATGGCAACGCGCTGGCGCTGCCCGCCGGAAAGCTGAATGGGGTAGCGGTTGTGAAAACCGGAAAGTCCAAGCTCATCCAGCATGGTGCGGACGGCATGGGATCGCCTCTCCGCAGGAACGCCCTGTAATTCCAGAGGGAGGGACAGATTATCCCCCACTGTTTTCCAGGGAAATAATCCATAATCCTGTAAGATGAAGGCGATACGGCCTTTTTTACGGAGTTCGTCAGGGGAAGTGCCCGTATGCACCTGGCCCCGGGTTGGCCTGTCCAAGCCGGCCAAAAGATACAGCAGTGTGCTTTTGCCGCATCCGGATGGTCCGATTACGGAAAGGGTGTCACCCTGGGGCAGAGTAAAAGAGAGATCATTGAGAACCGGGACGCCATCGTAATCTCTGCCCAGTGCCTCAACCCGGATGCTGGAATGTGTGTTCGCGCCGGCAGCGGACGCTGCTTTTAAGGGCATACGACATCCTTATATACCGGGAGGGTACGGAGCATGCGGTTCGCCTGCATCCAGACGGCAAAGGTACGGATATCCTGCTCTGCAGGGAGGCCGAGCGGTGTTTGCCGCATATCAAAATGCACCATGGCATAGTGTACGGGAATCCCCCTGGGCAGTAGGCCTTTCGCTTCCATAACGCCTCTGTACTTTTCGGGATTGTCGTTGATGCGCTGCGCCGCCTGGCTGAGAGCGTTGCGGAAGCCGGCAACGGTAGCGGCGCCGTCGGGCGCGTCAATAACTGCCCGTGTGAGTGCAATGACGGCCAAAGGGATGTCAAGGCACCGATCATCAAGAAGCGTGCGCGCCCCTCGCGCTTCCACCAGGGAAACCAGAGGCTCGGGCAGCAGGGCAGACTCGATCTGGCCGCTGAGCAGCATTTGAAGCCGGACCGCTATTTGACGGATGTCCTGCCTGTTGAGGAAATTCTGCGGCAGCTTTTCCGTATTCAGAAGCTTGCTGAGTAGAAAGTCGATAATGGTGGCGCTGGAAACGGCAATATCTTTCCCCTGAAGATCGCGAAATGTTTTGGCCGTGGATTGGGGGGAAACAACAATTCCGAAATACCGGGCAGAGGGCATTGAATGTGATGTGGTGGCCACAATAGCTTGAGGGGCACCGTTTTCGTTTTGCATCAGGACATTGAGAATGTCGCCAAAATGACCATCCAGGGTTTTGCCGCGCATGGCCGCACCCAGCTCCAGAGCGCTTGGGAAGGGGATAATTTCTACATCTAAGCCCTGCGCGGCAAAAAGCCCTTCATCTGCAGCCACATGCAGAATGATGGAATCAGCGGCGGGCAGGGTGCCGATTTTCAGCGCGCTGAACGCCGGCCCCGCAGACGCTGAAATCAAAAACAACGCAGTCATGCCAAGCGTAAGCAGATAACGGAAAAACATAACAACCCCAGTTTGTTATAGTTTGGCGTATGCAAAAGTATACCGTACCGGCGTGGTAGGTCAATAAACGCCTGCACAGCCGGTTTCCTGTGAAGTGCATCGGCGTGTGCAGCAGCGTATTTACGTCAGATACCAGGCGGTTATTCCTCAAGCCAGGTATCGGGATCATAGTCGGCAAGATTTTTCTGCCCGTTCCAGTAGGCGTCTGCAGCAGTGATCACGGCATTGAACTGGTTACGCTGTTTCCTGTTGATACCTTTATCGCGGGGGACAACAAGTCTGCCGGGGTTGACAAATCTGCCGCCCTGTTTGATGCGAAAATCCAGATGCGGCCCGGTGGCTGTTCCGGAAGCGCCCACATAACCTATAGTCTGCCCCTGGCGCACACGTTTGCCTTTTGTCATGCCTGAGGCAAAGCGCGACATATGGCCGTACATTGATTCCAGCCCATTGGCGTGCCTGATGGTGATTTGCCTGCCATACCCGCCGGCCCAGCCGATGTTGGTAATAACTCCGCTGCCGACAGCCATAATCGGCGTACCGGACGGGGCACCGTAGTCAATGCCCTGATGCGGGCGTATATTGCCATAGACAGGATGCCTGCGGGCCAGACTGTAGCGTGAGGTTACGCGCAAAAAAGACAGAGGCGCTTTGAGCAATTCGCGGCGCAGGTTTTCCCCTTTGCTGTTGTAATGCGTTTCGCGGCCTCGTTCGTTACGGAAAAGATAGGCCGTATATAACCTGTTGCGGTTGTTCAGCCGGGCGGCAATAATCCGGCCGTACCCCCTGAATTCATTGTTATGGAACCGCTTTTCCACCAAGGCTTCAAAACTGTCCCCCTGGCGGAGATCGGTAATGAAATTGATTTCTGAGGAAAAAATATCAGCAATGGCAATGGCCAGCCCCACAGTTTCGCCATTGTCGGTAACAGCATTGACAATATTCGTAGTGATTGTTCCTTTTACATGAGCAAGCGTGATAGTATATTCGATATTTGCCGTATGGGCGGTGAAAGCGCCATCTGCATATTCAAGCAGCAAGAATTTTTCTTTATTGATTTCGTAGCGGAAAGCCCGGAACGTGCCGTCCGGGTTACGGATAATGGCAAAAGAATGCCCCAGATGTATCTGGGTAATCGGGTAGACAGGTTTGGCTGCGCTAAGTGCGGCGGCCAACATGTTGGCATCCATCCATTCGCCGAGAATTTTACCGGCAGTATCGCCCCGAAGCACCTCGCTGCGCAGGACTTCACCCCACTCGGGTGACTGTTCCACACGGTATCTGGGGTTGCTTTCATACACAGCGGGAGGAGTATCCGGCTCCGGCTCTGGCAAATCTTCCTCCGTTGGCGCTTGCGGAGCGTCATCGGCAGGTTGTTCAGCAGGTTCTTCTGCGGGTTGTTCCACATGTTCCGGCAGATCGTTTTCGGATAAAGAATCGCTGATTGCGAAAAAAGTGTCCTGAAGTGATTCCGGCAGAAAACCGACAATATCCTCCCAATACAGAAAACAGCCCCCTGCAGCAAAAATGCACAGAATAAGGATACAGAAGGCGATGCGGCGAAATGGCATTATAAACTTCCAGATTTGTGTTCAAACGTAGGTAAAGAGGATCACTGTAATTATATACACAAAAAATATGCTTTGAACAACGGTTTAAAAAATGTACACATTCATATATATGGTACAATAATTTTTACAAGCAATATTAAAAATGAAGCTTACAGCGAATAGAGCGGATCAAAAACTGGCGATAACAGATGTTTATCCGGGAATAGTGGAAAATTTTCTCCGATATCCGTAGAATATCTTTTACCGGAATTCCGGCGGACTGCCTTGCGCACTGAATTGTTTTATCCAAAACGGCGCGGCAGTAAGGGCAGGCTAAAGCTGCGCGGCATATTGGTGCTGTACCCGTATTGCCTGCCCGGGCTGAAGCAGAAAAGGCGGGTCAGGGGAGAATACGCAACCAACAGAATAACACGCTACAATATACAGAAGAAAATTTGAGAGACCTTTTTTGAAAAAAGACTTGCCAAAAGGAATGCTTTTTTGCTAGGTAAGTTCTGCGCCGAAGTGGTGGAATTGGTAGACACGCTAGGTTCAGGGTCTAGTCGGGGTTCCTCGGTGGGAGTTCGAGTCTCCCCTTCGGCACCAAGTAAATCCAATTAAGTCCCGCAAGGTTCAAAAAGCCTTGCGGGACTTGGCTTTTGGGGGCAATAGTATGTCCAGCTAGGTGTCGTGGGAAACGGGGAGAACCAACAAAAATGACGGTATTGCAGAGCGGTATGAGCCGACATGGAGGAAATGAGGTCCGAAAATACCGCCACCCTGCAACTCCCCTTGCCAGCAAAGAATTTGAGCCATGCCACTGACCGCCATCATACTCAGGAATTTGAAGTCCGACGGTACTCCGGCAAAACTGGCCGAGTCTGAAGGCTTGTACCTCTACCTCTCCGCTTCCGGCGGAAAATTGTGGTGGATGGACTACCGCTACACCGGAAAAAGAAAGACCCTCAGCTTTGGCGTATACCCCGCCGTATCCCTGAAAGACGCGCGCCGCAAGCGCGACAAGGCCAAGAAACTGCTTGCCAACGACATTGACCCCCGGCGCTTAGAAAGAGGCCGCTAGGGAAGAAGCCGAAGCGGGGGCGCGTGAACAGGCGATGACGTTCGCCGTTGTCGCTCAGGAGTGGTTCGCCACGCGGCAGGATTCCTGCGGCCACCAGCTACGGATCAGAATAAGAACTGCCGGCGCGTCGCACTTGAACAGAAGGGCATGGGCTAGGTTTGTATGTTTACGGACAAACTGCCGGACAAGGATTTTTAAGCGCCCGCAGTACCAGGGCATGCTTAAAAAGCGCAGGCACGGTGACCTGCTCTGCGTCCTGAGTATAGACCGTCTGGACCAAAATTATGAGGAGATTCTGGAGCAGTGGAGCTTCCTGACCAGAAAAAGCGTGTGTACATCTGCGTCCCAGATATGTCCCTGGCTGACACCAGGCGGGATAAAAACCTGCTCGGCACTTTATATTGCCGACTTTGTTTGCAGGCGTTCTCTTTTGGGGCCCAGGACGAAAGGGAGAACATCCGCAGGCGGTAGGTCAAGGGCATAACCGCGGCCAAGTGAAACGGAATTACGCGTTCTGGAAGAGCAGGCGAATCTCCGGTCTGGAAACGGCCAGAAGATGCAGATGCCCCAAAGCATCGTTTACCGGAAGGCCGAGAATTTAAGAGAGTCACGTTTTTGATTGCAGACAGTTGAACCGTAAATTTCATTGAAAACGTGAATGTCTAGGGAAGTTGAGGGTATTAACAACCTAATCGAAAAAGAAAAAGTTTTTGTATGGAGGTAACTCATGCAAACAAATTCCTATTACTCCAAGTGTCAGTCATCAGAAATTGTAAAATGGCAACATATTAGGTAGACAACGATATTTGTGTAAAAGGCTGCGGCAGTCAATTTACGAAGACCACACTCAGAGAGGACGTCCGGCACGTTAAAAAGCTCTTGCTGTCACAGTTTATATCTTGGACCTTTCCCTAAATGCCTTTGCCCGCTTCTTTCATGTTTCTACTCCGGCAGTTTTGCGATAATTAGGACCTTTGCCGAAAAAACTTATGAAAATCTCCCCCCCCCCAGAATGAAAGAAGTTGTCATCACTGGGCTTGGCGAAGTGTGACAACACTTCCTGAAAAGTCAAAAATAAAATTTGGATATGGAAAGCCTACCGTTGTGACACTCATCAACTCATTGACTGGGAATGTGGCGGACACGATCAGTCTACCTTGAATCGATTGGTGAAATGGTTGCAAGTGGAAGGTCGAAGTGTACTGTACCGATAATTGGAAAGTATATTCCTTGAAAAGCGATGAAGAAACTTTGGTGAAAAGCAAAAAGGGAATGTAAATACCGAACGAAATAATAGACGCCAGAGACATCTGGTTTCCCCATTTAAACGAAATTTACAGTGGGTTCAAGAAGTCTGCGAATGGATAGATCTTACTATGTCTTTGTTTGCCCGTTTCCTGTAAATGGAACGTTGATGGTATCCTAGAATAGTTTTTGCATCCATTTGGGGGAGACGGAGGATTTCTCAAAAAAAAAAATAGAAATCCTGGAAGGAACATATGCGGATCAGATACGAAAACCTGTGGACACTCATGAAACAAAACAAACTCAGAAAGCATGATCTTGCCCGTGCTGCCTGTATTTCCTCCTCTCTATACGCTTTGCAGAAAGAGCAGCTGCGCACCGAGTTGCCATGGACAACCTGCTTCGACTTTGCGCTTTTTTCCATTACGTTATAGGTGGCCAGTGGAAGTTGTTGAGGATGAAGACTGAGGAACGGAGCGTATGATACTGCATGATGAGAGCAGTGCTAAAAGGATCGAATGCATCATCAGGAGGAATGAACCCATGAGAATAATTAACAATGTCACGGAAAATGTTCGGGATGACCTGAAAAATACAATAAAGCGTGGCGGCAAGGTTTCCGTGGCGGCGGCGTGTTTTTCCATGTACGCGTACAAAGAGTTGAA
>CAYRKU010000024.1:0-16382 GCA_964425055.1 uncultured Lawsonia sp. | reverse complement strand
CAGGGCTTTTGCTGCTCATGCGATACATAAGGAATACTTAGCCCTTGTGCAGGGTACTCCCCCAGCCACCGGCATGGTGGATGCCCCTTTGGGCAGGCATCCTGTTAACAAGATTAAAGTTGCCGTTGTCAAAAACGGTAAATCCGCCAAAAGCGGGTGGCGTGTTTTGCTCCAGGGGCGGGGGTATGCTCTTTTGTCCGTACGTATTTATACGGGGCGTACACATCAGATCCGTGTCCATATGGCGCATGCCGGGTATCCTTTATGGGGAGATACCCTATATGGGCGCGGGGGGCGGAAGCTCAGCCCGCCGGTTCCCGGGGTTGTGTTGCCCTATGATCCCGCGCCGCGGCAAATGCTGCATGCCTGGAAGCTTTCGTTCACACATCCTTTTACCGGAGAAAATATGTCGTTTTGTTGCCCCCCACCGGAAGATTTTGTGGAGACTGCCCATCTGTTGAATAAAAGAATGCGCCGGATAGTTGTTACCGGTGCTGCCGGCAGTGGAAAATCTCTGTTTTTGCATTCGTTGCAGGCGCTTGGAGCACCGGTCTGGAGCGCCGATGAAGCCATTACCCGCCTCTACGAGCCAGGGCAGGAAGCATGGGAGATATTGCGCCACTATTATGGGGATCGGTTTATTGCAGGCGAACATGCCCCTGTAGATCGTAAAAAATTGGGCGCAGCTCTGTTGCCCAAACCGGATGGATCTGCCCCTGATATAGATGTGCGGGAGCTGAACGCGCTGCTTCATCCTCTGGTTTGGGATGCTCTTGAAAGTTTTTGGGAAGAGCAGGAGAGGGCCGGGCAACCCCTGGCTGTGGCGGAAGTCCCATTATGGTTTGAAAGCGGTTATGCCAAGGCGGCGCTGGATAGCCCCGCACGGGAACAACCCGTTTTGGTGGGGGTTTTCTGTACTGAAGCAGAGCGTCAGCGCCGGCTTCTTGAAGTACGCGGCTGGACGGAAGAGATAAAGCAAAATATGGATGCCCTGCAATGGCCTCAAGATCGAAAAATGGCAGCATGCCATTTAGTGATTGCCAATACGGGTAATGCTGAAGATCTGCGGCTTAAAGCAAAAGAATTTTTTCATCAGCTTGGAAAGTTGGACAGAGAAGATACGTCAGCCTTTATTGCCCGGTGGAGCAAGCTCACTAACCCCGCGTAGAGATTCCCTTATCTTGTTTTTCAAGCAGCAGGTACGGGGCAATTTTACCTGGTAGCCCTTCCTTCCATGGATAGGTTCTCTTGGTCTGCGCATCGTTTTGCGTGGCAATGCTCTGTACTGCGTCAAACGAATTTTATGTTTTAACTATGTCAAACTTGACGATGTGTAATATAGTATTTAAGAATGAACGCACAGCGCATGAACATGTTTCCCGTGAAACATTCAAAGGGGGATAGGCATGGCCCGGATTATTGCCATTGCTAATCAGAAGGGTGGCGTGGGAAAAACCACCACCGCCATTAATCTTGCGGCATCGCTGGCTATAATGGAAAAGCGCGTCCTTTTGGTGGATTGTGACCCACAGGCAAATTCCACCAGTGGGCTTGGCTTTGCGCAGGGAAGTTTGGAGCATACGCTGTACAATGCCTTTTTCCAGCCGGACATAGCTGGCGATGTTATTGTGCCTACGGTTTCCCCATTTTTGTTTTTGCTGCCCTCGGGGACAGATCTTGTTGCGGCTGAACTTGAGTTGGTAGATAAAATCGGGCGCGAATTTTACCTTTCTGAAATACTCACCCCACTTGAAAAACGATTTTCTTATATTATTTTGGACTGTCCCCCGTCATTGGGTTTACTTACCCTGAATGCTCTGTGCGCCGCACGCGAGGTTTTAGTACCGCTGCAATGCGAGTTTTTTGCTCTGGAAGGGATTGTCAAATTGCTGCAAACGTATGAGCAGGTCAAAAAAAGGCTGAATCCACAGCTAAATTTGCTGGGTGTTGTCCTGACCATGTACGATGTGCGCAACCGATTGACGCGGCAGGTAAATACAGAAGTGCGCCGCTGTTTCCCGGAACATCTGTTTGAAACAGTTATTCCGCGTAATATTCGGCTTTCAGAAGCACCCAGTCATGGAAAATCTATCCTGCATTACGATATCCGCTCCAAAGGTGCTGACGCGTATTTGAAGCTTGCTCAGGAAGTGGCCAGGCGTAAAGCGCCGCAGGCGCGAAAATAAGCCCATATTGGGTTTATATGCTATAGAGAGGTTAGTATGAGTGCAGCGCATCGCGGTATGGGGCAGGGGCTTGATGCTCTATTTCGCAATATGCCTTCTGTCCCGGTTAATATGGGGGAAAGGGCAAATACACCTGTTGGAACAGCAGCAGGGGATTGGTCAAAGCCAACCTCCTTACCCATTGCTGCACTTACCCCCGGGCAGGGGCAGCCGCGGCGGAATTTTGATGAGGGAGCTTTGGATGAACTTGCGGCGTCCATCCGCAGTCAGGGGGTTATTCAACCCATTTTAGTTCGCCCCTGCCATACAGAAACAACCACGATTTATGAAATTGTAGCCGGTGAACGCCGGTGGCGCGCTGCTCAGCGGGCCGGACTTACTGAAGTTCCCGTATGCGTACGGGAAATGGATGACGAAGATGCGTTGACAGTTGCGCTGATTGAAAATTTGCAGCGGGAAGACCTGAATCCTTTGGAAGAAGCGCAGGCCATGTACAGTTTGAAAGAAAGGCTGGCCATCAGTCAGGAGGTACTGGCCCAAAAACTGGGCAAAAGCCGATCTGCCGTTGCCAATGCTCTACGCCTGCTGCAACTTCCAGAAGCCATGCGGGATGCGCTGCAGGATACGGTATTCACACCTGGCCACGCCCGGGCTGTGTTGGCATTACCGGATTCTCTGCAGGAGGCGCTGTTCCAGGCCATAATTGACAATCATCTTTCCGTGCGTGATGCGGAAGCTGCGGTGGTTTATTGGCGTAAACATGGCACGTTGCCTGTTGCCCTACGTTCCGGATCTGCCCGGGAAAAAGGCCGCAGAGCAAAGCCGGAATCAATCCGATGGGCAATCCTTCAGTTGCGGGCTTCAGTGGCGCCAAAAGCGACTATTGCCGGCAGCGAGCGCATGGGCCGGATCACTTTGCCATATGAATCAGCTGAGCAACTTAACTGGTTGTTACAGCGCCTCGGCCTTGAGCCAGATGCATGCCCTGGATATATCCGAAACAGTTCCAGGGAGGAAAAATGATAACTGTCGGCAGTTTTCCAGATGCCGCAAGCGTCAGACAGCTGGCTGGTAAGCGGGTGCTTGTAGTGGGCGACGTGATACTGGATGCCTATATTATGGGAAATGTCAACCGGATTTCTCCAGAGGCACCCGTACCCGTAGTGCACGTGGCAAGTGAACAGCGACTTCTTGGCGGCGCGGGAAACGTGGCCCGTAATATCGCCGCGCTTGGCGGCATGGCTACTTTGGTGGGGGCTGTCGGTGATGATGCCGCTGCGGGCAACGTACGGCAACTATTGGATAATGCAGGTATTCGTTCAGCCTTGCTCACATTGCCCGAGAGGATCACAAGCATAAAAACCCGTGTGATGGCCCGGGGTCAGCAAATGTTGCGTCTGGATCAGGAAAATGCGACGCCACTGGACATACAGGACCTTGACGCGCTCTTTTCAGTATTGACACCAGAATTACATTGTCATGATGTGGTGATTCTTTCTGATTATAATAAAGGCCTGGTGTCCGCTGCATTTATGCGGAAACTGCGCGAACTTTTTATTGCAGAATCCCGGCCGGTATATCTTCTGGTGGATCCTAAGCCGAGTAATATACATCTGTATACAGATGCCTTTATCCTGACACCCAATGCCAAAGAAACCGGAGAATGCGCCGGGATGCCTGCACGCACTCGGGAAGAGATCATCGCTGCCGGCAGGGCTATCCTGGGCCAGACAGGCTGTCGGCACCTGCTTACCACGCTTGGCGCAAAAGGGATGGTTCTGTTCCGTAGCGCCAAAGAGGTTTGGCACGTGCCGACAATGGCGCAAAACGTCTTTGATGTAACCGGAGCGGGGGATACAGTCATCGCTACCCTTGGCCTTGGCCTGGCCGCAGGTATGGATCTTCCTGAAGCCTGCATTCTTGCCAATTACGCCGCTGGATTGGTGGTGGCCCAGGTTGGCGCTGCTGTGTCGTCACCGGATGCACTGATTGACGCGCTCGATCGATTGCCCAGGCCTTTGCTCAGCCGCTGGGTATAACGCTTGCATATAATCGCTCCAAACATGATGTCTGTTCCAAAATTGTCCGGAGCGTTACTCCATTGTTGTTCAATGTCAGCATCAGCATTTCGCTGCAGAAAATGCGTAATCTGGGTTTCGTTTTCGTCCGGGTTTACGGTGCAGGTTACATAGGCTATTTTTCCGCCAGTGGGCAGAAGTGTCCAGGCTGCGTCGAGCATTGCCCGCTGAAGTCGAATAAGCCCCGCCAGTTGATCAGGTACGCGTAATTTTTTCAAATCAGGGTGGCGGGCCAATGTGCCAAGGCCGCTGCAGGGTACATCCAGTAAAATGGTCTGTGGCCTCCCGATGATGGCTGGCGCGGCGGCCGACGCACATAGCAATGGCGGGCTGGTAAGATGCAGCCGTTGTGCCTCAGCCCGTAAATCCCGCAGACGTGGCAGGAAAGTGTCGCTGGCAGCCATGACAGGCAGGCCCAGTTCTATCAGCGCCAATGTTTTACCGCCGTGTCCGGCGCAGGCGTCCCAGACGGGGCCTTTCCACTGCGCTGCGCGAAGGGCGTGCAGAAGAAGCTGGCTCCCCCCGCCCTGCAGGGAAAGCTGCCCCCGTGCAAGAGAGACAGGCACACATTCCGGCAGATTGCCTGGAGCAAAGCGCACGCCAGATATGGCAAAGGCTTCACCGAGATCAGCAAGCTTCATCCGGAGTGTTTGCCATTCAGAATATGCAGTATTGACGCGGACGCATGGCCAGGGCACACGGGCTGCTGCCTGTGTACATGCCGCAGCCCTGTCTAGGCCATAGGCGTGTACCCATAGCTCCAATATCCAACGGGGAAGACTGTATTGAATGGCCAGGCGGTCCAGCGGGTCGTGAATCCGCTGCGCATAAAAGGCGGGTGCAAGCACATTTTCGCGTTCATTCAGGCGGATAAGTGCACGCAGCGCGCCATTGGCCACTCTGGAAAGCCCGTGCCCATACCGTGCCCGGACGGCGTCCACAGCAGCGCTCACACTGGCATGAGCGGGTACCCTGTCCAGATAAAACAGTTCGTAGGCAGCCATACCAAGGATAAGCCGCATACTTTGAGGCAGTTTTTCCTGCTTCGGCAATACGCAGCCCAAAATCCAGCTCAGCTGCAGTTCATAGCGCAGATAGCCGTATACCAGCTCAGTGGTCAGGGCGGATTCCTGACGTGAAAAAGCAGTACTGCTTAGCTGTGCATGCAAAAGGGCCTGAACAGGGGCTGCAACACCGCATCGGTCCAGCACGCGAAGTGCAGCCTCTCTGGCCGGGATCTGGCGCAGGGTGCGCATTCTTTTTTCAGATGTGTGCTGCTGCATGCAGCCATTGCCTATGCCAGTGCATGCAACACAGGAGAACGGCTGATTTTCCCGGAGGGCATGAACGTCCTGGAGAATATGTAATCCGTATACATCATAACATGGAGTATTCCGATCTGAAGGATTGCCTGCCCAGTTGTAATATTTTTTCTGTTAATGCCCTGTGATGCTATATTTTTTCAATTTATACTGCATAAGGCTTTTGGAAATACCCAAAAGTTCCGCTGCCTTGGCCTGAACAAAATCAGTACGGGCAAGCGCACGTCTGATCAGGGCGGCTTCAATACGTTCCAGAGTATCGGCCAGGTCCAGCTGCACCGGCAAAAGATCTACAGCGCTTTTAAACTGAGCCTCTTCATCCCGAATTTCCGCCGGAAGATCGTCCAGCCTGATCACACTGCCCTGTACAAGAACAAGGCATCGCTCCACGACATTTTGTAGCTGGCGGATATTACCGGGCCATTCATAACCGGAAAGATGGTTCAGAGCGTCAGTGGAGAAAGTTTTTAGTTCCACATTATTTTCCCGGGCTGCTTTTTCCGCAAAATGCGCGACCAGCAGGGGGATATCTTCCCGACGTTCGCGCAGGGGAGGAATGGGAATATGAACCACGTTAAGCCGATAATACAGGTCCTCACGAAAAGTACCCGACTGGACCATGGGCATCAGGTCGCGGTTAGTAGCGGCCACAATGCGAATATCTACTTCTATTTCTTCGCTGCCGCCTACCCGTTCAAAACGTCGTTCTTGGAGCACCCGCAGCAGTTTTACCTGCAGATCTGGGGTCAGTTCACCCACTTCATCCAGAAAGAGCGTGCCTCCGTTGGCCTGTTCAAAGCGACCGCGGCGCATGGCCACAGCGCCGGTAAAGGAGCCTTTTTCATGCCCAAAAAGTTCACTTTCCAGCACACCGGGGTTGAGCGCCATACAGTTAACAGAAATAAATGGCTCCTGCTTACGCGGGGAGGAAAAATGAATGGCGCGGGCTACCAGCTCTTTACCGGTTCCGGATTCCCCGGTAATAAGCACAGTGGCTCGGCTTGGGCCTGCTCTGTCTACCAGCGCCATCATATCGCGCATGGCGCGGCTGCGGCCGATGATCTGATGCTTTCCATAGCGATCGGCAAGGCTTTCCCGCAACAGGCGGTACTGCTGGTGGGCTCGGGCAAGCTCGGAGGCATTCTGGATGGTCAGCAGCAGTTCATCGTTGGAGAAAGGTTTCGTGATATAATTGAACGCGCCGTACCGCATAGCCTCTACCGCGCTTTCAATAGAGCCAAACGCTGTCATGATCAGCACAGGGATGTGCGGCCAGTTTTGTTTGACACGTTCCAGAACTTCACGCCCCGAAATTCGGGGCATTTTCATGTCGGTAATAACAATATCAACTTCAGATTCTTCAAGAAAGGCCAAAGCTGTTTCCGGATCACTTAATGCCGTGACCGCATATCCTGCTTCAGTGAGCAGGGTTTCGAGGACCAGCAGATAGTTTTTTTCATCATCAATCAACAGGAGGTGCACTTTGTCACTCATGAACAGTTCCTTTACAGGGGGCTGAATTCGTATGATTTTAGGAAATCTTACCGTGCAGTGGTGTTTGCTGAAAAATTGTCTGCAGTAGAAATATTACCCAGATCTTCTTCCTTGGCAACTGGAAGGAAAATGGATACCTGCGCTCCGCCACTTTCAGGGTTAATGAGTTCAAGCCGCCCCCCGTGGGAAGTGATAACGGTATCAACAATGGGTAATCCCAGCCCAGTGCCGTTATCTTTGGTAGTAAAGAATGGATCAAGCAGCCGTGGCAGTGCCTCGGGGGGGAAGCCCGGTCCACTGTCATGAAAGCTGAGTTCAATATATCCTTTGGGGAGTATTTGTCCGCGGATGCGGATAATGCCATCCTGGCCAATGGCCTGGCAGGCGTTCATGATAATATTGTAAAAAGCCCGATACAGTAGATCTTTATCGCCGCGCACGTACAGATTCTGCGGGGTATGGCGTATATATTCCACACCGCAACGGCTCATTTCATCTTCAAGAAAGCCCAAAACCTGTGAAAGCAGCGCGTTGACATCCACAAGATTTTGCCGTGGGGTACGCGGTCGGGCATAATCGAGAAAATCGGTTACAATTCTGCTCAGGCGGCATGACTCATCGTAAATAGCGGAAAGGATTCTTCGGTCTGCCTTTTCGGCAGGGGGAAGAGCGGCAGCACTGCTGCCCGTATCCATTCGCCGCAAAAGCAGTTCTGCACTGGAGCGGATAATGCCAAGTGGGTTGCGTATTTCATGAGCGATACTGGCGATGACCCTGCCCATACTGGCCAGTTTTTCATTTTGGTGCAGCTCAGCTTCAAGTTTGCGGGTGCGGAGCATTCGCTCCATAAGCATGCGTTCAGCCTTAAGGATGAAAAACTGCAGCAAAGCAAATAAAATGGTTGACGAGCCCAGGCAGGTGCCCAAAAGCAGCCATTGAAAGCGCACAATGGTGGCGTAATCTTCCGTTACATCCTGAGTTATTTCTAAAACTCCGGTTACCAGCGATTCCTGATGATCAGACTGACTGCTGATACCCAGATCAACAGTCAGCGGGAACAGCGTCCGTAAGGAAAAACTGCGCGGCGTAAGCTCCAGTCGAAACATGGCTGAAAGCAAATCAATGCTGGACAATGTTTCGAAATGAGGAACGGAAGAGTGCATGACCTCGCTCACCGAATCGGGTGTAAGGTCAGTTCGGCCAAGCTCAGTTTGATCAAGCGAATAGTTCACAGCCTGGTCTGCGCCATAAATTCGCAACGATTCAAGGTACAAACCCGGAATGGTAGATTGTACCACATCATCCAGCTGCTGGTACTGTATGGCCTGGCGTAGGGCAATGCGGCCAAAAGTTAAAAACGTTGGCATGGTGAAGCGGCGAAATATCTGTTGGTTCAGATTGTTGGCAATCAAAAGCGCGTATTGCTGCTGGCGCTGGAGCAGAGTTTTCCTGGCTGAATTGCTGATAAAAAAGGCCAGGGAGATGCTGGATACGAGAATCAGTACAAGTGATACCCAGGAGAGGAAACGCGTCAGGCCAAAGGGAAGCCGTTCATGATTGGGAGATACTGTATCTGCCACGCACCTTTCCTCCTGCGGTAATTGATAGTCACGCTTGCCGGCCGGAAAATTCAGCCAGAATAGCGGCTTCATCCGGATAATTCTGCGACCCAAGCAGAGTATAGGCCAGGCGTTTTCCCAGTTCTACTGCCGGCTGGTCCAACGGGTTGATATTCAGAAGCATTCCGGTAAGGACCGTAGTTACCATTAGCAGCCCCATAACTTCACCTGCAGTACGCATGTCCGCATGAGGTATGCCAAGGCGTACAAGGGGTACCTTATGATGGGCCAGCGCTGCAGCCGCCCCAATAGTTTCAGCCTGCAGCAGTTCAGTAAAAGGTTTGCCCGCCAGCCAGCTCCAGTTTTCAGGTATTGCTTGAGGGAAGCGAATATTCTGTGCCGCTTCAGTGCAGTATAGCTGAATGCAGCCTTTGTCTTTAGGGCCATCAAGGAACATTTGCTGCAAGGAATGTTGGTCTGTAACGCCTACAGCCGGTAACGGCATGGTGCCCCTGCCGTCTTTGCCAAGGCTTTCGGCCCAAAGTTGGCCAAACCACTGTCCAAAGGAAGCCCAGGCCGGAATATAGATGAAAAAAATCAGCTGAGTGTACATGTGCCGATACAGCTGCATGCACCAGCTCGCCAGCTGCCAGGCTGGATGCTCCGGCAATATTTTTGCCACACCGAGGGGATTTCCAAGCGGAGTGCATACAGACTGTATTCCATCAAGGAATTCACGCCACGGCAGCCCCATGAAAGCTGCGGGAAGCATGCCCACGGCTGAAATTACCGAATAGCGGCCGCCAAGATTATCAGGCACGGTCAGCGCCGGGATGTTTTCACGCGTGGCCTCTTCCCGTAGAAAACCCATTCGCGCATCAGTCACAAAGATAAAGTGTTCACGCCACGTTTGGGGCAGAGCTTTGCGCATCCACTCTTTCAGGACAAAATACTGGGCCAGGGTTTCGATTGTTCCACCGGATTTGCTGATGGGGACGATCAGCGTCTGCTCCGCGTCAAGAGCGTTCATGATCGCTGCTGTTTCGGAAGCATCCACATTATCCAGCACCCACAGCCACGGCCCTGTATGCCCAAAGCGATCCTGCTGCGGAAAGAAAGCTTTCTGCAATGCCTTTGTGCCCAACGCTGAACCGCCAATCCCAAGCACTACCATATGTTTAAACCGATGTAGCCTAGGCAGCAGTCTGTCAATGGCAGATGTCATTTCCTGGCGGAAAGGAAGGTTGAGAAAGGGTAGCCTGCCGTCGTCTATCAATGCGGCCAGGCTGGCAGCGCAGTTAGTCAGCGCGGTCTCAGTCTGTAGAGGGGTGCTGCTAAGGCGCCCTGCATAGGCATGCTTCCACTCCAGTGTGTACATGCATCCTCCATCTTACGCGCCGTACAAGGCAATGCGGATGCGGCTCAGGGCATCCATAAGCACATCGTCAGCCACAGCATAGGAAAAGCGCACGCAGGCCGGGTCGCCAAACGCATCTCCAGGTACAAGGGCTACCCCTGCTTTTTCCAGCAACATGGTGCACATTGCTGTTGCATCGGGCAATGTATCCGTATACAGGGCAGAAACATCGGCAAACAGATAGAAAGCGCCGTCAGGCTTGGGGCAGATCACTTTTTCCCATGAGGCGATTTCCGCCCAGGCCATGTTGCGGCGGCGGTGGAAAGCCTCCCGCATAGTATCTACGCAGTCATATGAACCGTTAAGGGCTGCTACGGCGGCTTTTTGAGCTATTGAACAGATATTGGCGGTGGTTTGCCCTGTAATTTGGCTAAGTATTTTGATCAATGCCGGGTCAGCCAGAGTGTAGCCCACCCGCCAGCCGGTCATGGCAAAGCTTTTGGCCAGGCCGTTGACAACAGCAATATGTTCAGGGAAACGTTCCCACCATGCGGCCAGCCCGGCCGGCTTTGCCGGAGCGTAGACAAGCTGATCGTAAATTTCATCAGAGATAATAAAAATATTGTTCCGGATGGCCCATTCCACAATGGCCGCGCATTCCTCCGTGCTGTAACAGGCACCGGTGGGGTTGGAGGGCGAGTTGAAAACAAGTATTCTGGTGTCCCCCGTCCGTTTTTGCTCCAGCTGATCCACGGTGATTTTAAACTGCTGCGATGCTGATGCCGGTACATACACAGGCACCCCATCGCATAGAGTCACCATGGCGGGGTAACTCACCCAAAAGGGAGCCGGTATAAGCACTTCGTCACCGGGGTTAAGCAAGGCCAGGAACAAATTGTACAGAGACTGTTTCCCTCCGTTACTGGCAATAGTGCATTCCGGCGTAGGGTTAATGCCATAAACGCGGTGAAAATAGCCGGCAATGGCTTCGCGCAGCTCGGGAATACCGGGCACCGCCGTATACCGGGTAAATCCATCGCGGATAGCCTGTTCAGCAGCGGCGCAGATATGCCCGGGCGTGGGAAAGTTGGGTTCTCCAACGGCCAGGCTCGTAACGGGGATACCCTGCGCTTTGAGTTCAAGTACCCTGGCGTTTATGGCCAGGGTAGCCGATGGCTTAATGCTGGACATTTTACGGGAGAACTGCATAAAAATACCTCAGTGCATAAGTGTTGGACACCGTGTCAATTATCAGGTTAGAGCAATTGTGTAAATTGCCGTTGGCCTGTGCCGGTATCGCTTCTCCCAAATTTTGTTTGCGTGAATGGATGTGTCCAAAGGTAACCCATGCCTGATCCGCTGCTGCCTTTTCCGCCAGGTTGTGTGCTTGGTCGCTTTGTCCGGCGGGAGAAGCGTTTTTTTATTCATGTGCTTATTGCTGGCCGTCCTGCCGTAGCTCATACCAACAATACCGGATCCATGCTCGGCCTGCTGCGGCCGGGGATGCCGGTTCTTCTGTCACCAGCGCAGAATCCGGCCCGTAGATTACGGTGGACGCTGGAAATGGTTTGGGTTGGTCCACACCCGGATATTCTGGAGCATTCAGGTACTGAGGCCGGTTTTTGGGTTGGCGTAAACACACGCGCACCCAATCGGCTGTTGGAAGCAGCCTTCCATGCGGGGTTGCTTCCCTGGACCGCCGGATATACCCGGTTTGCACGCGAAAAACAGTATGGGGACAGCCGTTTTGACGCCTTGCTGGAAGGCCCGGGTCTGCCGCGCCTGTGGGTGGAATGCAAAAGCGTTACCCTTGCCGAATACGATGTGGCCCTGTTTCCGGATGCGGTTTCCGCCCGCGGGGCAAAGCATCTTGAAACACTGTCCACCGTTGTGGCGCGTGGAGAACGTGCGGCTATGTTTTACTGCGTTCAGCGGCCTGACGAACACTGCTTTGGACCGGCGGACATGATCGACCCTGTCTATGCCGAAGCCTGGCACCGCGCTAGGCGTGCCGGGGTGGAAATGTATGCCCATAAGGCAGTTCTTTCTTTACGTGGCATTGATATTGCAGGCTGTATTCCTCTGCTTACTTCCGCTCCATAACCACAGGGATCAATCTGGCCAGGGAGCAAAGCATGGTGATAATATTGGCCACCCATGCCGCCAGGACAGGGGAGATAATTCCCCGCTGCCCAAGAGATGTGCCTAGAGTATACAGCGCATAATATAAAAATGTGCTTACCAGAGCCAGAGTAACCGCTATGTATATATTGTCCTTCCAGGAAACAATGGCCGTAGCCAGAAAGGCCATGATGAGGATGGAAGCGGCATAGGCTATTTTTGCATGCCAGGCAGTGCGCAGATTTTCCACATTTGACCCGGAAGCGCTCAGCTGCTCAATGGCTGATCCCAGTTGCCACAGGGGAAGCTGTTGCGGCTTTGTCCCGGTATTGGTCAGGCGGAATGTTGCCGGGTCCTGCTGCAGTGGAAGGGCAAGCCGGGCGACAGTATTCTTGGTGTAGGTAGCGGGCGCGAGTATCTGGGCATTGATGGCTTCCCAGTGGGCATTTTTGGCCGAAAAGGTTTGGGCAGTTATAATTTCTTCAATATACTGCCCGTTGGCAGACAGTTTGTATGCGGAAAAGTTAGCTCCCGTAAAATTCGGGTTCAGTGTTCCAAGCGAGACAATCCAGTCCCCATCTGCAAACCAGATATTTTTCAGCACTACGGTTGCAAGGTTGCGTTTGCGCACTTCCTCCTGCCAGATACGGGCCGACTCCCGTTCGCCATTCACACCCAGATATTCTGAGAAGCCCAGTTGCGCGCAACCCCAGAAGATACCACAGATGATCATAGATCGGGCCACAACACCAAGAGATATTCCTCCTGCTTGCAGGGCGGTAAGCTCCCGGTTGCGGGCCATGATGCAGAGTTGAATTACTGCAGACAGCAGAAAAATTACAGGCAGAATCTGTGAGATGATCAGGGGGATCTTGACCACAAAATAGGTGGCGATCATCGAGACGGGCAGGTCTGCCTCAATAAAATTATCCAGGCGTTCAAACAGATCGGTCAAAACATATAGCCCCACCCCTACCCCGAGGGTGGGCAGCAAGATGTAGGCGTTGTTTCTGACCAGATAGCGGAAAAGCAGGCTCATGCCTTCAGCCTTTTAAATTGTTTGAACTTTAGGTTGTGAACCAGGTTCATGACGCGCGGTGCGCGCTCCAGCACTGTCAGGTGCATACCGTAAACACCCAAGAGTAAAAAGAGAATATTGGGTACCCATAACCCTATAGCCGGAGGAATGGTGCCCGCTTCTCCGGTGCTGAAACCCAGCGACATCAGGCTGTAATAGACAAAAAACATGCACAGGGCTAATATCATGCCCGTTTGCCGGTGCATTCCTTCAAAGGCGGCCGCCAGTGGAAGTACAAAAACAGTCAAGGCCAGGCAGGCCATAGGGTAGGCCCAGCGTTTATGTAATTCCACTGCTATTTTGTTGGCGTAGTTAACATCACGTTTGAGAGCTTCTGCGCGGGAGATACTGCGCAGCTTGCTCCAGGACATTTCCCGCGGCCGTACTTCCCCCATGTCAAGACTGTTGAACAGAGAATTCAGCGGCAGGCGGACAAGATACTGGTCAAAACCCAACACGGAAGTTCCCTGCTTATCTGTAGTGTAGATAGTGCCGTCATGCAGTCGGAATATCAGCTCTGCGCGTTCATCATCTGTATCAATCCGTCCATCCGGAGCAAGAATAATCATATGCCGTTCCGGGTGGGACTGGTCATCAACAAATACTTGGGCCATATTGCCTGACCCGGGGTTTACCTGGCGGGCGAACAGTACCAGTTTGGGGAAATCGTTGTTGAAAACACCCGGCTGCACCACCACGCGGGCACGTGTGTTGGCAATTTCCATAATCGTGCTGCGAAAATGCCCCATGCCCCAGGCAACCCAGTGCAGCGAAACCCATAAAGTGAGCAGCATGCACAAAAAGCTGAACAGCAAAGGGGCTGGCAGCATCTGATACATATTTATGCCGCCGGCACGCAGTGCCACAAGCTCCCGGTCCGTACTCATGCGCAAAAATGTTAAAAAAACACTTAGCATACAGGCAATCGGGATAACCAGCATCAGGAACAGGGGCGTCATGTACGCAAACAGCAGCGCCATATCCAGCAACTCCATATCCAGGCCAAGGAACAGCTCGCGCATTTGCACGGCGCGGCTGATAAGAACCAGCGTAAGCAATACGCCCGCCGCAAGAACAAACAGGTTAGCTGTTTCTTTGAAAATATGTCGTTGCAGGAGAGAAGGCATAGTCATCTGGAGGAAGTATGGTCAGTTTCTGTCTGTGTAAACAGAGCGATAAGCTGCCGCGTGTCCAATGGGGAAAGATCAAAACGCATACACGCATTGTCAATAAGGTTTTCCAGCGCGGCTTTGGGGCGCTCCCGCCGTTTCTCACACAGGTATTCCACAGCGCGCTGCACACGTTCGGCGTGTTCAATCAGGGGCATGTTATCTCCGCGTCACAATTCTATGGTCTGGCCGGGGCGCATCACGGCAAGGCGGGTTTGTGGCGCCTCCCGCTGTAATCTGGCTGCAAAAGCATCCGTGTTCTGGGCAAGCACTGGGAAGGTACCCCAATGCATGGGCACCACGGTTTTGGGGTTCAGCAGTCGTGCCGCGTGGGCGGCCTGTTCCGCATCCATGGTAAAGAAGCCGCCAATGGGTAAAAGTGCCACATCCAGGGGGTACAGCAGCCCTAACAGCCCCATGCTGGAAAAAATACCTGTATCTCCTGCATGATAGCAGGTAAAGCCATTGGGCATGGTGATGACAAACCCTGTGGGGGCGCCGGAATCAGAGGAATGAAAAGCCTGAGTCATGGTTACACGGATATTTTTTATTGAGACGGATCCCCCGATGTTGAACCCGATACCGCCGGGGATCTGTTCTGCCGGGACGCCTGCCTGGATAAGCTTTTCCGCAGTACCCACCACACAGCCGCAAACGGCACCTGTCTGCCTGCATATGGCCACGGCGTCGCCCACATGGTCAGCATGATCATGTGTTACCAGCACTACGTCCGGGCGCACATCCCTCCAGCTTACAGGGCAGGTGGGGTTATGTGTAAAAAAAGGATCGATCAGGACGGAAACACCATCAGCCGAAAGCAGAAAATTGGAATGACCATACCAGGTAAGCGTTGCGTTCATGCCCGATTCTCCTACAGATTTTACTCCGTCTGCCCTTTAACATAGATCTTGACACTGCTCAATACAAGAAGTATTTGTGTTCCCTGCTCAGGCACGGGGTACGCGCCCGTAGCTCAGCTGGATAGAGCGTTAGCCTCCGGAGCTAAAGGCCTCGCGTTCGAATCGCGACGGGCGCGCCATAATATCAACGGGTTACATTAAAATGGTGTATCCCGTTTTTTTTGTCACATATACGTAGATATTGGCGGTCGGGGGGGGGCAGGGCCTCAGCGTGCGGCGTTTCTACTTGTTTATGGCATATTGATAACGGGCAGAGGCCTGCCGCCAGACATTCGTCAGCTTTGCCGCTGTTGCGGGGGAACTCCGGCGGAAAGACGGGTTGCAGCGAAAGCATGGCGCGATGAATACGGCGTGAAATGGCGCAGCGCGGTTTTTGTTTGCAGCTTCCGACCGTGAATCTGATGTTCCTGACTGTCCCTTATTCGTTCAGCAGTGCCGATATTGGCTTGCGTTGCGCCCCGCATGCGGGTAAACTTTCATTTCTGTTTCAATTACGCCGCTCTGTCGGTATATTCCATTCTGCCTGGAGGGCACTATGAACCTTGCGCAGAAAATCATTTCCAGTCACCTTGTTTCCGGCACCATGACCCCCGGTGCTGAAATAGGCTTGCATATTGACCAGACGCTTACCCAGGATGCTACCGGCACACTGGCCTGGCTGCAGTTTGAGGCACTTGGTATCCCTCATGTCAGAACGGATGTGTCCGTAAGCTATGTTGACCACAATACAATGCAGATGGACTTCCGTAACCCGGACGATCATCGTTTTCTGCGTACCGCCGCGGCCCGGTTTGGCGGGGTGTTTTCCCCGGCTGGTACGGGGATATGCCATCAGTTGCATCTGGAAAATTTTGCCCGGCCCGGGGCAACCCTTGTCGGGTCAGACAGTCATACGCCTACTGCCGGTGGTCTCGCCTCCCTCGCCATGGGTGCGGGTGGTCTTTCCGTTGCCCTGGCTATGGCCGGGCAGCCCTATACTATCCCCATGCCCAAAATTGTGCGGGTATTTCTTACGGGCGCTCTCACAGGCTGGGCTTCCGCCAAAGATGTTATTCTTGAGCTGCTACGCATCCGTACAGTAAAGGGTGGTGTTGGCTG
>CAYRKU010000023.1:0-16528 GCA_964425055.1 uncultured Lawsonia sp. | reverse complement strand
GCTGCATGTACGAACAATGGCTTCCACAGCTTCGCGGGCCAGTACGGAACGACCCATGTTGGTATGGATTATAACACCTGTACCGTTAAGGACACGGCGAAATTTGGGTGCAGCATGATGCGTTACAAAGGCAGTGAGCGCGGGAAGAAGCCTTTCAATATGCAGCGCTTCAGACGAGGTGATGCCACCCATTCGAATATCTGCCCGTCGTGTATCTAGAAAAAGGTTGACTAGATCGCGCAGAAGGGATCGGGGCGTTACCGTATACAGTTCAGGAGCTGTCTGTTCAAGGCAGTTTAGGCAGGCATCAACAGAAGGCAGGGCTTGAAACAGGTTTTGCATCAACACTCTCCTTTGCGCGGAAGGCGCGTATCTGTATGCATCGGAGGTTCATCAAACATTTCCAGTGCTGCCGGGTGCAGTGTAAAAAATTCTCCAAGCAGGTACAACGATCCGCAGATAAGAACCGGATGTTCCCGCGATGCTGCGCGTATAAGTCCTGGGAGTGCTTCGAGGGCAATATCAAGCCTCGGCATTGTTTGCACTGGCCTGGAGTGCATCCTTGTCATATGACTGGTCAACCGTTCCACACTAATGGCCCGTTCATTATTCTGGATCGTTGTGAGTAAGAGTGGCGCGTTGCCGGCTATGCGTGCAAGTAGAGGGAGCATATCGGATATGGCTTTATCTTCAAGGCAGGAAAAAATGACTGCGGCGGGGCAGATATCTGCCTCATGCAGTGCTTCTGCCAACGCGCGTAGTCCATGCGGGTTGTGTGCTCCATCCAAAATTAGGGGTGGTAATTTGTCCAGGCTGTTCAGCACATGGAATCTCCCGGCCAGATGGGCGTTGCGCAGACCCTCGGCAATGGATTTTGTCTGCACAGGCCAGTTGAAATGTGCGGCAAGGTCAACCCAAACGGCGAGGGCCGTTCTGGCATTACTGCGCTGATGGCAGCCATTGAGCCCAAGGGGAAAATTGGGGAGTGGCATGCCTGCTGTTTCGTGCAGGGAGACGTTTTTCTGCCGGGCTGTTTCACGCAACACAGCCAGTACTTCCGGAGGCTGGGGGGCTGTCCAGGCAGGTCTGCCCGAGCGCATGGCCTGTGCTTTGTCTCTGGCAATAGCGCTAATGGTAGGGCCAAGAATTTGCTGATGGTCAAGCTCAATGGGGACAAAGCATACGCCCTGTGCCGGTATGGCTGTGGTGGCGTCATAATGCCCTCCAAGGCCTGCCTCCATGATTGCAATGTCCACCCCTGCATTTTGAAAGGCCAGAAGGCTTAACGCCGTCAAAAATTCAAAATATGTCAGTGTGGGGGCTGCCTGAATAACTCTGTTTGCCAGTTCAGGCCAGAATTCAGGTGCCAGTATTTTACCGTTGATTCGGATTCTTTCAAGTGGGGTGATAAAGTGCGGCGATGTATACAGTCCGACAGTAAGTCCATGGGCACGGCCCAGTGAAGCCAGAAAGGTAGAAGTAGACCCTTTGCCATTTGTGCCCACTGTTTGGACGACAACATAGGGAAGTTCAGTCGCCAGGCCAAGCGCCTCAAGGCCTGCCTGCATACGATCAAGCGCAAAATCCATATGAAAAAGTCCCAGACTGTTCAAATGTTCCAGAACATTTTCGAACGTTGTGAATGCCATTGGTCTGTTCCTGTAAAGTTGCTCTTCAGGGTACGCTGCCTTTGTGTGGTGATAAAAAATACAGGCGCATTCGTAAAGAGCAAACAGAGTGCGCTTTTTCTACATATGTTTCCAGTTGAAAAACTGACGTTATATGTGGGTTAGATATGCCGATATCAGGTAAGCCTTTCCGGGCAGACAGGGAACTAGACACTGAAAAATGAGGATTACAGAATATAATTGTGCCTGTAACAGCTTCATCCACTTGACAAGCTTTCTGGAATAGAAGAGAAGTGGAAAAAAGTGGTAAAAAGTGGGTAAGTTTTAGCAGGCGTTGGGAATTTATGCAGTTCCGTGGACAGTCCTACAGAAGCCTTGATCCAAAAGGCCGTCTCCTGCTCCCAACCGAGTTTCGGGACAATCTTCTTTCGTGCGCTGGGAAGTTTGTTTTGACAACGTACGATGGCTGCCTTGTGGGGTATCCTGAATTGCTTTGGGGAGAACTTGAGAAGAAATTTTCCCAGTTGAAAAACAGTTCACGAAAAATACGGGATTTCAGGCGGCTTGTGCTTGGCGGCGCTGAAATTCAGGTTTTAGATCCGCATGGACGGATTCGTCTTTCCCGTGCGCATATGGAGTATGCAGGGCTTGCCCGTGAGGTTGTTGTGCTTGGGCAGATCGATAAGTTTGAAATTTGGGATCAGGCCAAATTTAAGGCTCTGCTGACACAGAATTTTGATGACGTGGCTGATGAACTGGCTGACAGCGGTATTGATTTTGCGTTTTGACGGTAATGGAGCACCGTTAATCCATGAAAGCGGCATGTTCCACACTTTCTCCGGAAGCCATTCATATTCCGGTTTTGCTGCAGGAAACGATCGATGCCCTGTGTCCTCGGGCAGGTGGGCGCTATCTTGATGGTACCGTGGGTATGGGCGGGCATGCTCATGCCCTGCTTGAGCGGATTGACGGGAACGCTTTTTTGTGTGGACTGGACAGAGATATGCAGGCCCTGGAACTGGCACAATCCCGGTTAGCAGAATTTGGGGATCGTGTGCACCTGTTCCACACCCGTTACAGCCGTTTTGCAGAAATGCTGGACAGCCTTGCTTGGGATAAAATTGATGGGGCATTACTTGATATAGGTGTGTCATCCTTGCAGATTGATTCTGCTGATCGCGGTTTCAGCTTTCATTCCGATGGGCCGCTGGATATGCGTATGGATCAGAATTCTGGTGAGACTCCGGTAAGTCATTTGGTCAATCGGGGCAGAGTGGAGGAATTAAAATCTATTCTTGAACGGTATGGGGAAGAACCTCTGGCAGGCCGAATTGCACGGGCTATTGTGGACGCTCGTTCACGTAAACCTATTGAAACCACCCGTGAGCTTGCCCAGGTGGTGGCACAGGCCTACCCGCCAGTCTGGCGGACAAAGGCACGTAATCATCCAGCAACGCGTACTTTTCAGGCTCTACGTATTGCTGTGAATGATGAAATTGGAGAGCTGGAGCGGTTTATGGATGGTATTTTGCCTCGCCTGAACTATGGCGGGCGAATAGCTGTTATTAGTTTTCATTCTTTGGAAGACAGAATAGTTAAGCAGCGGATGCGTATGTGGGCCAAAGGATGTATATGCCCTAAGCATGTTCCAGTATGCGTGTGCGGGCATACGGCAGAAGTGCGTATTGTGACCCCAAAACCAATTTTTCCAAGTAAGCGTGAAGTGATGTTCAACCCCCGTTCCAGCAGCGCTAGGCTGCGTGTGGCAGAAAAATTACCACCGCAGGATACCAAGATGATTTTTGCGTATGAAGATCCAGCCAGGCGCAAGTATGAGTTTAGGCGTGCGGCCAGGCTGGCTAGGCGGCAGGCACGTGGAGAAGTAGAATGACTTCTATGTCGCAGAGCAGTTGGCTTTTCGCTCTGATTTTATCGGTATTGTTTAGTCTGCTTCTTGGCCTTGTGCTGGTGTGGTTGAGTATTGAACGTACAGATAAAGCTTATGCTATTCGCCAGCTGCGGGGTTCTGTTGAGGAACATCGGGTATTAAGGAGTAAGTTGGAGATTGAACGGGACAGGTTACTCGCCCCGCAAATACTGCGTGAAAAGGCAGCAAAACTGGGCATGGGAGAAGCCAAAGCAGGTCAAATTCGACGTATGATCGATGTAACGGCAGAAAAGAAACAACTATTTTCATTTGGAACCGAACAAACCCGCAGTGGATTGCGTTGATGCAATATACGGGAACGTAATGGCATATTCTGGTGCGCAACGTTGGCGGAGCCCCCGCCGTAATTTTTCCGCCCTTACCCGGAGACATTCCGAGGGGGGGCTTCGTCCGCGAGCTGCTTCCGTGGACTGGGAACGGTGTCGTTTTTACTTTATCGCGGGGATCTTCTGCCTGGTTTGGAGTGTTTTGTGGGTGCGTGCTGGATATATACAACTGTGGGAAGGGCCTTTTCTGGCGGAAAAAGCACGCAGGCAACATATGTTGGCTGAAACAGTAGCCGCTTCCAGGGGAAAAATTCTTGACCGTAATGGGCATACACTGGCCCGTAGCGTGGAATGCCGTTCTGTATATGCCAATCCGAATTTGGTTAATGACCCTGGCGAAGTCGCGACAGTCCTGGCACAAATATTGGATCGTCCAGCCGAGCAGATCAGGCAACTTTTGGAAAAGAAGCGCAGTTTTGTTTGGATTGCCCGGCGGGTAGATGATGCAACTGCCGAAAAAATTCGTTCAGCCAATATTTCCGGCATTGAGCTGACACGGGAATATGAGCGTGTATACCCCTACCGGCAGACTGCCGGACAACTTTTGGGCTTTGTAGGGGTGGATGGCAAGGGACTTGAGGGCATCGAACGCTCTTTTGATGGGCAGCTTACCGGGCTGGCCACACGCCAGATTGTACAGCGGGATGCCTTTGGAAGACGTTTTTATGTTGATGGCGATGATGTTATGCCCGGTGGTACCGATATCCGACTGACGCTTGATTTGCAGGTTCAATCCATTGCGGAAGAAGAAATCGCCGCTGTTGTGGAACGGGAGCAGGCCAAATGGGGCGGCGTTATGGTTGTGGATGTGAAAACGGGTGAGATTTTGGCATGGGCTCAATATCCGTTTTTCAATCCTAATTCCTATCGCGACTATTCTCCAGGCCAGTATCGCAATAGACTGGCCCTTGATGCCTTGGAACCAGGCTCTACATTCAAACCTTTTCTGGTTGCTTCGGCTTTGCAGGAAGGAGTGGTGAACAAGAACACCGTGTTTGATTGTGAAAATGGGCTCTGGCATTCCCGCTATATCACGATACGTGATGATGGAAGCCCGCGTAAGTATTTAACTGTTTCACAAATTCTTAGTTATTCCAGTAACATAGGTTGTGGAAAAATAGGTTTGGAACTGGGGGCAGTGCGTTACCACCGCTACCTTGCCCGCCTGGGCTTTGGAGAACCCACGGGACTACATATTGCGGAAAGCCGCGGCATTTTGCGTCGCCCCCGTGATTGGAGCGAGGCTGACCTGATTTCCTCTTCCTTTGGGCAAAGTGTGTCCGTAACGGTAGCGCAGATGGCTCAGGCCTATCTGGTTATTGGTAACAGCGGTCTATATCGGCCGTTAAAGCTTTTACTAGATGACAGTACTGCTGTGGATGGCGGAGAGCAGAGAATATTTTCCAGCGGGACAACGCGGGAACTTTTGCGGATGATGGAAGATGTGGTCAATTCCGGAACAGGGAAGCGTGCAGCAATACCCGGGCTTGCCGTGGCCGGAAAAACTGGAACTGCTCAGAAAGCCAACCGTAAAGGGGGCGGTTACGGCCAAGGGCGAACCGGTTCTTTTGTGGGGCTGATACCAGCGGATAACCCAGCATATCTTGTGGTGATTTTTATTGATGAACCCGAAAAAACCAAATATGGCGGGGTGATTGGAGCACCAGTATTCCGAGAAGTTGCAACCCGGCTAATGGCCTACGAGGGGCAACTTCCGGACCCTGGAGCCTTAACCCCAGCCCAGGCCAAGGCCCGCGCCAGGGCTGAACAACGGGCCAGGCGCCGCAATCAGCAAAAACAGGAAGAAAATTTCACCGGTGAATATCGACGGGGGCTTATTCCTGTCAGGCAGGTGAATACAGCGAAGACTCAGGGGGTTGTACCCGATGTGGTTGGCAAGTCTGTACGCAGGGCAGTGGAAATGTATGCACGACAGGGGCTTGTTCCGATCATAAAAGGGGATGGTCCGAATGTTGTACGGCAGGAACCTGAAGCGGGAGTACGTTGGTCAAAAGATGATACCCCCAGAAAAAGTGTCCTCTGGCTTTCTTTGGAGAAGGAGGAATGAATATGTATCCATTATCTCTGCTGGAAGCTAAAGTTGCTGCCGAAAGGCTGAATGTGTGTATTGATTCACGTAAGGCCACCCTTGGGTGCATTTTTGTAGCGTTGCAGGGGAGCAGAACCAACGGCGCAGCTTTTATTGCGGATGCGGTGGCCAGAGGGGCTGCCTATATTGTTTGTTCTCCGGAGGCAGTAAAACAGTACGGCACTGCAGAAATAGTGGATTGTGCCGATCCGGCACAGGCTTTAGGACTACTGGCACGTGCCCGTTATGGAACTGGAAAAATCGGCTTTCCTGTAGTTGGTGTTACCGGTACCAATGGTAAAACCACTACCACCTATCTTTTGGATCACCTGTTTGCTTCGGCTGGGTACAAGACAGGCGTATTGGGGACAGTTTCGTATCGTTGGCCTGGGTATTGCCAAGATGCCCCGATGACCACGCCGGATTGTTTAGATATTCATGCCGCACTGGCTGCCATGCGGGAAGCAGGTGTGAACGCTGCTTTTATGGAAGTTTCTTCCCACGCGCTGGATCAGCAGCGCGTGGCTGGAATTGATTTCAGTGGTGCTGTTTTTACAAACCTTACTCAAGATCACCTTGATTATCATGGTGATATGGAAACGTATTTTAAGGCTAAACTTCGTTTGTTTATTGATGATCAGGGAAAAATTTTTTCAGATCGGATTATGGCCGTGGGTACGGACGGAGAGTGGGGACGTAGATTGGCCCGGATTGTTCCAGAGGCCATTGGCTTTGGCCTAGGCCCACAACCAGAGGGAATGCCCCGATATATGCGCGGCCGAGTTATTGCAGACAATACAGCAGGGTTGCTGCTGCACGTCTGCTTTGAAGGGAGAGAATGGGAGCTGGCCTCTCCTCTGATTGGTAATTTTAATGCCGAAAATCTTTTGGGCGTACAGGCCATTGCCATAGGGATGGGCCTCAATCCAAAAGATTTTACATGTTTTGAAACTTTTTGTGGAGTTCCCGGTCGGCTTGAACGCATCCTCAACCACAACACCTGAATATTTTTGTGGATTATGCCCATACCCCAGACGCACTTGTGAATGTTCTTACGGCGTTACGCAATGCTGGTTTTGGAAGGATCGTTACTGTATTTGGCTGCGGGGGCGACCGGGATCGCACCAAACGGCCACGTATGGGTGAAGCCGTTGCACAGCTATCTGATGTGGCCGTGCTTACTTCTGATAATCCCAGGCATGAAGATCCAGAGGCCATTATCCATGATGTTATGCCCGGGCTTACTCTAGCCCGTGAGGTTATTGTGGAGGCAGACAGGAGGCAGGCCATATATAAGGCACTGTCTTTAGTGCGCCCCGGGGATGCATTGCTCGTGGCTGGCAAGGGCCATGAGAGCACACAACAGATTGGTGACGTTAAATATTCGTTCAGTGATCAGCAAACCATTCGGGAGCTTTTGGGATGCGCTTAAGCCTTGAGGCCATAGCCAATGCCACAGGAGGGACGATTATACCGGGGGTAGTAATGCCTTCCGACCCCATTGAAGGGGTAGGGACAGACAGTCGTGCAGTAACCCCCAAAATGCTGTTTGCATGCATTCCCGGGGAACGTTTTGATGGGCACCAATTTGCAGGCGTAGCCGCTGATGCAGGTGCAGCTGCTATAATTGCTGAACGGAATCCATTTTCAGTCGAGTTACCCATACCCCTTATTTGTGTGTCCAATACAGTCGTTGCCCTTGGTAAGCTTGCCAATACATGGCGGCATACACTGCAATCCGGGACGAAAGTAGTGAGTATTACCGGTACTGCCGGAAAAACTACCGTAAAAGAATTGCTTGCTCAGGTGCTGCACCGAAAGGGAAAAACCGCCAAAAATCATCTGAATCTGAATAATCAGATCGGATTGCCCCTATCGATGTTGAACACTGACGGAGATGAGCTTTTTTGGGTTATGGAGGCAGGCATAAGCCACCCCCAGGATATGGATGAGCTGGGTGTCATTCTTGAACCGGATATAGGATTGATTCTCAATGTCGGGCCCGGTCATGCTGCCGGGCTTGGGGACAAGGGTACTGCCTGGTATAAGTCCAGGTTGTTGGCGCACCTTGCACCAGGAGGTACAGCAGTTGTTAGTGCGGATTATCCGGATCTTGTGCGTGAAGCCAGGTCTGTACGTCAGGATTTAGTATTTTTTTCCATCCGAGGTCTGCAAGTGGAATATAGGGCAGGCTATGTTGCCCCAATTGGGAAAAATAAAGGCCTGTTCAGGCTGTGGCTTGATGGTGATTCTGTGGATATGGAAGCCCCATTTCGAGGTAGTTATGGCGCTGAAAATTTGATTGCGGTAGCCGCTATTGCGCATCAATTGGGCTTGTCCATTAAGGATATTGCTGCCGGCATGGCAGATGCCCTTTTGCCCGAACAGCGTTTTTCCTGTTCCTGTGTGGGCAATTGGCTTGTGATTGATGACAGTTATAACGCTAATCCACTGTCTTTTGAACGGATGCTGGAATCAGCGGTGGAAATGGTTGGAAAGCGATCTGGCAAGTTATTTGTGTGTGTTTTGGGCGAAATGGGCGAGCTGGGGCAGCTTGCTGTGGAAGCACACCGTGCTTTAGGGCGTAATGTGGCTGCCGTAGGTCCGGACATTGTACTTTGGAAAGGAGCCTATGGTGAAGATGTAGATGCAGGGCTTGCAGCAGGGCATTTCGCCGGGACATTTTCCTGTGTGAATTCTGTAGCCGATATGTTCAGTATATTGGAAAGCTGTTCAGCTGGATATGGCCAAGCCGGAGGGGTGATATTGTTCAAAGGCTCCAGGGTCAACAGGCTGGAACGGTTTGTCACTGCCTTTGTTACTGCGCAGTCGGAGAAATTGCATGCTGTATAATTTGCTGTATTCGTTGAGCCCGAATTGGACTGTTTTCAACGTATTTAAATATATTACCTTTCGCTCTATGTTGGCATTGCTGACGGCTTTGGCTGTGAGCATTCTTGCTGGACCATGGTTTATTCAGCGATTGCAGCAAATCAATTGTCGGCAGGAAATATTACAGGAAGTGGAAGCACACCATATGAAGGCCGGTACACCTACAATGGGTGGCTTGCTTATTGCCTTTTCGGTGTGCGTAAGCGTGTTGTTTTGGGGGGATTTGAAGAACGTTTATCTCTGGTTAACATTCTTAGTTTTTCTTGGTTTTTCAGGTGTTGGATTTTTGGACGATTATCTTAAGGTATCCCACCACCAAAATAAAGGACTTTCACCCAAGGCAAAGTTGGCAGGGCAGCTTGTGGTGGCCTGCGTTGCCATATTTTTGCTGGTATTGGAACCCGCCTATTCCACGCGACTGGCGTTTCCTTTTTTCAAAACTCTGACGCCTGATCTCGGGTACTGGTACATTCCGTTTGCCATGCTGGTTATGGTGGGTACTTCCAATGCAGTGAACCTTACTGACGGTTTGGATGGTTTGGCTATCGGTCCCATGGTTGTGGCCGGATTGGTCTTCTCCGTATACATTTATAGTACCGGGCATGCTGTTTTTTCTCAGTATCTTCAAATTGAGTATATCTCCGGAGTAGGAGAAGTAACGGTTTTTTGTGGTGCGTTAGTGGGGGCCGGGCTGGGTTTCCTTTGGTATAATGCCTATCCTGCACAACTATTTATGGGGGATGTGGGGTCACTTGGCCTTGGTGGTGTGCTGGCCTTTTTGGCTGTGCTGTGTAAACAGGAGCTTCTATTGCTGATTGTGGGGGGACTGTTTGTGGTGGAGACGCTCTCAGTCATTCTGCAGGTTGGCTATTTCAGGTACAGCGGGGGAAAACGAATTTTTCGGATGGCCCCTCTACATCACCATTATGAGATGAAAGGTATTCCAGAATCGAAGATCATTATTCGATCCTGGGTTATTTCCGCCATGCTGGGATTGATTGCCCTCTCGGCGCTGAAATTGCGCTGAAGGTGCAGTTCAGGAGAAAATGATGAGCACAACCGTTTCGACACTGTCCCCGGTTATCCTTCCCGGTCAGCTTGCTGTTGTGGTGGGTGCAGGTATTTCCGGTATAGCTGCAGCGCGTCTGCTGCATCGTCTGGGGGCGCGTGTTAGGTTGATCGATCGTCTTCGGGAAAATATCCCCATTGATTTTATAGGTTGGGCGGCTGAAGCCGGTGTGGAAATCGTATGGGGTGAGCATACGCCGGAACATTTTGCTGATGCCGTACTGGTGATCCCAAGTCCGGGAGTGCCTGCTGCGGTGATCCGTCAATTCCTGCCTGCGGAAAATCCTCCGGAAATCATGGCCGAAACAGAATTGGCATGGCGGCAGCTTACCGGCGAACCTGTTCTTGCCGTTACGGGAACAAGTGGAAAGACAACCACAACAAGCCTGTGCGCAGCCATGCTTCATGAACAGGGCTTTCATGTGGTTACAGGAGGCAATATTGGTACGCCTTTGTCCGAATATGTCCTGTCTGGTGGTCGTGCAGATGTGGTCGTGCTGGAACTATCCAGTTTTCAGTTACAAACCTGCTCTACATTACACCCAAACGTAGCAGTATTGCTGAATATCAGTGCAAACCATCTTGATTACCATAAAGACATGGCGGAATATATTGAGGCAAAAATGCGCCTTTTTGCGCGACAGACTCCTGAGGATCTTGCCGTGTTACAGGAAGAGATGGGCGATTTGGCTGATACCTACGGGCTGAAAGCACGACGGGTTTTCTATACAGCTTCAAATCGCTTCCCCAACATGCAACTGCTGGGAGAACACAACAGAGCCAATGCCGAGGCATCTTGGCTGGCTTGTCGGGAGTTTGGCGTTACGGAAGCAGTTGCAGCTCGTGCCGTTGCCGCCTTTACGCCATTGGAGCATAGATTGGAAAAAGTAGCAAAGATCAATGGTGTTTTGTATGTAAATGATTCCAAATGTACCACTGTGGCAGCATTGCGTGTGGCTTTGGCTGCCTTTGACAGACCAGTGGCCCTTTTGGCCGGAGGTAAGTTTAAAGGTGGGGATTTAGCAGGGATACGGCCACTTTTAAAAGAACATGTATGCCATGTTGCTTTATATGGCGCTAGCCGAGAGTATTTTGAACCTGCCTGGAAAGATGTAGTACCTATCACTTGGGATGAAACGCTGGAACAAGCCATGTGTCGCCTGGCCGGATGTGGAACAGGTGCCCCTGCATTAGCACACCCCGGCGATGTGGTGTTGTTGTCTCCGGCAACCTCCAGCTTTGATCAGTATGCCAACTATATGCGGCGTGGAGAAGATTTCAAGCGCATTGTCCGAGAGGTGCTTACATGATTATGGCGCGGTGGAAAGGTTCACGCACCTTTTTGCACAAAGGGTCAGACGGAGCCACAGAAGGACAATATGATTGGTTTTTGTTTGGCGTTGTTCTTATTCTGCTGTGTGTTGGTGTTTTAATGGTTTTATCGTCCAGCGGTATTGTGGCTGAACGGATTAACGGGGATAAGTACTACTTTTTCAAACGACAGGTGCTGTATGCATGTGTGGGGGGAGTAGCTATGTGGATTACTGCGGTTATGCCGCGGTTGCTTCTCTACAGGCTGCAGTATCCTTTCCTGATTTGTGTGATTGTGCTCTTAATGATCACACTAAGCCCTTTAGGAACACGTATTAACGGTGCTCAACGGTGGATTTCACTCAAGTTGTTTTCCATACAGCCGTTGGAATTTGCCAAAATAGCTTTGGCTCTTTACTTGGCGTATTTTATGAGTACCAAGCAAAACTTGGTTAAAACTTTCTGGCGGGGTGTTATTCCACCATTTATTGTGGCGGGGCTGCTCTTTTTGCTCCTGCTGGCACAGCCAGATTTTGGTGGCGCAGCTATGCTGCTGATTATCTTGTTTTTCATGTGCATTGCCGGGGGCACACGTTTTATTTATCTTGTTGGAACTACAGTACTTCTTTTTGCTGGTAGTGTAGCATTAATTATATACGAACCGTATCGTTTCCGACGGTTGGTAGCATTTATGAATCCGTTTGAGGATCCTCAAAACGCTGGCTATCAGCTTGTTCAGTCATTTTACGCCTTGGGTTCGGGTGGTTTTTTCGGAACAGGCGTGGGCGGAAGTGCGCAGAAAATGTTTTATCTTCCGGAAGCCCATAATGACTTTATCATGGCAGTTGTCGGAGAAGAGCTTGGTTTTGCTGGACTTTCAGGGATCATGTTGTTGTTTCTCCTGCTCTTTGTACGTAGTTATCGCATCATTATGGGGCAATTGGAACTGCGCGACAAGCTGTCTGCCTTTGGCGTAACATTAGTTTTGGCTTTAGGGACCATTTTAAATCTGGCCGTGGTTTTAGGGATGGCGCCACCCAAAGGTGTGGCCATGCCGTTTTTAAGCTATGGCGGCAGCAGCTTGTTGGCCAGTATGATCTGTGTTGGCCTTTTGCTGAATTTTTCCCGAACAGCAAGGTTGCAGGCATGAACAGGATCATACTCACCACAGGAGGGACCGGAGGGCATATTTTCCCAGCATTGGCCGTTGGGGAACAGCTGCTGCGGAAGGGTGCAGAACTACTCTTTATAGGTTCTGAATATGGCCCTGAGGCGGCACTTGCCCAGAATGCTGGTATTGCCTTTCATGGTTTGCCTGTCAAAGGTGTATTAGGCCGGGGTTTACGTGCTGTAGGCGCTGCCTGCGGCCTTATACGAGCTGTTTTTCAGGCACGTGCCATTATGAAAAACTTTCGCCCTGATGCAGTAATTGGGTTTGGGGCCTATGCATCGTTTGCTCCACTTATGGCAGCATGGCTGGGTGGTATTCCCATAGCAGTGCATGAACAGAACGCCATGCCGGGTGTGACAAATCGTCTGCTTTCTAGACTGGCTGCAAAAGTTCTTCTGGCATTACCGGATACTATTGGCATGTTTCAGGCCAGAAAATGCGTGCTTACGGGAAATCCTGTCCGGGAGTCAATACTTGCTCTTGGTAAGATGAAGCAACGCACGTTTACGGAAAAGCATCTGCTGGTCATGGGGGGAAGCCAGGGAGCACGGGCAGTCAATTCAGCGATTTTGGCAAGCATCAACCATTTGTTTGATGCGGGTGTACAGATTTGGCACCAGACAGGTACAGGGGATCTGGAACGAGTACGATCTGGGTATAAAGTGCATGGAGTAGATTCTTCAAGAGTGACTGATTTTATCGATGATATGGCTGAAGCTTATGCTTGGGCAGATTTGGTTTTGTGCCGGGCTGGGGCCACATCCGTGGCAGAACTTGCCGTGGCCGGGAAGCCTGCCGTGTTGATCCCTTTCCCGTATGCGACACACGATCATCAAACCTGTAATGCACGCTTTATGGCTGAGCATGGGGCAGCCTTGCTTATAGAGGAAAAGACCATTGGCCAAACGGATGTGTGTGGTTTGATCCTTGAACTGCTGCAGGATCCTGCCCGTTTGAAACGTATGTCCGAGCAGGCACTTTCCTGTGCCAAGCCGGACGCTGCGGTGCGGGCAGCACAGGAAGTACTAGCTCTTTGTACCGAATTTCAGAGGTAAACATGGTAACCGTAGAAAGCATGATGCGGAATAATGTGACGAAAATCCATATGATCGGTATAGGCGGGGCTGGTATGAGCGGCATTGCCGAGGTGTTGCTGAATCTTGGCTACTCTGTTTCCGGATCTGACATAGCTGATGGTGCTGTTATTGCGCGTTTGCGCAGGCTGGGAGCTGAGATCCATATTGGCCATGCCGCGGAAAATGTAGGGGCAGTTAATGTGGTTGTACGCTCCAGCGCTATAAAGGATGAGAACCCTGAAATTATCGCTGCGCGTGAGCATGGTATCCCCGTAATTCCCCGGGCGGAAATGCTGGCCGAGCTTATGCGCCTGCGTACGGGAATTGCCATTGCCGGAACACATGGAAAAACATCCACTACCTCGTTGACAGCAAGCATTTTTGATGCAGCTGGTATGGACCCTACCGTAATTATAGGTGGCCGTATCAATGCTTATGGGGCAAATGCCCGCTTGGGCCAGGGGAGATACCTTATTGCCGAAGCTGATGAATCTGATGGTTCTTTTCTGTGTCTTCTGCCGATCATCAATGTGGTAACCAATGTAGATCGGGATCACCTTAATCATTATGGCACGCAAAATGCCATAGACGAGGCCTTTGTCAGTTTCATGAATCAGGTACCGTTTTATGGACTTAATGTTGTGTGTGGTGATGATCCGGGCATACAGCGATTGTTGCCCTTAGTGAAGCGACCCGTAGTTACCTATGGCTTTGGTGCTGAAAATCATATTCGAGCTGAGGTGTTGGAATGTGGCCTGATTAACCGATTTAAGGTGTTTATTCGCGGTAAAGCCTTAGGGGAAGTGCAGTTGGCACAACCGGGTAAGCATCAGATCCTCAATTCATTGGCAGCGATAGGCGTAGCCCTGGATGTTGGTATTGCGCCCGAATATTGTATCAACGGGTTGGCCCATTTTGGCGGTGTTGGACGGCGCTTTGAGTATAAGGGAGAAAAAAACGGTATCTTGGTTGTTGATGACTACGGACATCATCCTGTGGAAATTTCAGCTACATTGGCCACAGCTAGGATGGCCTATCCCGATCGGCGCGTTGTGGTGGCTTTTCAGCCGCATAGATTTTCCCGCACGCAGGCATTATTTGGTGATTTTTGCCAGGTATTGGGTACAGTCGACAAACTTTTGCTGACAGAGATTTACCCTGCATCCGAGCAGCCGATTCCTGGTGTTACGGGGCAGAATTTGGCACAGGGTATTCGTCAGGTTTCCAAGGTTGATATATCCTATTTTCAAGATTTTGATGCCATGGTTGCAGCTTTGCCCGATATTTTGCAGCCGGGGGATCTGTTTCTTACCATGGGGGCAGGCAGCGTAACAAGTGTAGGGCCGCGCTTCCTCGCATTACCATAAAAATACTGAGAGAAAAAGCTGTTAACATAAAGGCACCAGTATAGGAAAATTATAGGATCGACTCATGTTGCGTATTGTTACGAAGCCACAGCTTGCCTTGCTTACGTCCTTGCATCTGGGGGGCAGGGCATTGGCCTTAGTTGGGTTTTCCAGTGCGAGTGATCTGGACGCACTTCCAGAAACCCTAGGGCGCATAGGCGGCAAAGTCGTTCCTTTTGGGGGAGGTACCAACATTCTTGCATCTGACGGAGAATTACCGCTAACATTGGTGCACTGTGAGATATCAACCCAACCGAAAATTGTTGGGGAGCAGGAAGGCAGCGTACTTGTTCAGGTCAGTGCCGGTATGAAGTTATCGCGCCTCCTTGCCTGGTGTGCAATGCATGGTATAGGCGGTCTTGAAGGCATGGCCGGTATACCGGGCGATGTGGGAGGTGCCATTGCCGGAAATGCCGGTTCCCGGGGTATTGATATTGGGATTTTGTTGCATCAGGTGATGATTTTTTTTCCGGAAACTGGCCTGAAAACTTTGGAGAAAAATCAATTTTCCAGTGAATATCGTTCGTTTTCTTTGCTTGAAAGGAGAGAATACTTTGTGATTATTGAGGCTGTACTGCGGCTGCAGTATACACCCAAAAAACTGGTGTGTGCGGCCATTCGGGATAATGTAGCCCGTAAGTTGCGTGTACAACCTGTCAGAAGGTGGAGCGCAGGATGTGTGTTTAAAAATCCTGATCCGGGGGAATCGTTACTGTCTGCAGGACAGCTTTTAGATAAAGCTGGATTTCGCGGAAAGCGGGTCGGAGGTATGTGTTTTTCACCAGTTCATGCAAATTTTTTGGTTAATGAGGGCAATGGCGGTGCCGAGGCAGCTTTGTGCTTGGTGCACGAGGCACGGGAAGCCGTACATCGGCTATTTGGGATATTCCTACATTTGGAAGTGAAGATTTGGGCATTTTAGGATCACTCGGACGTAGCAACAGACGGAACGTGCGCAATAGCTATAGCTATAGCCGCAACGCTTCATCCCTCGGAGGTATCCGTAGTGGGAGGACAAGGCAGCGTTCTTTTGTTTGGATTTTGAAAACAACGCTGAGCTGGATACTGGGCCTTGGTTTGGGCGCTGCATTACTGCTGGGGCTGATTTTCGGGGGATTGCATCTGTACCGTATAGCTACCACGAGTGATTTTTTTGCTATTCGACAGATTGAAATACACGGGGCAATACATTTTTCGCGTGAGGCTGTTCTGGAGGCAGCAGGGATTCAACCCGGTGTTAACAGTTTAAGCATCAATATTGCTGAGGTAGAAAAAGGATTGCATGACAATCCTTGGGTAGCTTCAGTTGCAGTGAAGCGCAGGCTGCCCGATGCTTTTGAAATTTATATTCATGAACGGATTCCCGCTTTTTGGATGTTGCGAGATGGCGTGCTGCATTATGCGGATAATCGGGGGAATATTATTGCCCCTGTAGAGTCGGGGAATTTTCTTTCCCTGCCCACATTGGAAATTCTTCAGGGTGGAGAAAACCTTCTGGAGCAGCTTGATAATTTGGTACGGGCTTTCCAGTCTGCTGTTCTGCCTGTGGATATGGCCGGTGTATCACTGTTCCGTGTCAGTGCTGCCAGAGGTTTTGAAGTGTTTATAGAGAA
>CAYRKU010000022.1:14374-18096 GCA_964425055.1 uncultured Lawsonia sp. | reverse complement strand
GAAACGAGGCACCCGCTATGCCCATGTAGAAAATCTCCTGTGTACGCTTACAGGGGCTGAGGCAGCCCTTGTAGTTAACAATAACGCCGCAGCAGTATTGTTAACCATGAACACGCTCTGCTCTGGGAAAGAAGTAGTAGTGGCCCGCAGTCAGCTGGTGGAAATTGGCGGCAGTTTCCGCATACCTGATGTCATGGAACGCAGCGGTGCCCTGTTGCGTGAAGTTGGATGCACCAACCGGGTACACCCGCGTGACTATGAACATGCCATTACCGAAAACACTGCGGCACTCATGCGGGTACATACATCCAACTATCGCATAATCGGATTTCACAGCGATGTTTCTTTGGCAGATCTGGCTGCCATAGCCCATGCCTACGGTCTGCTTCTGATTGAAGATCTGGGCAGCGGCAGCCTGATCGATTTTTCCGTCAACGGACTGCCTGGCGAGCCCACTGTCCCCGCAGTGATCGCCGCCGGGGCAGATGCGGTTACCTTCTCTGGTGACAAAGTTCTTGGAGGACCACAGGCAGGGATTATTGTGGGCAAAAAAGAGATCATTGCCCGTATCAAAAGCAATCCACTCAACCGCGCTCTGCGTATCGATAAGATGACACTGGCTGCTCTGGAGGCCACCCTGCGCCTGTATCTGGACGAAACAAATGCACGCCTTAAAATACCCACCGCGGCGATGATGACGGAAACACAGGCCAGGCTACACCAAAAAGCTACGCACCTTGCCAAATGCCTGCGCCAGAGCTGCGGGGCAAAGGTGCATATTGAACTGATAACGGGAGAATCTCGTGTAGGTGGAGGGGCATTTCCCGAAACCGGCCTGCCTACTACCCTGCTGCGCATAAACCCGCAAATCTGTACAGCGCAGGAACTGAAAACACGCCTGCTTTCTGCCAGCATACCGTTGATTGGCCGTCTGGAAAATCAGGCTTTCATTCTTGATCCCCGGACATTAACTGATGAAGAATTTTCCACCGTCGCCGCAGTAATTGCAGAAGCGCTTGCGGCAAACACAGACAACAGGGAATTATCATGACTCAAAAACTGCACTACGAACCTCGCAATGCATGGGAACTGTACACTGCGGAAGAAGAGCTTGCCCAGGTCGATCGCCTTGCTGCCGATTATGTCACGTTTCTTTCCAGCAGCAAAACAGAACGTGAAACCATTGCCAATGTAGCTGCCCGCCTGAAAATGGCCGGCTATTGTGAAGACTTTCATAATCCTCTGATTCTACGCGCTTTCCGGGATAAGGCCATGTTTGTGGCCAGAAAAGGGAAAAAGCCTCTGGCCGAAGGTATAAATATCATCAGTGCCCATACCGATGCCCCCCGGTTAGATTTCAAGCAACATCCATTGCAGGAGCAAGCGTGCATTGGTCAGGCAAAAACGCACTATTACGGCGGTATCCGTAAATACCAGTGGTTGGCCCGGCCTCTGGCCCTGCATGGCGTGGTTGTGCGTGAAGATGGAAGCACTCTCCGCGTGGTTCTTGGCGAAGACTCACAGGACCCTGTTTTTACCATTGCGGATCTGCTGCCCCACCTGGCTCAGCAGGAGATGACCAAAACGCTTGCAGATGCATTTGATGCGGAAAAGCTCAATGTGATCATGGGGCATCGCCCTGAGCAGCCCCCTGTTAAAAACGATAATCCAGAATCCCAGGCACCCATCAAGGCAGGTATTCTGCGCCTGCTCAACCAAAAATACGGTATCCAGGAAGAAGATCTCTTCTCTGCAGAGCTTCAAGCTGTACCTGCCGGCCAGGCCCGTTTTGTCGGCATTGATCAGGCACTGATAGGAGGTTATGGGCAGGACGATCGCATTTGTGTGTTCACCTCACTTTCAGCCCTGTTGGACGCGCAATCCCCTGAACGTACAGCCTGCCTCATCTTTTGGGATAAAGAAGAAATTGGTTCCGAGGGGTCTACCGGTGCGCAAGGCCGCTTCCTTGAATACTGTATGGCTGACCTCGTGGATGCCTGGGAGCCGCAAACCAAACTACGGGATGTTTTTCAACACTCCAATGCCATATCCGGTGATGTTCACGCCGCCACTGACCCTGACTGGCAGGATTTGCACGAAAAGCTCAATGCTTCCCTCATCGGCTATGGGCCAACATTCTGCAAGTTCACTGGTTCACGGGGCAAGTACGGTGCCAATGATGCCCATCCCGAATATATAGGAAAGCTTCGGTCCATTCTCAACAAACGGAACATTCCATGGCAAATGGCCGAACTGGGCAAAGTTGACCATGGCGGCGGAGGAACAGTAGCGCTTTATCTTGCAGCGTACGGTATGGATACTATTGACCTGGGGCCGGCCATCCTGGCTATGCACAGCCCCTTTGAACTGGCTTCAAAAATTGATGTTTATACAACAAAACTTGCTTATCAGGCCATCTTTGAAGCCTGACCCCGATATTTGAGTTTATGTGTACTCTACAGCGTACGTCCCAGGCAAGGAGCAGGGTATGGCTGGAATTGATGACTACATTCAAAAAAAAATCACAGATCCGGAGCTGCGCGAAAACATCAGGCGGGAAGTGGTCTGCTGAGCAGTAAAAAAAATTCGGCCTGGTGTTTGAAAATCATCTGCCTGAAACGCTGCTGCTGTACGGTTTGCCCGTCAGAGTCGGCGACAGTGTCCTGACCAAAACCGATCCGGAGGCTACGCTGATACGGTGAGTGCCCTGGAATGGGACGAAGCCCTGTGCGCAATACCGGGCTGGAGCAGCGTTTTCCAGCGCGGGATCTGGTGCGAGCAGCTGCCTTTGGCGAGGCCGTGTATCCCTTGCCTGCACCATGTGGAAAGTATTTGCCGCACGCCGGAAAGTGACCTTTGGCATACTCTGATTGAAGCCGGCAATTACCATGTTCTGTGTCTGCTGCAATACCTCTGTTCCGGCAAGGTGGACTGTATTTATATTGACCCACCCTACAATGGAAAAACGGCTTAACTTGGCAAAAAACTGCTCAACCCGCACGATTCCGTACTCATCGGAACCATCGATGAAAAAGAATACCTGCATTTGGGCTGTCTGTTGGAAGAACTGTTTCCGGAAGCACGGATGCAGATGGTGAACAGTGTGATAAATCCGAAAGGAAATAGACCTGGTAATGAATTTTCATGTTGCGAGGAGTATATTTTCTTTATTTATAGTTGGAAATGCAGCAAGTTGCTCAAATGGTATGGATATGCTTCGCGAATTTGAGGTAGCTACGCGATATTATGTAAAAGACATACGGCCTAAGAGGATTACTTAAGGGAGCAAGTAACCACGGAAAACGAACTGATAGACCAAATCTCTTTTATCCGCTTTTTTTGGATATAGAAATTCAGGCAGTTTTGTGGGACATGGTCCTGTTCTCATCCGGAAAGGGTTCTGTTACATTCCCTGTAACGCGTTTGTGTTGCACACCACTCCACCTTTTGGAAAACCATGCCTGAAACCGCTACACACACTCACAAACCAGAAGTCCCAGGACTAAGGCAAGCATCATTGGCCAGGCGCTATATGGGCAAGCTTGTTGCCAATATTGCGACTGTACCGGTATATCTGATCATGGAAGCGGTTCTGCCCCGTGCCCTTGGCCCGCAAATTTACGGAAATTTTAATTTTGCGACCAGTGTGTTCACCCAGTTTACGGGTTTTCTGGATATGGGAACGTCCACGTGTTTTTATAACGCGTTATCCAGGCGTCAGC